>CAYUAW010000103.1:9001-19767 GCA_964442485.1 uncultured Polyangiaceae bacterium
ATTCTCGAGAGCCAGGGGTATCGCGAGCTCGTTTCCGCCCATCTCTTCGCTGGAGGCGTCCGGCTGGCGCCGAGCATCGACGACAAGCACATGCTGGCGGAGCACGCGCGCGAGGAGCTGTCCCACTTCGAGATCGTCGCCACCCTCTACGAACAGGTTGCTGGACGCGGGCTCTACGATGTGGTCGCCGCTCGTGCCTCCACCTTGCCGACGCCGGCGTCGTGGCTCGAGATTGCCGTTGCAGCCTATCTCGTGGATCGGGCTGCCGCGGTGCAGCTCGCCGCGTATCAGAAGCTCGGCGACCCGCGGCTCGAGAAGCTCATCCACAAGATCCTCGATCACGAGCACGAACATCAGGCGGCCGCCGAGACGGCGCTGCTCGATCAGTGCAGCGGCCCGAGCTCGCGCGGCGACCTCGCGCGCAACCATGTGGCGCGCTGGTACCCTCTGGCGCGCAGCGTCATGGATGCGCCCGCCTCCAATGCCACTGCGTTCGCCGACAGCGTGCGACCGACACTCACGGAGTGTGGCCTCGCGATTCCCGGCGATCCCGCGGCGTGATCCGCGTCGCGTACTTCGGGTTGCCGCTCGGAGCGCTGCTGCTCGCGGGGGACGGCATCCCGATCTCGCTCGCGGTGCTGTCGCCGACGGAGGCTCCCGGACGTCGGCGGCTCGCTCGACGCCTCGGCACGCCGATCCTCGACGCCCGCTCTGTCTCCCCGACGGAGCTCGTAGCGGCGATCGACGCGGCGTTCGCCAGGCAGCCGCCCGAGCTAGTGGTGTCATGGTACTTCACGCGGCGCGTCGAGGAGCGCTGGCTCCGCGCAGCTCGTCTGGGCGGCATCGGCGCGCATCCGTCGCTCCTGCCGCGGCACCGTGGGCCGAATCCGTTCTACGCGGCCATCGACGCCGGGGACTCGACCACCGGCGTCAGCGTGCATCGGCTCACGGCGGCGTACGACGAGGGTGACGTCCTCGCGACGGAGGAGCTCGAGATCGGCGAGCGCGACGCGTGGCAGCTCGCGCGCGCCCTGGATCGTCCAAGCCTCCGTCTCTTGCGCCGCGTCGTGCGCGCGCTCGCCGAAGGCAAGGAGCCCCAGGCGACGCCGCAAGAGCAGGCCCTCGCGACGTGGGCGCCCGAGCCGTCCGGGGAGCTCCTCCGTGCCGACTTCCGCTGGAGCACCGAGCGCGTGCTGCGGCGTGTGCGCGCTCTTTCGCCCGTCCCCGGTGTCGCGCTCTCCATCCGCCGCGTCGAGCTCTTCGTGACGCAGGCCGAGGCGAAGGAGGTCTATCCCGGCGCGCTCGCCGCCGGCGAGGCCGCCATCGGAACGGACGTCGTCATCCGCACGGGCGACGGGGCGATCGCGGTCACGCGGGCCGCGGTGGTCGACGGCGATGCGGAGGACGCGCGCGTGATGGACGGTCGCGAGCTCGCGGTGAGGCTCGCCGCCGAGCCGCCGGACTGACGCCCGTCACCGGGCGATGGAGATCGTCTCTTCGGAGCCGATGACGCGGTTGCGGCCCCCGCGCTTGGCCTTGTAGAGCCGTCGATCGGCGGCTCCGATGAGCTCGTCGATGGACGCGCCGATGCAGCACGCGAGCGACGCGCAGCCGGCGCTGACGGTGACCTGGATCCTGCTGCCGCCGATCTCGACCGACGCCTTGCCGATCCGCTCGCGGACGCGCTCCGCGACCAGGGTGGCCTGGGCGAGCGGCGTGTCGCGCAGCACGATGACGAACTCCTCGCCGCCGTAGCGCGCGAAGGCGTCCTCGGTCCGGAGCGCACCACGGACGACCGCGGCGACGCTCTTCAGGACCTCGTCTCCGGCTGGGTGGCCGTATCGATCGTTGACGGACTTGAAGAAGTCGATATCGAGGAGGATGACTGAGAGCGGGCGTTCGTGACGCGCGGCGAAGGCGATCTCCGCGGTGAGCCGCGAGTCCATGTTGCGCCGGTTGTCCGCGCCGGTGAGCGGGTCGCGCGTGCTCGACTCGTACAGCCGGCGCATGACCTGTTCCTGCGTCTGGTCCATCAGCGAGAAGCGGTACGTCGCCCGCTGGCCGAACTGGACGAGGTCGCCGTCACGGAGCTCGGCGCGCAGGATCTGCCGACCGGCAACCATGGTGCCGTTCTGCGATGACTGGTCGATGACGTAGAAAGCCCCGTATTCGTAGGCGATCCGTGCGTGCTCGCGGCTCACGCTCGGCTCGGGGATGTGCACCTCGGCGCGGCCGCTTCGTCCGACTCGTACCCCGTCGCGCGGGATGGAGAGGACTTCCCCGCTGGCGTCACCGTCGAGCCGTACGAGCACGCCGCGGTCACGGACGAGATCGAGCGGAATGGCGTCGGCGGGGATCGACCATTGCCCCGTCGGCCGCTCGTCCTCGAGCGACTCCTCTGTCCGTGATTGTTCCGCGTGCGCGGCCACGAAGGTGCCGCTCACCGTCTGGATCGGCCCGCTGGGGGATGCGGGCGCGGCCGTCGGGATCGTGGAGACCGCGGTCGGATGCGCCGCGTAGTTGGCGATCGGCAGGCGGACGGCTTCCATGGACGGAGCGGTCGGCTTGCTCAGATACTCGAGCAGGATGCTGTCGACCGCGCCCTGCGACGGCCTCGGCTGCCTGACGGAGAACCCGCCGACTTCAGGAGCGCTCGGTCGCTTCGCGCGCTCACTCGGCTTTCCGCTTGGGCGGCGTTGTTCGGCGTCTGCCATCCGTGGTGCACTCAGGAACGGCACGAACGCGGAAAGCTTGAGTGTGACCGCACTGAACGGACGGCCCTGCGGGCGCTCGGAACGAAATGGCGGACCGTGTAGGCGTCGCCGTGGTCCGCTGTGGATAGCCATGGAAGCCACGGAACGAGGTATCCGAAATTTCCTCGGACGAGTGCTTGTAACGAGAGGATAAATGCTTGAATCTCAAGCTTCGGCACGACCCTCCGAAGGTCCGATGAAACGTCAAAGTGCAGCGAGCTGGGAAGTGAACGGGACGAGTGAAGAGGAGGCAGCGCCGGCGTCGTTGCCGGGTGCGAGCGCGCTTCTCGAGCGGGTTCGCCAGAACCCAGCCGACGAAGAAGCGTGGGACGAGCTCGACGAAATCGCGCGCAAGTCCGATCTGCCCGACGACATCTCCCGCCTCTATCGCGAAACCCTGGCGCGCGATCTATCGGCGGACGTCTCGAGCTCGCTCGGACGCCGCGCCGTCGCATTCCACGACGAGTGGTTCGAGGATCAGGGCTTCGTCCTCCAGATCCTGAAGCGCGTCCTCGAGCTCGATCCGCGCGCGGAGTGGGCGTTCGAACGGTTGAGTCTCCTTCTCACGATGGCGGAGCGCTGGGAGGATCTGCTCTCCGCCTACGACGTCGCCATCGCACAGTGCGAGGATCGCGAGAAGAAGAAGGCACTCCTGGACGAGGCCGCGCGCATCGCGAAGGATTTCGCCGGCAGCACCGATCGCGCCATCTCTTACCTGAAGCAGCTCGTGCCGCTCCGGCCCGAGGACGCGCAGCTCGCGGGCTCGCTCGAGCGCCGGCTCATCCTGCAGAAGCGCTATCGCGATCTCATCGACGTGTGGGGCGCGCGCCTGTCCGTGCTGTCTCCGCAGGAAGTGCTCTCGACGCGTACGCGTATGGCCGAGACGTGGCTCGAGAAGCTCGGCGAAGCGCCCACGGCCCTGGAGGTCGTCCGGCAGATCCTCGCCGCGGGGGCCGGGGAAGCGCAGGCCGCGAAGCTCCTCGAGCGCATCGGGACCTTCGCGTCGGCGCCCGTCGAGACTCGCCGCACGTCGCTCGGCCTCCTGAAGGAGCGCTTCGTGCTGCACGGGAGCTCGGAGGACGTCATTCGCGCCATCGAGCTTCTCCTGGGGGTGGCGGACGCGGCGAGCGAGCGCGTCGCCCTGCGCTCCGAAGCGACCACATTGCTGGCCGGATCCGGACGTGAAGCGGACGCCGTCGAGCACGCCGCGGAGTGGCTCGTGCTGTCGCCGACTCGCCAGGTGAAGGCGACGCTGGAGGCCCTCGCGCAGAAATCGGGCAAGGCAGAGCGGTACGCCGAGTCGCTGGTCCGGGCCGCGGCGGCGACGCAGGATGGCTCTGTCCGCGTGGAGTTCCTGCTCGACGCGGGGCGCGTGCACCACGAATCTCTCGACGACGCGGCGGGCGCCATCGAGCTCTATTCGCGCGTCCTGGTCGACCCGGACGTCGATCCGGAGTCGCTCCTCGACGTCGCGCGTCGGCTCACGGTGCTCCTGGTCGGTTCCGAGCACGCGCGACAGCGCCTCGACGTCCTCGAGCGCCTCGTCGCGCTCGAGCCCGACAGGTCCGAGCAGCGACGCATCCTCGGGGAGGCCGCGCACCTCGCGCACGCCCTGGGTGACGTGGACCACTCCCTGCGCCTCTTCGAGGACTGCCTCTCGCGGAACCCGGCTGACCGCGAGGCGCTCGACGTCACCGTGGAGATCCTCGAAGAGAGCAACCGGTGGGAAGCGCTGGTCGTCGCGCTCGGACGGCGGCACGACGCTTCCTCGGACGCGGACGCGCGGCGGCGGGATCTGGTGCAGATCGCGGCGACGTACCGGACGAACCTCGACGATCTTCCGCTCGCCATCGACACCTGGCGCCGCATCGAGACCGAGTTCGGCGCGAATCTCGAGACGATGAACGAGCTTGCCGATCTCTCGGCCTCCGCGCAGCGCTGGTCGGACGTGACGGCGCTGCTTCGTCAGGCGGCCCGGCAGGTCGAGGATCCGGAGCAGAAGGCCGCGCACCTCGCCCGCATGGGCGACGTGTATCGAACGCAGCGCGACGCGCCGCTGAAGGCGGTCGACGCCTACCGCGACGCGCTCCAGACGCTGCCGACGCACGAGGGCGCCCGCGCGGGGCTTCGCGCCGTGCTGGACGACGTGGAAGCGGGCGCGCTCGCTGCCGAGACGCTCGCGCGCGCCTACGCCGACGCCGACGAGTGGCAGGGTACCCTCGGCCTGGTCGAGCGGCGCGTGCAGCGCGCGAAGGACGACGCCTTCCGCCGCGACGTGCTGCTCGAGGCGGCCGGCATCCTGGAACAGCGCGCGGGCGATCGTGCCGCGGCGCAGAGCTACGTGCGCGCCGCGTTCGCGCTGACCCGCGAGCCGTCCATCGAGACGGAGCTGCGCCGGCTCGCGGAGGAGACCGAGAACTGGACGGCGTGCGCCGACGGTTACGCCGACGCGGTTGCCGGTGCGACCGACGTCACGCGGCGCTCGGAGCTGCTCCTGTCGCACGGAGCGATCCTCGAGGAGCGCCTGGCGGATCCGTCGGGCGCGCTGAAGTCCTACGCGGAGGTGACGGAGCTGTCGCCGGCGGAGCTGCCGGCCTACGTCGCGCTCGTCCGGGTGGCAGGGCTGACCGACCGCTGGGACGTCGCCGCCGACGCGCTCGTGCGGAGCGCCGCTGCGCGCGACGAGGTCGCCGCGGACGTGGTCGAGACGTTCGATCGCGTCGCGAGCGACGCCGCGGCGTGGGCGCACGCGACGAAGGCCGCCGCGGAAGCCGTCGCGCGTGCGGGCAAGCTCTCGAAGGCCGTGCTGCACGACGTGAAGCGACAGCTCGGCGTGTGGTACCGGGATCGACTCGGCAACCCCGACAGCGCGCAAGCGGTGCTGCGCGAGGCCGTGTCGCACCAGGAGAACGCCGACACGCTGCGCATGCTGGCGGAGCTCGAGCGGCGTTCTCCCGACCGCGATCTCGCGAGCACGCTGCTGCGCCTGGCCGCCGCCACGGGGGACGATCTCGACATCCTGCACGAGGCAGGGATGGTCGCGCTCCACGGCGTCCGCGATCCGGAGCTCTCCCGGCCCATCCTGGAGCGCGTGCTCCGGATCGCTTCCGAGCGCTGGAAGACCGCGCTCGCGGACGGCGGCGATCCCGGTCAGCTGTCGCGGTATGCTCTGTGGGCCCTCGAGCAGCTCGTGCAGCTCTGGCTCGAGGCGGATCAGCCCGCGGAAGCCGAGGCGCTGCTCGAGAGCGGCGCGGCGCTCCCCTTCTCCCCGGAGAAGTCACGCGAGCTTCGCTACCGCGCAGCGGATCTCTCCGCCGAGCGCCTGGGCGACACGCCGCGCGCCGTGGAGCTCTGTCGCGGCATCCTGGACGAGGCCCCCGACGACGCCGCGACCATCGCCCTGCTCGCCGGCCTCTACGCGAAGGAGCAGCGGCGGGGGGAGCTCCTCGAGCTCAGGCGTCGCGAGCTCTCGCTCGAGCCGCCCGTCGATCGAAGGCTGGTACTTCGCCTCGACGTCGCGCGCGTGCTCGGCGAGATCGACGGCGACGTCGCCGAGCGTCTCTCCGCGCTGCGCGAGAACCTCGCCGATGTCCCGGGGCACCCGGAGTCCGTGGACGCCATCGCCGACATCCTCTCGAGCGAGGGCCGTCACCCCGAGCTGCACGCGGAGCTCGTTCGTCAGGCCGAGCTCGTACAGGGCGCGGGCGATCGCCACGCGGCGTCCAACCTGTGGGCGAGGGCGGGCCGGCTCGCGGAGTCGCCGCTCTCCGACGTCGAGCGCGCCCTCGACGCCTATCGTCGCTCGGTCGCGCTCGATCCCAGCGTGGACGTGCTGGATTCTCTCGCCGCCATCCACACGGCGCGCAACGAGCACGGCGCCGCGGTCGGCTGGCTCGAGAAGCGACTCGAGCGGACGGGGCGCGGGCCGGGAGAGCTCGTCACGCATCGCTCGACGGTGCTGAAGCTCGCGCGCAGCTATCACGCCGCGGGCCGTCAGGTGGACGCCGAGCGGTGTCTGACCGACGCGCTCGCCGTGGACCCGGGCGCCACCGAGCTGCGCGATCTGCTCGCGGATCTCTACCGCGACACGAAGGCGTGGTCGGCGCTCGCCCCGCTGCTCTCGGAGGGCGTCGATCACGCCCCGGACGTCGCCGCGAAGGTGGCGCTGCTGAAGCAGGCCGCGCAGGTGCAGCGCCGCCGGCTCGGCGCGCTCGACGCCGCGATCCCGCTCCTCGAACGCGCCGCGGAGCTCTCCCCCGAGGATCGCCCGGTGCGGCTCGCCCTGGCCGACGCGCTCCGCAGCGCGCACCGCTTCGACGAGGCGCACGCCCTGCTCGAGGTCATGCTGTCGGAGTTCGGCAGGCGAAGGACCCCGGAGCGCGCGGCGGTGCACTATCACCTCGCGCGCATCGCTCAGTCCCGCGGCGACCTCGTGCAGGCGCTCTCCCACCTCGAGTCCGCGTCGAGCATCGAGCGCAGCGATCCCAAGATCCTCCGGCTCCTCGGCGACGTGGCGCGCCAGAAGGGCGAGCTCGACGCGGCCGAGCGCGCCTACCGGGCCCTGCTCCTCATCGTGCGGCGCCAGCACCCCGCGCCGCCGAGCGAGGACGCGGAGGACGAGCCGATCGCGGCGAGCGAGGTCATGTTCGACCTCCACCAGATGGCCGCCGAGCAAGGCCAGACCGATCGCGCGAACGATCTGCTGGAGTCCGCGTTCGAGACGGCGGCGTCGAACAACCTCGAGGCGCTCCGCCTCGAGCGCATGCTACGCGCCACCGGTCAGATCGACCTCGTGCTCCGCGTGCTCGATACCCGGCTCGAACGCATCACCGATCCGGCCGCCTCGGCGGAGATCCTGGTGGCGCGCGCCGATCTGCTCGCGGAGACAGGCCGTCTCGGCGAGGCGCTGGACAGCTTGATCGACGCTCTCGCGCGCACCCCCGGCTCGGTGACCTTGCTCACGTCCGCGCACGACCTTGCGATGCGGGCCAACGCGATGGATCGCTACACGGCGCGCCTATCCGATCTCGCGGAGGGCGCCGAGCGCACCGACCCGCTCCTCGCGAGCGATCTATGGATGCGGCTCGGCGTCATGGCGGAGCACGAGCTCCTCCAGCCGTCGCAGGCTGTCGTCTTCTACGAGCGCTCCCTCGCGACGGGTCGCCGCTCGCTCCGTGCGTACCGGGCTCTCCTGAACGTCCTGCCGGACGGAGATCCCGAGCGACTCGGCCGCGCGCTGAACAGGTTCGTCGAATCCTCCGATCAGGACGAGACGGACGTCACGCCGCGCAACGAGGCCTTCTATCGCATCGCGGAGCTCGAGCTCGCGTCGCCTGCGTCACGCGAGGAAGGCGCGATTCGACTCGACGCCGCCATCGATCGCGCGCCGGACTACGATCGCGCGTTCCGGCTACTGCGCGACGCCGTC
Source organism: uncultured Polyangiaceae bacterium (assembly GCA_964442485.1). Taxonomy (GTDB): domain Bacteria; phylum Myxococcota_A; class Polyangia; order Polyangiales; family Polyangiaceae; genus DASZVB01. Next base: position 17,183 of record CAYUAW010000103.1, read on the forward strand.
CGCGGCGGCGTCTACACGCCGCGGCTCGTCCGGGTCTACGAGCGCGTCGCGCGCGCCATCGGCGAGGACCAGATCCTGCTCGACGCGCTCGTGCTCCGCGCATCGCTGCCCGACGCGACGCGCGATCTCCTGATCGAAGCGACGGAGCTCGCGCACAAGCTCGGCGACTCCACGCGCGTCGGCGGTCTGCTCGAGCGGCTGGTGGCGGTCGCGCGGGCCGAAGGCGCGTCGCAGAACATCACGAGCGCACTCGTCGAGCTCGCCGCGATCCGCGAGGCGGCCAAGGACTACGCCGGTGCCGCGGATCTGCTCGAGGAAGCGTCGCACTCGGGCGGCGCAGAAGGGTTCGAGCTCGGTCTCCGCCTGGCGGAGATGGCGGCCGGGCCGCTCGGCGACCTGCCGCGCGCCGTGCGCACCTACGAGCGGCTGCGCGGTCAGGACCCCACGGAGCCGCGCGCCTGGAAGCCGCTCCTCGACGTCTACCGCAAGCTCGGCGCGTTCGCGGAGCTCGAGGCGTGCATCGCGAAGACCGTCGAGGTCGTCTACGACCCGCGCGAGCGTAACCACCTGCGCATGGAGCGAGGGAGGATCCTGCTCGAGGACCCCGCGCGCCAGGCCGAGGCCGAGACGGTGCTCCGCGAGGTGCTCGACGAGGACCCCGATCACGTCCAGGCGTCGGTGGTGCTCTCCGAGCTCTTCGAGCGCACCGGCCGTGTCGACGAGCTGAACGAGCTGCTCGACCGGCAGCTCGGCGCCGCGAAGGAGCGGCGCGACGCCGCCGCGGTCGCGGCCATCTCGCTGCAGATCGGCAAGACGATAGAGAAGACGGATCGCGCCGCGGCGATGTCCCTCTACAAGGACTCGCTGAACTGGGCCCCGAACGATCGCCCGCTGCTCGAGTCGCTCCTCGCGCTGTTCGGGCCGGACGACGAGCCGCGCGACCGCATGGGCATCATGGAGCGCCTGCTCGCGCTCGAGACGGGCGAGGCCGCGGCGAAGCTCGCGCTCGAGCTCGCCGAGCTCGCGACGTCCGTCGGCGACACGGACGCCGCCGAGCATGCTCTGCGCAGGGGCTACTCGGCGCACCCGACGAGCGCGGCGCTCCGGGAGAAGCTCATCGCCTGGTACACCGAGCGCGACGACTTCGCCGGCCTCGCCGATGTGCTCGCCACGGGCGCGCGGCACCGGACCGAGCCGGCCGAGGTGGCCGAGCAGCTGCGCGAAGCGGCGCGGCTTCATCGCGATCGGCTGGGCGACCCGGTCCGCGCCGCGGATCTGCTCGCGGAGGCGCGACGGGCGCGGCCGAGTGACGTCCCGCTCGTCGAGGAGTTCGCGACGACGGCCATGGACGCGGGCCGTCCGGAAGAGGCGCTCACCGTCGTCTCCGCGACCATCGACTCGGGGAGCGCCTCGCCGGAGGCCGCGGCGCGCCTGCTCGCGATGCGGGCGAAGCTCCGTCCGAAGGTCGACGGCTACGAGATCGCCGTGCTCGCCGCCGCCATCGCCGATCTCGATCGCGCCGCCTCCATGGTGAGCGATTCGTTCGAGACGGATCTGGCGGATCTCCTGGAAGCGCAGCGGCTGCTCGCGGGCGAGCGGGACGACGAGCGCGTCGAGCGCGCCGCGACCATGCGGCTCGCGAGCGTCCTCCCGAAGCTCGGCGATCAGCGCCGCGGGCTCGAGCTGCTCGTCGGCTGGGTGAAGCGGCAGCCGAACGACTCCGAGGCCGTGCGCGGCCTCGGTCAGTTCGCCGCCAACGCCGAGAAGTGGGGCGCGGCGGCCAAGGCCTACCTGCGCCTGGTGGAGATCACGACGGGCGCCGACCAGGTCGATGCCGTGATCCACTACGCGGAGGCGTGCGAGCGCGCGGGCACTCCGATGGACGCGCGCCCCGCGCTCGAGCAGGTCTACGCGAAGTCCCCCGGCGACGAGACGCTGCGTGGCCGGCTCCGCCGCATGTACGAGGCCGCCGGCGCCTTCGCCGAGCTCGCGAGCATCATGATCTCCGAGGCGGAGCAGGCGGCCGACGACCGCACGCGCTTCGAACGGCTGTCGGAGGCCGGCGATCTGTCGCTGCGCGTGGAGGGCGGCGAGCGCGTCGCCATCGACGCTTACCGGCGTGCGTACACCATCCAGCCGGAGGACCATCGCATCGTGATCAAGCTCGCGGACCTCCTCGGGTCCGTCGGCGAGATCGAGGAAGCCGCGAACATCCTGGATCAGACCATCGACGTCTTCGGCAAGCGTCGCTCCCCGGAGCTCGCGGAGCTCCAGCACGCCATGGCCCGCATCGGCCGCATCGCGGGCGACTGGGAGGCCGTGTTCGCCTGGCTCGACGCCGCCGTGCAGACCGACCGCCAGAACGGCGCTGCGGCCTCCGAGCTCGCCGTCATCGCGATGGAGCGCGGCGAGCTCGACATCGCCATCAAGGCCCTGCAGGCGATCACGCTCCTGAAGGGCGACGCGCCGATGTCCAAGGCCGAGGCGTACCTGCGTCAGGGCATGATCGCCGAGCAGCGCGGCGACGCGAAGAAAGCCGTCTTCCTCGGCAAGCGAGCGCTCACGCAGGATCCGGAATACGCCGA
>CAYUAW010000104.1:0-4308 GCA_964442485.1 uncultured Polyangiaceae bacterium
CTACCGGCACATGCTGAAGTCGCTCGGCAGCACGCGGCTCGCTCGACACGTGGTGCCGTTCGGGCAATCGCTATTCATGGCGCAGAGGGGCCGCTCGCCGTTCGCGTTGCAGGTGGCCGCGCACGCGATGGATGTGTACGTCGTGCCCGTCTGGTTCGTCGTGGCGCAGCACACCTCGTTCCGCCCGCAGTCGGCGCTGGTGTGGCACTCCGCGGTGACGTCGGTGCGCGCGCACGTCGTGGCGCACGAGAACGTGTACTGATTGTTCGAGAGGGTGCCGCAACACACCTCGCGTCCACGGCAATCCGAGGTGCTCGTGCAGGGCGTGGCCGTCCCGCTCGTGCCACCCGTGCCGCCGACCCTGCCGCCCGTCCCGACGACGCCACCCGTACCGAAGCGACCGCCAGTGCCGAAGCCACCGCCGGTCCCGAATGCGCCACCCGTGCTCGAGCGGCCGCCAGTGCCCGTCGCGCCGCCTTGCCCGGTGCCGGAACATCCGGTCGTAATGAGCTTGCATTGCTTGCAGCTGAGCTGGCCCGTGGAGAGCGAGTTCATCGTCGCGCTGCTGCACGTCGCTCCGCCGAGGTGCGTGCCGTCGCACTCCTCGCCCTTGTCGATCCGCCCGTTGCCGCAGTTGCCGTTCTGCAGCTCCGCGCCGCCATCACTCAGATAGTCCGCCTCGATGCGGCCACCGCACCCGACGAACAGCGCAACCGTGACCGCGACCAGCCCCGAGGAGCGGAGCAACAAAGCGGAGTTCATGTGTACGGCGAATCCTTTGTGAAAACGAGCATCACTCTAGCCAATCGCCGGCCCGCCAGCCAGGCCCGGTGAGGGACTGAGCGCGAAGGGGACTGACGCGGTGGACGTAAGGAATCGCTCACAAAAGGGTCGGCTATTTCTGGTGGCTACGGGCCACGACCGCCCGCGTTTCGCGGCTGGCGTGGGCGGCGGCCCTGGCGGCCACTCCGGATCTGTCCGAGGCTTCGGAGGTCCTCCCTCCTCGGGAGAACTCGTTTACGTTTGGAGCACTCACGATGCCTCACGCCGTCACCAAGCCCTCCGCTCCCTTTGCTTCTGCGAGCGGTGCCCTTCAGATTCATCAGATTCCTGCGGCACAGGACAACCTGATCTGGCTCGTGGTCGGGCCAGGGGGGGAGGCCGCCGCCGTCGACGGACCGGACGCGGGCGGCGTGCTCGACTACTGCGCCGCGCAAGGATTGCGCCTCACGACGATCCTGAACACACACACCCACGGCGACCATGTCGGCATAAACCGCGATCTCGAGGGCCGGGCCCTGCTGTCCGGGATGCGCGTCGTCGGGCCGAAGCGCGCCGCGAAGGACGTTCCCGGGATCACCGAGCAGGTGGACGACGGCGACCAGGTGACGTTCGCCGGGGTGACGGCGAACGTGCTGCTCACGGAAGGGCACATCAACGGTCACGTGTCCTACGTCCTCGACGGGGTGCTCTTCTGCGGGGACACGATGTTCGGCGCGGGTTGCGGTTACCTCTTCGACGGACCGCCGGCGAAGATGCACACGAGCCTCGAGCGGCTCGGTGGGCTACCCGAGGCCACCAGGGTGTGCTGTGCGCATGAGTACACGCAGGACAACCTGCGCTTCGCCTTCAGCGTCGAGCCGGGAAACGCGGAGCTCCGCCAGCGCATCCGCTCGACGTGGGAGCTCCGCGGGCGCGGAGAGAGCTCCATCCCTTCGAGCATTGGGCTCGAACGGCAGACGAATCCGTTCCTTCGACACGGCTCGGCGGAGCTCCGTGAGCGCGTCGCGCGAGCCATGCCGGACCGCGCTCTGTCGACCGCGGGGGACGTCTTTGCTGCGACCCGGGCCCTGAAGGACCGCAAGGACTACAAGTCCATCGCGGACGGCGATCTGCCCATCGGGTGAGCGCGGCTCAGAGCGATGCGTAGATGCGCCGTCGAATCTCCCCCAGCGCCTTCGTCAATGCCCTCAGATCCACGGGCTTGTCGAGCTTCGGGTTGTTGACGCTCGAAAGGAACTCCGCGACGCGCGGGACGAACGCGCCGCCCGTGACGAACACGATCCGTTCGGCGAGGGGCGGGCTCTTGGCGCGGACGATCGTGTAGAGGTCCATGCCGGTCGTGCCCGGCATCATCACGTCGCACACGATCGCGTCGAAGACGTTCTCTTCGATGAGCGCGAGCGCCTCGCCGGCGCTCGTGGCCACGCAGACCTCGTGGTCGCTGGCGAGCATCCGGGACAGCAGGCCCGCCACCAGCGGCTCGTCGTCGACCACCAGGATCCTCCCGCGGCCGGGCGGCGGGAACGACGACTCCCGGTCCGGTATCTCGTCGACGGTCGCGGCGTCCTCCGTGAAGACGGGCAGCTCGATGCGCACCGTCGTTCCCCGCCCGACCTGGCTCGCCACGTCGATCTTCCCTCCGAAGCCTTCCACGATGCTGCGGCAGATGGGGAGCCCGAGGCCCGTTCCGATCCCGATGGGCTTCGTCGTGAAGAAGGGGTCGAACACCCTCGGCAGGATGTCCTCGGCGATGCCCGTCCCGTTGTCGGTGACCTCCGCGACCACGCGGCCTTCCGACGGGAGGCGCAGCCGCACGTGGATCTCCGCGCGCGAAGACTCGCGCTCCGAGACGGCGTGCGCCGCGTTCACCAGGAGATTCAGGAACACCTGCTCGAGGCGGGCCGAGTTCCCGTGAACGAGGGCCTGCGTCTCATAGGTCCGGACCAGGCGCGCGCGGTGCCGGATCTCGTTGTCCGCGATCTTGATCGCCGCATCCACGACCACGCGGAGATCCACGGGGCCGCGCTCGGACTCGTCGGCGCGCGCGAACATCTTGAGGCCCGAGACGATGCCGCCCACGCGTACCGCCCCGCTCTTGATCTCCGCGAGCCGCGCGAGCATCTCACCGATCCGCGAAGGCTCCTTTGCGACCTTCGGCAGCTCGCGTTCCATGTACTGAAGGCCGAGGAGCACGTACGCGAGCGGGTTGTTGATCTCGTGCGCGATCCCCGCCGCGAGCGTTCCCACGGCGGCGAGCCTGTCGGCTTGCACCATCTTCTCGTGCATCGCTTTTCGTTCGGTGATGTCTCGAGCGAAGGCGAGCGTCGCAGGAGTTCCCTCGAATTCGATGGACAGAGACGAGAGCTCCAGGATTATTTCCTGCCCATCCGGTCGCCGCGAGCGGTACTCCGCGGACTTGCCGAGGCCGCGTCCTCCCTGATCGTCCGCGGGCAGCGGTCCTTCGAAAAGGGGCGCCTCCCTCCGGGTCACGAGCTCGTCGAATCGCGCGCCGATGGCGTCCTCGGCCCGCTCGAAGCCGAGCATCCTGGCGGCTTCCGAGTTCACGTACGAGAGACGCTCGCCGCGCAGGATGACGACACCGTCCGGGGCCGACTCGACCAGCTGACGGAAGCGTGCCTCCGACGCTTCCAGCGCCCGCAGCGCCTCCATTCGCGACGAGGCGTCGTGCGCGAAGCTCACGTTGGCCGGTCGCCCAGCGAAATCGATGCGGCTCGTCGTCACCTCCACCGGGACCTTCGTGCCGTTCTTGTGCTTTAGGTGGACCTCCATGCGGTTCGTTCCGGCGGGCTCCGCGAGCCGCGCCCGCTGGCGAGAGCGCATGTCCGCGTGGTCATCAGCCGGGAACAGCTCCCAGATGGGGATCTTCACGAACTCGTCCAGCGTGTAGCCCAGCAGGGCTGCGCTCCCGAAGTTCACGAAGATGTATTCCGGCGGGTCCACATCTACCGCGACGATCGACAGACCGATGTTGCCGAGCTCGAGCGTCTCGAGGAGAGCGTGCAGCACCTCGTGCTCGAACTTGCTCCGCGTCGTCGGTGGCGAGCCCTCGGCCATCTTCGCGTGACTATACCCGACCCGGGCGCCTGCCTCGACTCGCGCAGTTGTGAAAGAACGGAGCTCTGGCGGAAAAAAAACGGCCAACTCGAGGCAAGCCGTGCGGCGTCGCCGGGTAGGTTCACGGCGGCGCGGCGAAATGGCTGCGCGGAAAGGGGTCCGGCTCGTACCAGGAAGGCTCCGTCCAGGTCGGTCGCGGATACACGTCGAAGCCGCGTGCGACGAGTCCGTCGTCGTCGTCGTAGCGCACGCTCACGACGGCGTCGGGACGACCGGGGCTCTGGCGTTGGAACGGCACCTCGGTGACGGGACTGTACTTCGATTCGCCGTACTCCGTTCCGAGACGGCCTGGTGCGTCGGCGTCGGCCGCGCCGCGTGCAGCGCCCAGGTCGTCACTGCCGCTCGCGCTCCGCTTCGCGGCGCTGCTCGGTGCCGGCGACGCGCGTCGGG
>CAYUAW010000104.1:4408-15808 GCA_964442485.1 uncultured Polyangiaceae bacterium
GCGACGCCGATGACGCCGACGTTTTCCGGCGTGCCCATCCGCGACGAGTAGCTCGCTGCGGGGCGCGAGAACCGGAACGCGGCGGTATGCTCGAGGCTCTGACGGAATCCGTCGACGAGCACGGAGCCGTGCGGTGGTACCAGGTAGCCGCGTTCACGAACGAAATCACCCGGGTCTCCGCTCACCGCGTCGCGTCCGTCCACCGAGAGCACCGCCTCGACACGACGATCGCTGTGATTCGACAGACGCACCGCGTATCGCTCGCCGACGTACCCGAGAACGTAGGTCGTCCCTTCGCGCCGGAAGGTCCTAAGGACGTTGCCTCGGTCGTCCTCCAGGGTGACGGAGTACGGAGGGTAAGAGGGCGAGCGAGCGCTGACGCCGCCGACGAGCGTCGTCAGCACTGCCAGTGCGGCCACGAGAATCAGGAGGGAGCGAAATCCGCCGTGATGGAATCCAGCGAGACGGGGGGCCATCCTGAATTGGACGTCCGGACCGCCGGGAGGATCTCCCGCAGAGCCTGGGCCGTCATTTTTCTTCGGGTAGGTTTCATCACCACGAGGGGGGCACGCGACTCACTCTTCAACCCGGCCTGCTCCCTATCCAACCGGCCGCAAGATTCGTTCTGGGGCAGGTCGGGCTTCTTCAAGCCACTCGGCGATCCCCGCATCCGCGAGCTGGACGCCAACCGGGAAGACTCCTCGGCTTCAGGGACCACCTCAGTGGTGGGCCCGCTCGACGATTTCGTGATCCCCGAAGCCCGCTGCGACCATTAGTGGTGCCTGGGAAATGGTGGTGGCCCTTCGAGGGCTCCCGGCGCGGGCAGTCATGGGGCCGCGCTGGGGGCCGATGTTTCGAAGGGGTGGCGTAGAGGGGGGGCTCGTCACTTCGCCGAGCACGGGCCGTTCTTCAGGTTGATGTCCGTGTGCGGGCAGTGAAGCATCGGATCGATCCCCGCTGCGGCCGTCACGTGATAGAGGCGGCACTCGAACGAGTTCCCCGACTGCGTCGGCACCGTGTCGTTGTAGCTGCCGAGAACGGGGAACGTGCCGCACGCGGTGAGGCAATCGTCGCGCGTCGCGTAGATGGACGGGCAGATCTTCGCCTCGATGGTGCACCAGCTGTCGCAGTTGTCGCCGCAGATGCCGTTGCCTCCGGGCCCTGCGGCGGAGCAATTCAGGCTCCGCTCGATGGTCGCCGCGGACTCCGCGAAGTGGAGCCGGCAGCCCACGGTGTTCCCGAGAAGGTCCGTGCGTTGCCCTTGCGGCAGCGTCGCGCAGACGGCCAGGCAGAAGGCGAGCGTCGGATAGAGCTCCAGATCGCCGGTGCAGTTCGCGATGGCCTTCGCGCAGTAGTCGGCGCAGAGGGCCTTCGGGTGGTCGCCGCCGGCGCCGGCGCCGCCTCCGGCATCGACCATCGTTTCCGGCTCGGGCTGGGCCTTGTCGATGCCGAGGATCGAGGCGCACGAGATGGCGATCGGGAAAAAGAGCACGGCGACGCTCGCCTGTCGGACGCGGGCCATCAGAAATCCCCTCCGAGCACGACGTGACCGCCGCCAGGCGCCGCTCCGGCCGCCACGCGGAGCGTCCTCACCGAGCCGGTGGTCGAAGGACCGCTGGACGGTGCCATGAGATAGAGAACGACACCGCCGGCGAGCAGGACTCCGCCGCCGATCATGAATGCCGTCGCGAGCCGCGCGGACGAGAGCGCCTGATTGCGAAGACCCACGCCCGTCGAATCGCAGAGATTCGGCTGGTTCGTCTCGCAATGCTTCAACGAATCGCTCTTCTTGCCGCTCGCGTTCACCGTGAAGTAGGTGCCGAGCCCGAGCCCCACCACGCCGATGCCGCCAGCGATGAAGCTCATCGTGCGCTGCGTGTGAGAAGCGTGCGGTGATTCCGCGGGCGTCACCGGCGTCGTCGCTGCGGCCGGCGCGGGCGGCAGTGACGGGCTCGCTGTCTCCGTGAGTGCGTCGAGGACCGGCACGTCCACCGACACGTTCGCGCCTTCGCCGGTGATGGCTACCTTGCTCGACCACGTCTTGCGACCCGGCGCGGACGCTTCGAGCACGTGCTGGCCGGCGTCGGTCGGAAGCGCCACGCCCCAGGACTCCCGGGGAATGGCCTCGCCGTCGCGCTTCACCTGCGTTCGGAGATCGTTGCCGTCCGCCACCTTGATCCACAGTTTCGAGAGGCGAGGCTCGAGCGCCGCGGAGCGCTCCTTCGCGATCTCACCGCGCGCCTGATCGCCGCGGCCGGCGGCGATCGACTCCGCTTCCCGGAAGGTGGCCCAGGAGCTCGCGAGACGTCCGGCCTTCTCGTAGCAATCGGCCAGGAAGAGCAGCGTGCCGAGCCCCGCGTCGAGCTTCTGGCTGCCCTCGAACTTCTCGCAGGCCTGGTCGAACTTGCCGGCGTTCATCAGATCGCGCCCGGCCTGGAAGAGCGCTTCGGCGGCCGCCTTGTCGGCGCCGGACTGCGCGAGCGCCTTGCCGGGCAGGGCCAGGGAGAACGCCATGGCGAACGCAAACAAGACGGCCCAGCCCGCGAGCCTGCCCTTCGTCTTCTCGAGCATTGCTTTGGGGCGGAGCGTACACCAGTTGCGCGCTCGCCCGAAAGCTTCTGCCGCTTCAGCTCGTGAGGGCCGAAAGCACGTCCGAAAGGCACGTCAGCTTGTCGCGGACCTTGCCCAGCCGAGCACCCTGTTCGCGCTCGATGCGATCGATCGTTCGCCAGTCCGCCCAGCTCACCACTCGAACGTTGCGCGAACGCAGGAGCTCGTCGATGGCGTCCCGCGGATGCTGGGTCGCCGTACGGCCTGCGATGTCCTCCACCATCTTCTGAACCGTGGCGGCGGCATCGCTCTTGTTCGTCCCGATGACGCCCGAGGGCCCTCGCTTGATCCAGCCCGAAACGTAGACGTTCGGAAGCACCTCGCCGTTCCGGAGGACGCGACCGTCCGCGTTCGGGACGATGCCTTGCTTCTCGTCGAAGGGGAGGCCCTGGATCGGCACCCCGCGGTAGCCGACGGACCGGAAGACGAGGCTCGTCGGGAGCGTCTCGAATCGACCCGTCCCGCGTGCCGACGTGCGGCCCTGATGATCCTTCACGAGCTCGTTGTGCTCCACGCGAAGCCCGGTGACCTTGCCTCCTTCGCCCACGATCTCCACCGGCGACGTCAGGAAACGGAAGATCATCCGTCGGTCCGCGGAGGCGGGCTTCCGCGTCGAGAGGATCGACAGGTACTCGAGCTTGCGCTTCGTCAGGCCGTCGTACTCTTCGCCGCTCTCGATGTCGCCTCGCACCTGCTGGTGATCGATGACGACCTCCACGCCGGGGAGATCCACGATGTCCTCGAGCTCCTTCGTCGCGAACGCCGCCTGCGCCGGGCCACGGCGAGCCAGGAGCACGACCTCGCGGACCCGGCTCTGCCGAAGGACGTCGAGCGCCTTCCCGTGGATGTCCGTCTTCGCGAGCTCGTCGGGGTGCTGCAGCAGCATCCGCGTGAGATCCATCGCCACGTCGCCGACGCCGACGATGGTGGCGCGCTCGCTGTCGAGCTCGACGCCGTAGTCGGTGAAATCCGGATGACCGTTGTACCAGGCGACGAAGCTCGTGGCCGGATGACTGCCGCGCTGCGCTTCTCCGGGGATGCCGAGGTGACGATCCGTCTCACAGCCGACCGCAAACACGACCTGGTCGTAGTGGGCGACGAGCTCCTCCACCGCGACGTCCTTCTGCCCGACGTGCACGTTGCCGAAGAACCGCATCTTCGGGTTCTCGCAGAGCCGGTCGTAGGCGACGGTCACGCTCTTGATCTTCTGATGATCGGGAGCGACGCCGTAGCGGACGAGACCATAGGGAGCGGGCAGGCGCTCGAAGAGGTCGACCTCGGCGGCGATCTGCTTGTGCTTCACGAGAGACTCCGCCGTGTAGAAGCCCGCAGGCCCCGATCCGACGACGGCGACGCGCAACGGTCGCTCCTGGCTGCCAAGCGGATATGCGGTCATGTGCGACGACGTGTGCTCCCTCGTTGACTATGACACTTCGTTCAGCGGTCCTCAGAACCCATTCCGCTCATTTGCCGCGGGCGTCAGCGCGCGGGATTCGAAGTAGGAGAAGCTAGGAAGTGAGCGGTGCTCGCCGCGCCCCGTGGCGCCGAGCTCCGTGCTTATCGAGCGGCCGGTCCGGCCGTGATAGAGTGCAGGATCACGGACGCTCGACCAAAATGAAAAGTTCGCGCCCCAAGCGGTGGACCCTCTCCGCGCAGGACTCGGCGCCGCCCAGCCCTCCTCTCGAAGCCGGGCCGAGCGTACGCGGGCTCACTCGCGACGATCTCGACGTCGTTTTTCAGCCCATCGTCGACCTTTCGACGCGTCGCATCTTCGCCTACGAGGCACTCACTCGCTGCAAGTGGCCTGAGTATACGAATCCAGCAGTGCTGTTCTCGCACGCGGCGGACGAGGCCGCCTGCGGTCGCCTTGGCCGGCTCATCCGCGAGGTGACCTTCGATCGCGGCGCGGGGCTTCCCCTGTTCGTCAACGTGCACCCCGACGAGCTCAGCGCCCGGTGGCTCGTGCGCCCCGACGATCCGCTCTACATGCACGACCACCACGTGTTCATCGAGATCACGGAGTCGGCGGCGTTCACGCACTACGAACTCTGCAGAAGCGTGCTGCGAGAGATGAGCACGCGGGGCGGCGTGTTCCTCGCGGTCGACGATCTCGGCGCAGGTCACTCGAACCTGAAGCGCGTGCTCGACCTCGAGCCCGACATCGTCAAGCTCGACCGCGCGCTCATCACCCGGCTCGATCAGAGCAAGCGCCAGCAGATCCTGGTACGCCACATGGTCGCGCTCTGCAACGAGCTCGACGCGAAGGTCGTGGCGGAGGGCATCGAAACGAGCGATGAGCTCTCTGCCATCATCGATGCGGGCGTCGCATACGGGCAGGGTTATCTGTTCGCGCAGCCCGCGTATCCACTGCCGCGGGCGAAGTGGCCGAACGCGCCGAGCGCGCCGCCGGAGACGGCGGCGAAGGCGGTGTTCGGGACGACGCGGGTGCGGTAATCGCGGAGCGATCGGGGAAGGGGCAGAGCTTGGGGTTGGGGGTGGGCGCGTCCCCACATTTTCTGCCCGTGCCCGTGCCCGATCGGGACAGGCCCCATAGGGCTAGGGGAAGGGGAGACGGATCAATCTCTCGCTGTGGTGCGAGTTCGGATCGCTCGGTAGGCGAGGACGAGTGCGAGGCCGATGGTTGCGTGGCCGAGGAGCAGGTGCATGGGCGCGACCGAGGGGCAGTGCATCTCGAGGGCGGCGTTGCCGGCGAGTCCGCCGCCGACGGCGGCGAGCAGCGCGGCGTCGGCCGTGCGATGGGCGGTGCGGTCGAGCACGCGAAGCGCGAGCACGAATAGCGCACCGGGGAGCGCACCGAAGAGGAAACAGAGCACGACGCCCTTCGCCATTCCCGGAGCGTCGAGGCCCGCATGCTCTGCGTTCGGTGGCGTCACTGCAAACAGCACGGGGACGAGCAGCCCCGCAGCGACGCTGCCGAGGACGAGCCGACGGCTGGGCGGCGCCGCCTGGAGCGGCCGCAGCGCGAGCCAGACGATGACCCAGACGAGCACGCCGAGGGCGACGAGGACCAGCGTGACCCGTTCTACCGGCAAGGGTCCGAACGCCCAGCGAGGGCGAACCAGCGTCGTCCCGACGGCGAGAAACGTGGTGATGACGATGGCGACGACGAGCCGCACTGGCGTGGGGAGCGACCGCAGGCGGGCTACGAGGCCCGTCTCCCCACGGACGTCGGACTCGATGGCGCTGAACAGCTCCGCCGAGGGCGACAGGGCATCGCCGCCGGGGAGGCCCTGCGAGCAGATCGGGCACGAGGCGGCGTGCTCGGCCTCGGCCGCGGACAGCGGCCGGCCGGCGAAGAGCGCCTCGCGCACGTCGACGCAGTCGAGCTCTGCCACGCCCGGCATACGGTTCACGTGCCCTCCGAGTTACCGGGGCCGCCCAGAGCGCGTCGCATTGCCGCGTAGCCCCGGTGAGCCCGCACTTTCACGGCGCTCAGGCTCGCGCCGACCATCTGTGCCACGTCCGGCAGCGGCACGCCGGCCAGCCAATGTAGGGTGATCACCTCGCGTTGCTCCTCCGGGAGCTCGGCGAGCGCGAAACCGAGCTCGTCCGACGCCTCGAGCTGCTCGTGGCCGCGGGGGGCGACGGCCGGATCCGTCCTGCCGTCGAGCTCGAGCGGGCTCTCCGGTCTGCGTCCGGCGCGACGGAAATACTCGCGCTTCAGGTTCATCGCGATCGTGAAGAGCCAGGGTCGGAGCTGCGCGCCTTCGCGGAAGTCATTTCGGCTGCGGTGCAGCTGCAGGAACGTCTGCTGCACGAGGTCGCGTGCGTCTTCCGGGCGGCGCAGCTGGTGGCGCATCACCCGCAGCAGGATGGGCGAGTGCCGGTCGAAGAGCTCGCGGAATGCGGCGCTGTCGCCGCCGATGTACGCCGCCATCAGCTCTTCGTCGGTCCGCATCGGCGTGCGGAGGATACAGCGAAACCGCTACGATGAGCGCTGCACAATCCACCGGCTCTGCCTTTGCCCCGACGGAGCGCGGGCTCACGGCGCGGCGGCGACCGTCTCTCCCGGCAGCAAGAACCCGTAGCGCTGCATGACGGCTCGGCCGGAGGGGCTCCCGACGAACTCGCTGAACTGCTTTCCGAGCGCCGCATTCTTTCCGTTGCGGCACACCACCATTGCCTGATCGATGGGCGCATGCATGGACGGGTCGATGGCGAGGTAGGCGCCGTTCTCGTTGCGGATGGCGAGCGAGAACGCGACGATGGCGACGTCGGCGTTGCCCGTGCTCGCGCTCTGCAGAGCTTGCTGCACGTTCTCCCCGTAGACGAGCTTCGGCGTCACGGCGTCGAGGACGCCAGCCCGTCCGAGAGCCTCCTTCGCGGCGTGCCCGTACGGCGCGTGGTCGGGGTTGGCGATCGCGACGTGGACGAAGCGTGGGTCACCGAGCTCCGACAGCACCGTGGGCGGCGTCACCGTGGCGCCCTTGCGCCACCACACGACGATGCGTCCGCGCGCGTACATCGCCTTCGTCGCGCCGTCGCACGCCCCGCTGTTCACCGCCTCGTCGGCATACGAGACGTTCGCCGCGGCGAAAACGTCGAATGGCGCGCCCTGCTCGAGCTGCTTCGTGAGCAGGCCCGTCGAGCCGAACGTGAAGCTCGGATGCACACCGGTCCTGGCGGCGAAGGCGTCGCCCAGCTCGGTGAAGGCAGCCGTCAGGTCCGCGGCCGCAGCGACCGCGAGCTGCGAGTCACTTGCTCGATGCTTCGAGCAGCCGGTGAGCAGGGCGAGACCCGTCGCGAGAAGGACGATGGAAGCCCGGGAACGCATGCGCGGCGGAGCATAGCGCCGGAGTTGCGCGCCGCGATGGCATCGTTTCGGCCTTGCCAGGGGCCCACGCCGACGGTCTGGCACAGCTGGCACAGCGCGGCAGGCATGCTTTTCGGCTGATCTCGCGCGGACTGCGGGCTGGCATGCAGGATGCTACCCGTCCGCACCATGAGAGCCGAGTGGCGAAAGCTGGGGCGCCCCGCGCTGGTGGGGTTCGTGGTGGGGTTGGTGGTGATCGGCGGGCTCGCTTACGTCGCGCCGCGTTCATCGACAGGAAGGGCGCTGCCGGTGGCGCGGTAGCTCCCGACCGAGTGCGGGAAGACCGCGCCGTACGCCTGCAGCGGTCGCTAGCCTCGCCAAACCTCGTGCAAGTCGAGGCTAGCGCTGACCGATCGCGGCGTGGCTCGCGGTGATCTCGTCGCGGGACAGGTGACTCACCTCCCCGGGGCGGCGAAGGTCGAGCTTCCCGTTCACGACCTCCATCGTCGTGATCGACGCATTTGCGAGCGCGCACGGTGAGACCCGGTCGTCGTCCGTCGACGCGCCGATGGCGACGGAGATCGCGACGAAGTGCGAGACGACGATGGCGTTCTCGCGACCGATCGCGACCAGCGCGCCGAGGACGCGGTCGCGCCACTTCCGGAGCTCCGGTGGCTGTTCGCTCCAGCGCCCCGACAGCAGCGGGATGAGCATGTCGCGGCGGGCCAGCACGCCCATCGCCGGATCGAACACCTCCGCCACCTCGTCGCGAATCTCCGGAGTGAGGTGGAGTGCCTCCGCGATGGGCGCTGCCGTCTCGCGCGCGCGCCGGAGTGGCGAGCAGACGAGGCGCGCGACCGAAACCTTCTTCAGCGCCGTCGCGGCGCGCGCGGCCTGGGACCTTCCGACGTCGTCCAGACCGGGATCGGGGTGCTCAACGCCGGCCACTGCCCGGCCGTGCCGCACGAGATAGATTGTCATGTGGGGTGACCCTACGCTCGGCTGCTGCCGAGGCTCTCGACCCTTCGCGCCGCCCGGCGGCTCTTCGGTCCGAGAACCCCAAGAATAGCGCGCCAGGCCGCTTCCGTGTCAACGACGAACCCCGCGCGCTTTCGATTTGATCTAGGCTCGCGCCCGCGTTCTTTTCCTGAGTCCAGCGCGACCGCGGCGCGCCGCGCAACACACGTTCGTTCCTGCGCGCCTCTTCTGTTGGTCCTCTGGTCGTTGCCTTCACCACTCACCGCCATGCAGCTCGCTTCCGTCAAGGCGCTCGAGCCCGCCACCGCTCGCAAGGTCATCGCCGGCCTCTCGGTGTTCGTCGTCGTGGCCGTGGCCGTCGTTCTGTATGTAGTGCCGCACCGCACACCTGCGGCGTCGGCGGGAGCCGGGCCCGACGCGCTCGCCACGGTGAACGCGGCGCTGAACGCCGGCTCGGCGTGCGGGTTGATTCTCGGGTTTCTGGCGATCAAGCAGCGACGCGTCGAACTACACCGCCTGTGCATGTCGACGAGCTTCGTGCTGTCGTCGATCTTCCTCGTGACGTACCTAGTGCACCACGCACGGGTGGGTTCGGTGAAGTTCCACGGCGAGGGATGGCTCCGGACCGCCTACTTCGTTCTCCTGATCCCGCACGTCGTGCTGGCCGCCGCCATCGTGCCCCTCGCCCTGACGACGCTCTATCGCGGGCTGACGCGCGACATCGTGCGTCATCGCGTCATCGCGCGGCGCACCCTTCCGCTGTGGCTCTACGTGTCCGTGAGCGGCGTGCTCCTCTACTTCATGCTCTATCACCCGTAATGAGGGCGGTCGTCCAGCGTGTCACGCACGCTGCCGTGACGAGCGACGGCGTGGAGGTGGGGAAGATAGGTCGGGGCGCGTGCGTGCTCGTCGGGGTGGCGCAGGGTGACACCGAAGCGGACGCCGTCGCGCTCGCTGCGAAGGTGGTCGGGCTTCGCATCTTCGAGGACGACGCGGGCAAGATGAACCGCGATCTGCGCGAGAGCGACGGCGCTCTTCTCGCGGTGTCGCAGTTCACGCTGCTCGGGGACGTGAGGAAGGGACGCCGTCCGAGCTTCGGTGACGCCATGGAGCCCGGGCGCGCGAACGATCTGTTCGAGCGCTTCGTCGGCGAGTGTCGGGGGCTCGGCGTCGTGGTCGAGACCGGGCGCTTCCGGACCGACATGAAGGTCCTGCTGGAGAACGATGGTCCCGTCACCTTGCTGGTCGACACGCGGAAGGCATTCTGATGATGGCGCGCCGGGCCGTCGTCTTCGCGTCGATGTCGCTTCTGTGTCTGCTGTGTGCTCCCACGGGACGCGCGCACGACGCGATCGAGCTCCCGGCGCGGTTCCGGACCGGGCGCCTCGCGATGCTGTCGCTCTCCGGCGGCTACCCGAACGAGGGATGGCAGAAGCGCGGCAAGCGGCTCAGGCACACTCCGGAGCTCAGCATCCGAGAGGCGAGCCACGAGCGCGTCTACGGCCACCCCGCGCTGGTGCTCATGCTCGGGCGGAGCGCGCGTGACGTCGCGAAGGCGGCGCCGGGTTCCATCCTGCTCGTCGGGGATCTGTCGGCGAAGGAGGGAGGGCCGCTCTCGGGGCACCGTTCGCACCAGAGCGGGCGCGACGCGGACGTCGCCTTCTACGTGACGGATCTGCACGCCAAGCCGGTCCCGTCCACCGACTACGTCGCGTTCGACGGCGACGGCCGAGCGAAGGACGGTCGCGCGCTCCTCTTCGATGACGTGCGAAACTGGCTCCTCGTCGAGTCGTGGGTCCGCGACAGGCGCGCGGGGCTGTCCCACATCTTCGTGTCCTGGCCGCTGCGCGATCGCTTGCTCAAGTTCGCGCGCAGCCAGCCGCGCTTCGCACCGTACGTGCTCCCGGCGACGGCCCTGCTGAAGCAGCCGGAGAAGGGCGAGGCGCATGACGACCATTTCCACGTGCGCATCACTTGCCCGAAGGAAGAAGAAGAGATCTGCCGGAGCGAATCGAAGCTGTGAGCGTCCACACGCATCATCGCGTGCGTTCGATCAGCACCTTGAGTGTTCCCGGCTCGGCTGCGCGACGGAACGCGGCCGGCGCGTCGTCGAGGGTGTAGCGCGCCTCGATCAGCGCGGTGGGATCGGCGTGGCCCGCCGCGAGCAGCTCGATCGCCCGCGCGAGATCACCGCAGCGCGAACCCACGACCCTGAGCTCGTTGATCACGGCCGGCGAAAGATCCACGGTCGTCGCTCCGGCGACCGTGGTCTTCAGCACGACGGTCCCCCGCGGTCGCGCGAGCCGCAGCGCGAGCGCGATGCCCGCGGCGCGGCCCGTTGCCTCGACCACGATGGGCGATTCGTCGAGCTCCGTCCCGAGGTCGGCTTCGAGCACGCCGCGGGCGCCGGCGGCCCGCGCCAGCGAGAGCTTGGCGGCGTGGTGCCCCACCACGACGGCGGCGCGGCCCGAGCCGATGACCGCCCGAGCGACGAGCTGACCGAGCTTCCCGTCACCGAGGACGACGACGGGGTCGTCGCCGGCCGGGACGTCGTCGAGGACGTGGAGCGCCGCCGCGAGCGGCTCGGCGAAGACCGCGGCGTCGTCGCTCACCGAATCCGGCACCGGTACGAGGCACGCCTCCGGGATCGTGAAGCGATCGGCCATGGCGCCGTCGCGGCCGACGATGCCGAGCACGGTGCGCGCCGGGCAGTGATGCGCGTCGCCCGCCGCGCAAGCTGCGCAGCGGCCGCAGCCGGCGTTGATGTCGGCGACGACGCGCCTGCCGACGAGCCCCGGGTCACTCGCTCGCAGCACCTCGCCCACGAACTCGTGCCCGAGGACACCCGTGAACCCGAGGTAGCCGCGCGACAGCTCGAGATCCGTGTGACAGATCCCAGCGAGTCGCAGCTGGACGAGCGCCTCGCCCGGTCGCTCGAGCGGCTCGGGGTGCTCGCGGAGAAGCCGCGGTTCGCGAGCGCAGAGCAGGGCGCGCATGACGGATCGAGAGTACTGCGCGGACGCCCGATCGGGCCAGGG
>CAYUAW010000104.1:15908-19680 GCA_964442485.1 uncultured Polyangiaceae bacterium
CCCCTCCCTCTAACTCCTACCCCGAGCGCGGCACCGTGACCCGGAGCCGGTACCGTCGCGTACCACCGACGGACTCCGTGTCGACGCTGCATGGTGCGTCGAACGCGGCCGTCAACGTCTCCGACGTGAGCACTTTCTCGGCCTTCCCCTGCGCGAGCACGCGACCCTCCCGGAGGACGAGGGCGTGGGAGACGAACTCCGGGATCTCCTCCAGATGATGGGTCACGTGGATCTGCGTCGGGCCGCGCGGATCGCGCGCGAGCGCCCCGAGATCGGCGAGGAAGCGCTCGCGGGCGACGGGGTCGAGCCCGGAGCAAGCCTCGTCGAGCACGAGCAGTGCAGGCTCATTCACGAGCGCGCGGGCGATCATCACGCGCTGCCGCTCGCCCTGGGAGAGCACGCCGTACGGCTTCTTCGACGTCGACTCCGCGCTGACACGCGCTAGCGCGTGGCGTCCCTTCTCGAGCGCCTCCGCCGCTGGCGCGCCGAGCTTGCCGATCATCGCCATCAGCCCGGACGCGGCGATCTCCTCGCCCGTATCCTCGGCGGGCAGGGTGCCGAAGAGGGCGGAGCTCACCAGGCCGATGCGCTTGCGGAGCTCGCGCTTGTCGACGCGCCCGTACTCCTGCCCGAGGACCCGCACGACGCCGAGGCTCGGCCACAGGTCACCGGCGAGGATCGCGAGCAGCGTGCTCTTGCCGCATCCGTTCGCGCCCACGAGCGCCCAGTGCTCGGACGGCTCGATGCGCCACCGCACGTCGTCGAGGATCGGGCGCGCGAGCTCGAGGCGGTAGTGACGCTCGACGTGGACGTCGGCAATCGGATCCATCCGGCCTACTCTTGCACCGGCCTCCGCCGTCTGGTTGCAGAAATCACCGTCTGCATCTAGATAGGGCCGTGCCCAAAATCGTGTTCCTCGAGAGCGTCTTCGGCGCCGCGAAGGAGGTCGAAGCCCCGCAAGGCGGCGCGCTCGTCGATCTGTGCGATACGCACTACGCGCCGATCCCGTTCTCGTGTCGGTCCGCGACGTGCGGCACCTGTCACGTCGTCGTCGTGGAGGGCGCCGAGCACTTCGAGCCACCGAACGAAGCCGAGGCCGAGCTGCTCGGCATCCTCGGCGGTCCGAAGACGAGCCGGCTCGCCTGCCAGGCCGTCGTGAAGGCAGAGTCCGGGGTCGTCCGGCTGCGCTCGGTCGACGGCTGAGCGCCCCGTTCCGGGCGCGAGCTTGCGCCCCCGGGTGTATCGGAAGCATACTTATCGCTTCATGCCGAGGAGTGTGTCCATGCGCTCGAGGTGGCTCTGCACGGCTCTCTTCATGGTGTCCGTTTCGTGCAACGACGACACGCAGGCAAGCTTCGGCGCCGAGTCCGGCAACGGCGGAGCATCCGGCGCCGGCGGCACTTCCAGCGCCGGCGGTGGGGTCGCCACGGGCGGGACCTCCATAGGAGCAGGCGGCACCTCCGCAGGCGGCAGCGTCGGAAATGGTGGCACTCCCTCCGGCGGGACGTCCGGCACGGGCGGCACAGGTGGTGTGAGCGGCGCCGGGTCCGGCGGAACGACGAGCACGGGCGGCGCCGGCGGCGCGAGCACGGGCGGTGCGGGTGGCGTCGGCACTGCCGGCATGACTGGCACCGGCGGAGTCGGTGTCGCCGGCGCCGGCGGCAAGAGCTCGGGCGGCGCCGGCGGGTCCGCCGCGGGTGCTGCCGGCAAGGGCGGGACAGGGGGCTCCGTGCCTCCGGACGCGGGTGCCGGTCCGCCGCCGTCGGTCGAACGCCTGTTCCCGCTCGCCGTCGGGAACGTGTGGAACTACATGACGACCATCCTCCCGAACAGCACGGGGACGTCGCCGTGTCTCGCGGGCATGCACGCGACGACGATCACTGGTCGCGCCATGTTCGACGGGCAGAACGCCTTCACTGCGACCCACGTGTGCGCGCCCACCACGACCAGGTACTACGTCGAGAACGCGAGCGGGCTCGAGGTGAACGTCGGCATGGCGTGGTCCGTCGTCCTGCCACGTCCCATCGCCGACGGAACCGTCTTCACCGCGGCCTCCAGCCAGGAGGTGCTCGGCCGCATCGCGGACGTCACGGTCCCGGCCGGTACCTTCTCCGACTGCTGGCAGACGGCGTACCTGACGGCGACGGGCCCCATCACGACGTACTGCGCGGGCGTCGGCCTCGTTTCCCTCGAGTACGACGCCCCCAACGGCGGCGGCTACAAGCTCGAGCTCGTCTCCTACAGCCTCAAGTGAGGAGCCGCCGCAAGCGCCGGTTCCTCGCGTTCAGGGGGCTCCTCGGAAGGCACCCGGTCTCGATGACCTGGATGCCTCGACAGCATGTGGATGCGAAGTGTCCCTAGTTATTGCACGCCGTCGACATGAGGCCGAACGTGACGAGCGCGCGCGCCGGATACGAGTACGTGAAGTTGTAACACATCTCTGACGTCGTCGATTCGCCGAAGGTCACGGTGTTCGGCGTGTTGTTGTCGTACGTGCACGTCGTCTCCACCCAGTCGCCGGCGTTCAACACGGCGGGCGTGTCGTAGCCCCACTGGCTGTTGAAGTCGAAGTCGACATTGAAGAGCGGATTGATCGTGCCATCCGCGCGGTGGATGTCCGCCTTCATGTGACGGCCGAGCTTGTGCATGTGCGGCCACACCTTGATGATGTGAATCGGCTTGTCGGTGATGTTGGGCTTGCAGTTGCTCACGACGTTCAGCCCCGTCTGCATTGGCGGCAGGATGATCGCCTCCGTGCCCAGCCACGAGACGGTGGCCGTGTCGGGGCGCGCCGTCTTGGCCTTGCAGACGGTCACGCCGCTGCCGTCCTGCGTCGGCAAGCCCGTGTTGTTGTAGTGAACTTCCAGGATGTAGTCCCCGCCGCCGAGATCGATCCCAACGTGCTTCGGCAAGAAGCTGGCGGTCGCCCCGGGGGCCCAGCCCGCGATGAGCTCGCCGTCGGGATGGAACCCGAGGCACGCGGAGTTGCTCCCGTTCACCTGCGGCGTGATGGCCTTGTAAAGGAGCCAGTGGTGGATCACCTGGTGATTGTCCACGTTCGGATAGAACGCGAGGCCCTGCGTGTCGGGGCCCCAGTCCTTGTGGAAGCCGAAGCAGTAATACTGCTCACCGGTCGGGACGTTGAACTTCGTGTCGTTGGCGTCCGAGCGCGCGTGGAACGGCACCATCTCGCATTCGCTCGCGTCGGGCTCCACCGGCACGTCCGACGGATCCACCTGCGGCCCTCCGCCGTCGGGCAGCGGGGTGGGCACGACCGGCGTGGGTGCTCCGCCGCTTCCCGCCGTCTCGCCGTAGGACGGAACCGAGCCGCCGCCACCGCTGCCGTTCACCGGCGACGTTCCGCCGGCGCCGACCGCCGGCGCGCAGCCCGCGCCTCCCGGCGCGCCCTGCGCGATCCAGGCGTCCAGCGTGCCGAGCTCGGCGGCCGTCAGCGCGGGGAAGCCTTTCATCGGCATCGGTGACGACGTCGAGTGAATGCGCTCGCTCATGCGCTGGTAGATCATCTCCGTGCCGTCCTTCGTCTTGCCGTGCACGTCTTCGTCCTTGAGCATGGACATCGGCGCGCCGTAGTTCGTCGGCGAGCCGTGACAGCTCCAGCACTTCGACTGCAGCACGGCGCCGACGTCGCAGGGGAACGGAGTGTTCCCCGGCGTGACGGCTGGCGCGCCAGCGGCGGGAGCGCCGCCCCTTGCGACACCGAGCGCGCCGCCCGACCCGCTGAGCCCGGTCGTGACCGCGCCGTTTCCGTTGC
>CAYUAW010000105.1:0-7413 GCA_964442485.1 uncultured Polyangiaceae bacterium
TTCGTTGCGGGCTCAAGTGATCCGCGCTCTACGGCCGTCGCGTCGTCGCCGCGACCCAGTCGGCATTCAGCTCGAGGGCGAACGGCTTGGTCGACGCCTTGTCGATCCAGTTCGGCTCGAGGGTGATGGCGCTGTCGCCGCACGAGCGGCGATCGAACCAGCAGTGGTCGGCGGTGCTGGTCACACAGTCGGCCGCACGAACCACGACCCACCCGCTGCCGTCGGGGCGCAGACACGAAGTGCGCCCGTCGTCGGGGCAGTCCGTCGCGGTCATGCCCGATGCGGTGTTGAGCGTCGACCAGGTGCCGTTCATCGTGTCGGCTGCCCCGTTCACGACCCTGAGGCGGTTGTTGGACAGCGGGTAGCTCCCGCCGGAATAGCCCGTGGTCCAGACCGCGCGGACGCGCGAGTCGAAGGAGCTCGCTGCGTGGGCCATGAGCGCGCCCTGGCTGTGTCCCCAGGTCGCGATGCCCAGCGCGCAATCCACGGTCGGAAGTGCGCACGCGACGGTGAGCAGGCTCTTCGCGTTCGACAACGCGAACACGCAGCTCAGCTTGTCGACGGAGAGGGAAAGCGTGTTGTCGTACTGCACCGAGAGCGCAAAGAAGCCTCGACGCGCCATCGCTTCGGTGACCTTCTGCGCGGCCTGGCTGTCGTACCGCGCGCTCAGGTCGCTATCCGAGAAGGTCGTGCCGACGAAGTAGAGGAACAGCGGGTGCTTGCCGGCGCTCGGATCGACCGGCTCGAAGCCGAGGGTGACGCGCGACGTATCGCAACCGTTGCTCCCGCTGCCCATGTAGCTCGGCGGCGACGCGATCGCGCGGGTAGGGAAGGAAGGCCCCGCGCCGCCCGCTCCCGCAGCTCCTCCCGCTGCTCCAGCACCAGCTCCCGCATTGCCTGAGGCTCCTCCAGCACCGGCTTCCGCACTGCCTGAAGCTCCTCCAGCCCTGTCTTCACCCGGTCCGCCGGCGCCACCACTCCCCTGCGTGCCGCCCGCGTTCGCGAAGCCCCCAGCACCGCTTGCGACCCCTGCGGAACCAGCGACGGCGCCATTCCCCGCGCCGCCCGCGCCCGTGCTGCTGCCCCCGCCCGAGCCGCCGGAGAAGGTGGTACCGCCCGAACTTGCGAGCTGACTGCCGCCGCTACCAGTGCTCGTCGTCGTCGCGGGTGACTGATTCGACCCACACGCACCGAGCAAGACGGCGAGCGCGACGCACCCGACCTTCATGACGAAGCAGCTGCGCGCAGCACGCGCAGCGCGGTCGCCGTGAAGCGCTCGCGTTCGAGGGGCGTGCCCGACAGCATCGCCAGGATCGAGGCGTCGACGTACGCGAGCCAGGCCCGTAGCCCGACTGCCGCGTTGACGTCCCCGGAATCGAGCGAGAGCACCCGCGTCAGCAGCGTCGCCATCTGTTCGTTGAGCTGGTCGTTCATGCCTTCGAGCCCTGCCGCAACGCGAGCCGGACGCAGGATCACGCGCACCGTGGCGGGGTGCCGGGTGGCGTAGTCGAAATAAGCTTCGAGACTGGAACGCACGAACCGAAAGCCGTCCCCGTTCGCGCCCGCGAGGCACGCGCGAACGACGTTTCGTGCAAGGCGCTCGAAGGCCGCGACGAACAGCGCCTGACAGTCCGGGTAGTAGTGGTAGAGGAGGCCCATCGAGATCCCGGCTTCCTTCGCGATCGCCGTGACGTTCACGTCCTGGAACTCGTGGCGCTCGAACACGCGCACGGTCGCGTCGAGGAGCTCGTCCTGACGGTCCTCCGGACTCACGCGCCGACGGGCTGCTGGCGGCATGGTTCCTACAGCCTATTCCGCTATTGAAACTGTTTCAATAGCTAGACACGAGGGCTCCCCCGCGTGCCACGTCGCGTCACCCGTTCAACGTCCGGACGAGCTCACTTGGCGGGCGGATCGACGCAGATGAACGGGCTGCCGTCCGCAGGGTAACGATAGATCCCCGAGAAGCACATCTCCGAGAGGGTGCTCTCGCCGAACGTCACGGTGTTGGGCGTGGTGTTCCGGTGGGTGCAGTCGACGCGCACGCGGTCGCCCTCGTCGAGCGCGACGCCGGGCGTGAGGAGGTGATACGACTGCGAGTCGAAGTCGTAGGGGCCGTCGAAGAGCGTGATGTCTCCCTGCGCGGCGGTCAGCGCGGTGATCTTCTCGTAGATGCCGAGCTTGTGCATGTGAGGCGACACCGCGAACAGGGTGGAGGCGCTCGTCATCGTGCAGTAGCCGGTGCTCACCGTGGTCTCTCCGGGCGGGAGGTTCAGCGCGATCGTCCCGGCGAGCAGGCCCTCGACGAAGACCTTGACGTCGGACTCGGCGATAGTGCGCATGCGCGTCCCCGACGTGCCCGTGATCGGCTCGGTGCCCGTGTTGAAGAGGTGAAGGTTGAGGAGCAGTTGCGTCCCGGCAGGTATCTTCAGCGCGGCACCGTCGGGGAAGTTGATGGGCGACGTTCCGACGCCCGAACCGAAGACGCTCGCCGTTCTGTTCTCCCCGGCGTTGCAGGCGGTCACACCGTCCGGCCCGTTCGGATCTCCCATGGTGAGGAGCGTGTGATGCGTCCCGAGGGGAATGATCGCCTCGAACCCGGTGACGTACAGGTCCCCTGTGATCGTCTTTCGAACACACGTGTAGCCCTCGGTGCCCGGCTGCAAGGTCCAGTCGCCGCTGATGAGCGGCTGCCACCCCCCCGCGTCGGCAGGTGCGATGGTGTCCGAAGGCGCCGCTCCGTCGGTTGCTGGTTTCGACGCAGCCCTGGCCCGGGACGCCGGTTGATTGCCGCCGTGGTCGGCCGAACACGCAAGTGCCCCCAGACACGCGCACGCCGTCAGAGCCTTCGCGAAGATCGAACGATTCAAGATAACCTCCGCCGCCAAAGGGCGGTCGAGCCGATGCCCGAGAGTCATATACCGAGACCGAGGATGACGTTGGGGTCCACCGGACCAATGCCCTCCAGGATGAGATTCGAGACGGACTTCTTCGGGTAGTAGTAGGCCCAGAAGAAGCACATCTCGTTGAGCGCGGACTCGCCCCAGGTGATTGCGCTGTTCGTGGTGTTCTGCCAGTCGCACTGCAGGACGAAGCCGCCCCCGCTCGGCAGCTGCACTGCGGGAGAGAGCTTCTGCATCGGCGGCGAGTCCCACTGGAACGGGGTGGGCGCGTAGAGCACCGCAGGGGACGCGGTTGCGCTCGCCGCCGAGGAGACCTTCACGGCCGTCCCGAGGCGATGGGTATGCCCGGTGATGGCGAAGTAGTTCACGCCGTCGAGCTCAGTCGGCATGGCGATGAAGCGCGGCCCCGTCGAGGCGCTCGCCATCGGCGCAATGGAGAAGCTCGTCGTGCCGACCAGCTCGACGGTGCTCGGCTGCAGGTTCGCCCCGGCGTCGGCGGGGAAGATCTCGGTCTCTGCGTGGATGTCGAGCGTGTCGGGGCTCGTGTTGATGTAGTGGAGCTCGAGGCTCACCAGCTGGCTCTGGTCGAGGCTGTAGCCAACGCCCGCCGGCGTCACGACCGTGTCGTCCTTGGTCTG
The DNA here is from genome assembly GCA_964442485.1 of uncultured Polyangiaceae bacterium. Lineage (GTDB taxonomy): Bacteria > Myxococcota_A > Polyangia > Polyangiales > Polyangiaceae > DASZVB01. The sequence goes on from CAYUAW010000105.1 coordinate 3,542, forward strand.
GGTGATCGCGAGCGGTCCGCCCTGCAGCGCGGTCCGGAAGGGCTTGCACGGCGTCAGCGGCATCTCCATTGCGTTCGCCGCGGTCAGGGTGGAGACGATGAAATGGTGAGACCCCTCCGACAGCGTGTTGTGCAGCTTGGTGACGCTGATGGCCGCGGCGTTCGGGAGACGGGTCTGGATGCAGCGGGTGTCTTCCGTGCCCGCTGGTACGCCCGGGATGGCGATCGACAGCTTGTATGGGGCAGGTCCTGGATCGACCATCGCTGCTCCGGCGTTCCCGCCGGCCGCCGTTCCCGCGGACCCACCCGCGGAGGTTCCGCCGGTGCTCGTGGGAAGTATCGAGCTCGAGCCGCCGGCGGTGCTCGCGACGGTGCCACCGGCCGAGGCGGGAACGCCGCCGCTCGACGGAACGCTCGACGTGCCGCCGGGCCCGGCCGGTCCAGCGCCGACGGACGCCGGACCGCCGCCGCTGGCCACCGCGCCTGCGAGCCCAGCGGCAGAGCCGCTTCCGAGAGAACCGGAGGACGATGACATTGGGCCGCATGCCGCCGCCAGTGCCGTCGATACCGCGGCGAGGAGCAACGGCCCTCGGGCATATGCGGAGGGGTCTCGTCGCGTGTCTTGCATGTTCGTCATGGCTTCAACGGATGGGCGCGATGATCGCGCAGTAGTGAGCGACACAGCTGGCGCGCTTGTCACAGCAGTCGGCCGCGGTGTCGCAGTGTTCGTCGATGTTCGAACAGACCGGTGGCGGTGGGTTCCCCGGTGGCGGCGGCGGTGGCACGCCGCACTTGCCCATGTAGCAGCGGCCGTTGCAGCAATCGACGCCGCTCTCGCAGGTATCGCCGTCCTTGTGGCAGGGCTCGAGCGCCGCGAACGCTCGGATGTTGCCCGCCGCGTCCTCCTGACCGGGTAGGTAGAAGGGCGGATTGCTCGGGTCGTCGATGATGTCGGCCCCGCTGCGGATGTTGATCGCGCTGACCCAGATCTTCTTGGTGATAGCGTCGTCGACGGCCTGGGTGATCTGGTTACCGTACGTGCGGCGGCTCGTGAAGAAGAGCCAGAAATAGCCGCCGGCCTGGATGGGGCTCACCGTCGGGAAGAAGACGTAGTGCTCGTCGCGGCCGGCCCTCGGCAGGTAGGTCGCATCGCCGTCCTTCGGATAGCCGTTCGCGCGCGCGAGCGGCCTCGATTTGCCGGTCGCGACGTCGGCGATCCACAGGTCACTGAGTGAGATACCGAACTTGCCCGGATAGCCGCTGACGTAATCGCTGGAGTTGCCGAGGACGAAGATGACGTCCTTGTTGTCGGGCGTGAAGAAGGGCCATCCGACGTACAGGCTCTGATGCGTCAGGAGCTCACGGACGTTCGACACGGTGTTCGTCGCGGTGTCGAAATCTGCGACGGCGAGCGTGTGGCCTTGTGACTTGTCGTACCAGTTGAAGGCGATCTTCGTGCCGTCCGGCGAGAACGACGGCATCTGCGCGTACTCGACGGACCAGCCGTTGAGCGTGAGCTGGTTGCCCGTCGCCGTGTCGAGCAGCTTCGTGTCGGCGGGACCGAGCATCCCGACGATATTTCCGGGACCGATGGGGATCCCCGCGGCCGACGCGAACCCGGGGCTGCCGGTCGTAAGCACCTTCGACCCATCGGGGTACACAGCGCCGAGCCCCATCTCGGCCGTCGTTCCCTGGATCTGCACCTTGGGCGGTGGCGACAGCCCGGTGGTGGCCGTGATGGCGAACGAAGCGCTGGTGTACGGGCCGCTCGGGTATTGATGATGCTGGGCGACGAGCGTCGCGCCGTTGGCGGACAGCGAATGACACGACCAGCACGGCCCGAGGAGCGGCGACCCCATGTCGGTCAAGAACACCTCGGGCTTGCTCGCGCCGAGGCGCAAGCGCATGACCGCGCCGTTGCCGTTTGCCTGCGGAGAGGTGTACGTGTTGTAGAAGAGATCGCCCTTCAGCTTCCCCGGTGCGAAGAGGAGCGTCGCCTTCATGGGGCCGAGTACGCTTCCGCCGCTCGAAGCGGTGATCTCGACCGACAGAGCGTCGCTGGTGCCCTGACTCTGCACGCCGGCCTGCTGCCAGACGGCGTCCGGGACGGAGACCGACCCGGTCGTGCTCGGTCCGAAGCACCCCTGGTAGTCGAACAGGCTGCTCTTCAAGTGCACGTACGTCGCGTCCACTGCCGCGCTGTCCCACTGGAACAACGGCCCGAGGAGCCCGACGGGAAAGACGGTGTTGTCGTACGGATAGAGCAGACGCGCCCCCGAGCTGCCTCCCTGCTGCAGCGTCTTGAGCGCCGCGGCGCCGAGCGGCCCAGGACAGTCGTTCACGATGACGGGCGTAGGGGAGGGGGGTGGCAGCACGGTCGTCATGCCGCCCGCGCCGACACTCGCGGCACCGCCGGCGCCCGGCGAGTGAGAGACGCCCGAGTCGAAGGTGATCAGAGGAGGGGTCGATTCGTTCGCGCCGGCTCCGGTCGCCCCGATGCCGGGCGTGGAACCGCCGCTGCCCGTCGTCCCCCTGCTCGCGGAAGACCCGCCGACGCTGCCGCCGAACAGCCCCTTCCCGGTGGAAGCGGAGCAGCCGGTTCCCGTCAGCAGAGCGACGACGAAAGTGACCCCGATACTCCAGGACCGATGACCCGTAAGCGTGCTCTCTCGTCCAAGCATCCGATCCTTTCGGGGCCGCGCCGCGCACGGTCGCACGCAATGAGTGCGCCTGTATTGGATCGCGACGACGCGGGATTGGATTCCGGTACCGCTTCTCGGCTCAGCGTTTCCGCCGCAGCGCTCTGTACTCTCCCGGAGTCGCCTCGAACCAGCGCCGGAAGGCTCTGTGGAATGCGCTCTGGTCGGCAAAACCGAGAAGAAAGGCGACGTCGGTCTGCGAGAGGGTGTCGTCCTTCATGTATTCCTCGGCCATGTCGCGACGGGTCACGTCCAGGATCTCGCGAAAATTCGAGCCGCGTGTCTCCAGGCGCCGTTGCAGCTTGCGAACGGAGATGCCGAGCGCTGCAGCGGCGTCGTCCACGCTGGGAGCCCCCTCGCGAAGGCGGTCGGCAATGACCTGCTTGAGAAGGGCTATGTCCTCGCTCTCGTCGAAGGTGGGTTTCGCCAGCGCGTCCAGGCGGCGGCGTGCCTCGAGCTCCAGGCCGGGTCGCGAGGCGCTGTCACCCCCGACCAGGGGGGCGTCGAGCACGAACAGTGGAAAATAGAAGTGCATATGTTCCGCGTCGTAGCGAACGGGGCAGCCGAAGACGCGCAGCTGCTCCGAACAATCCGCTGGTTCGGCGTATGGAACGTCGATCCTCGACGGCGAGAAGGCAAAGCCGGCCATCAGGCGCGCGATCGTGAGGTGTGACGCGGTGTTGTATTCCATCGTGTGGCGGGAAAACCGCACCCTGCCGGCGAAGCTCACCTCCCCGACGAGGTCTTCCCCGGCCGCCACGTAATGGACCGTGGCGCCCGTCGAGATGAGCCCCTGGAACCGAGAGTGCAGGTCCACGAGCTCCCGGACCGTCCGGCACGTCATGGCCAGCAGGCCCATCATGCCGAAGTGCATGACGTGGGTCATCTCTCCCGCGTGCAGCCCGACGTTCACGTCGCCCGTCAGCTGCTCCGCCACGCGGAACAGCTCGTCCTGGAGCTCCTCGGCGATCCGCTGATCGGGGTCCCGTAGTTCGTCTTCCGTCAGCCCGATCACCTCGAGCACCGGCTCGACGGGCGCGCCACGCGACCGCAAGTACACGAGCAACCCGCGCAGATACCCCGACATGATGTACGGGCGAGGGGGCTCGGACGGGCGCAGCGGCACGGCGGCGCAAGGTAGCTGCAAACGGACGAGGTGCACAATCGCCTGACG
>CAYUAW010000105.1:7513-10115 GCA_964442485.1 uncultured Polyangiaceae bacterium
GATGCCGACGGAACGCGTTGACGATTCCATTGCGCCTGTCGCGAGCCCCGATGGATTCGCGAGCGACGCGCGCGACCGGGTGGGGCGTTCTGGCGTGCCCTGGGAGATCCGTCCACTTTCGTCACGTGGCATTCTGGCGTGGACGATCGGAGCGATGGCGGGAGCTGCGCTGCTCGTCACCTCGGCTCTGGTGGCGTCGTCGCGCGAAGCGTCGAAGGACGAGCACTCGGCCGCGTTGCACGGCGCCGAGTCGGTAGACGCGCCAGCCGCGATCCAGACTTCTGCTGCGTCCGCCTATGCGCCGCTGGGCACGGAGCCGCGAGTTCAAGCAGCGCCTGTGACCGCGCTCGAGGACCTGCCGAAAGAGGTGGCCACCGTGCCTCATCGGCGCACGACATCGAGCGCGACGCTCACCGGCGTGCGGTCACGCGCCTCGAGGATCGATCAGACGACGTCGGGTCGCACGACGAACTCACCGCCCCACACCAGGGCGGCCGCTCGTGCAGATCGCAAGATGCCCGTCACGAGCGCATCGAAGACGCTGACGCGAGATCGAACGGCGAGCGCCGCTCGATAGCGGAGCGCCGGCCCTGCTCAGGGTCCACTCACTACTGATCGATCTCGAGCGCACCTTCGCGAAGCGGATGAACGCCGTGACCATCGAGCTGAACGCGAGCCACCTGTCCTTCATTTCACATCCGCGCGCCGTGACCGCACTCATCGAGCGCGCGACGTTCACTCGCTGAGCCGGTGCGTCCGCCCGCAAGGTGGCGTTCACGCCCGTCGATCCGGCGCAAGTTGTGCCAGGGATTTGGTGCCGGATGACGGTGTCCTCGAGTATTCCGCGGATTTTGTGGCGTATGCGTATGGCACGCGGGATGCTTCGCGCCAGTCACACATGTCGATGCTCCGCACCGGGGTTCTTGGCACATGGTCGGCTGTCGGAGCAATGTGCCTCGCATGCGGTTCGAATGGAGCCCCAGGCGGCGCGAATCCCGGAAGGGGAGCCGCGGGAGCCGGCGGAAGCTCGGGAGCTTCGGGGGACGGCATGGGAGGCGCCCCTGACGAGACGCCCCCCGGTGGCGTGTCGGTCGCGCTGACCGTGCCTGCCGATCTCGCGAAGGCGGAGAACGACGCGCTTGCTGCGATGGCTTCCGTGAAGGATCTCGACGCGAAGAGCTTCGCAGCTCGTTACACGGTCAAGCAGGTGACGAGCCTCGGGTACGATCCCTCGGCGGCCGCCGGCCTCGACGTGATCGGGAAATCGTCGATGGCGCCGTCGGCAGCAGAGCTGGCCACGCTGAAGAAGGACGGCTTCGTCATCTCCGACGCGCACCGCTACCCGACGTTCACCTACGGTTACATCGCCCTCTACGCGGGTGACGTGCCGCTCTTCGTCTCGGCGGACTCGGTCCTCGACGCCGTGCACCGTTCGTACGACACCATGCTCGAGCAGGTGGAACAGACCGGCCTCGTTCCCGAGGTGCGCGAGCTGCTCACGTCGCTGCGCTCGAACCTCATGGCGGCCTCGACGCTGGATCCGAAGGCGCGAGCCGACGTCGATTTCTACCTCGCCGTGGCGCTCGGGCTCCTGGACGACTCCTTGCCGAGCCCGGTCGCAGGCGGTAGCGCCAGCGACATCGCCGGCTTCATCTCGCAGGCCAAGTCCGCGAGCGGGTCGCAGATGGTCGACATCTTCGGCGTCGAGCGCGACATCGACTTCTCGCAGTTCACGCCGCGCGGACACTACACGGACTCGGCGGTCCTGTCGCAGTACTTCCGCGCGATGATGTGGCTCGGTCGCATCGACTTCCGTCTCATCGCGACCGCCTCCGACGGGAGCCAAACGTTTTACAGGAGGCAGTTCGACGCGATGCTCGCACTGTCGTCACTGTTCGATGACGCCATGCGCGCTCGACACGAGGGCATCGACTCCGTCATCCGCGCCTTCGTCGGCGACAGCGACAACATGAAGCCGTCGGAGGTCCCCGAGCTGCTCGCGAAGCTCGGGGAGAGCCCGACGGCCGCCAGCATCCCCGAGAGCGACGCGATCATCGCTCAGGCCATCATCGACGGCGGCTTCGGCGCGCAGCTCATCGACAGCGACGTGATGATGAACGACGGCACGACGGGGACGCTGCCGCTTCATCGGACCTTCCTGCTGTTCGGCCAGCGTTACACGCCCGACTCTCAGGTGTTCTCCAACGTCGTGTACGACCGCGTGAAGGCGGGGACGGTCAAGCGCATGATGCCGAACCCGCTGGACGCGGCGTTCGCTGCACTGAAGAACAATCAGGCCGGCGTGCTCCTCGGCAGCGAGCTCGCGAAGTACGACTACGCATCCGCCCTCGCCGGCATGCGCGAGCTCCTCGATTCACGCGACGCGGGCTTCTGGGAGAAGAACCTCTACACCCTGTGGCTCGGCTCCCTCCGCGCGCTCGCACCGACGGCGGACCTCGGCAATCCGTCCGGTGTGGGGCTGCCCGCGATCACCGGCACGGAGGCCTGGGGTCGGCGGATCCTGAACACGCAGCTCGGCTCCTGGGCGGAGCTCCGCCACGACACCATTCTTTACGCCAAGCAATCGTACACGGGCGGCGTC
>CAYUAW010000105.1:10215-19479 GCA_964442485.1 uncultured Polyangiaceae bacterium
ACGCTCATCATGACGCGCGACACCTGCACGGGCCCCCGCGCCTACGCCGGCCTCGTGTTCTCTTATCACGAGAAGGTGACCGAGAACTTCCAGCGGCTGACCGATCCGGAGTGGAAGGCGTCCCTGAACACGGCAAGTGCCGACGACGTACCGTGGATGCAAGACCTGGTCGTGCGGTAGGTGCTGGCTCTACGGCAGCCCCGCGGTGAGCACCGTGCCGATGCCCGTCTCCTGCGCGGCTTCGAGATAGACGTCGCTCTCGGAGTTCGCCCAGCCGATGCCGGCGGTGAAGAGCAGCAAGGTGAGCACCTTTGCGCTCGCCAGTGTAAAGACGAAGCGCCGGACCTCGGGTTCCGGAGGCCCCAGCGACTCGGCGAGCAGCGACCGAGCGACGAGCAGCGGCAGCAGATACCGGGCGAGGATCAGCGGAAGAAAGAGCCAGACGTGCTGCTCTACGAAGGGTGCGTCGAACCAGTCGTAGAGGAAATGCCACTCGAGCCGGTGAACCGTCCACGCGAAGCTGATCCACCCCGTCCCGATCCACGCGAAGAGAAGAAGGAGCGCGTAAGCCAGGCGCCGTGATTGCGGTGGAACCGCGAGGGCGACGAGCCTCCCCGAGCCGAGCAGCGCGGCGAGGAAGCAGTCGAGCCACAGGTAAGTCTGGTCGAGCATCTGCGTGAGCCCGCGGAAGAGGAGCAGGCATCCTGCGATGGACGCCACGCGACCGGCGTGACGGACTGTGTCCGTCGTGGGGCTCGACTGCGCTGCGAAGCGGCTGCGCCACGCGGCGACGAGTAACACGACGCCGACGACGAGCTCCGCGGTGGTCGAGACGTGACCGACCTCGGCAGTGACGAGAAGCAGGATCGCCGCGCCGCCTGCGAGGTGCGCCCACGGGGGAAGGCCCGGACGGATGAACAGGATGAACTTCGCGAGCAGCGCGAGCGCGACCCAGACGCGGGCGCCCTCACCGATCGCGACCGGGTAAAACACCCAGGTCTCGAAGCGGAAGTCCGACGCTTCTGCACCCGAGAACGGGAAGAGCACGGCCAGCGTGAGGACCAGGACGGGAACCAAGGGCGAGCGGAGCCAGGTGGCCATCGTGGTGCCGCTCGCGGCAGGCGCGCCGGGAGCGCTCGTCTTCGCGACCGTCGCGGAGATCGCGAAGCCCATCCACGCTGGCCCCAGCGCCGGAGCGGCGCCGTACCGATACACCGTCGGAAACAGCACGAAGAGCGGCAGCGTGAGCAGCGGCCAGCAGAGGGCTGCGTCGCGCTTCCACCGCGCAATCCCGAACGCGACGAGCCAGAGGCCAGCCCACGCCTCGGCGATGGTGGAGAAAGCGGGCTCGTGAAACCACGGGCGCACGAGCGGAAACGCGCCGCCGAGAGCGGCGAACACTACGCCCGCGAGGAGTGAAAGCCCTCCGACGAACACCACGTGGCGGGCGCTCGCCTCGCCACGACGGGGCAGAAACACGAGCATCCACGCTGCAAGGGTCACGCACAGCGCGCCGATGGTGGCGAGGTAGGCACCCTGCCGGGGCCGGTGCAGCGCGCTCTTCGGGGAGCTCATCACGCTTGTGTCCGTCGCGGCGGCGTACTCGGTGGGTATCGGACCGAGGGAGACCAGCGCGTCCGGGTGGAGGCCGCCGCCGTACGCGGGAGGCAGCGGCAGCCCGAGCGCCCAGCCGAGGAGATACCGGTGATCGCGTATCGCGATGGTGCCGAGATCGTGCGCGGGGCGGAACCGCGGCCCCCGGTACAGCGCAAACGTCGGCACGTCGAGCCCGAAGGTGTGCCGACCCGCCCTGTCGTGCCCATGATCTCCCATCACGACGAACGTGTCCTCGGGGCGCGTCGCTGCGGCAAGCTTCGCCACCAGGCGATCGGCCTCCGCGAAGCGCTCGATGTACGGAGCCGCGCCGACGCCGGCCTTGTGCGCGATGTGATCCGTGTAGGTGATGTGCATCACGGTCAGGTCGTAGTCGCCGCTCCGATACAGCTCGAGGGCGTGGTCGGCAGCGGCGTTCTGGTCATGGACCTCGGTCGGACCGTCCTCCCCGTTCGAGAAGTCGTCGTGGCCGGTGGTGCCGAACTGGACGAACGCGCCATCGGAGAGCGCCGCGCCTCTTCGCCCCCGGGCGGCGAGATCCGTGAACACGGATTCGGTTCCGGCGCTGCGCTTCAGGAAATTCGTGACGAACGCGAGGATGCGCGTGCCCTCTTCACCCGTCATCGCAGCGCGGATGCACGGGACCGTCACGGCATCCCGGGTCGGCTTCACCCGCGCGAAGGTGCTCTCGCCTCGAAGCGCGACGAGAGCCGGCATGAGCGCAGCGTCGGTGGCCGTCTCGTATCGTAGCGAGTCGATCAGAAAGACGAACACCTGCCCGCGAGGCAGGAGTGGGTCGTCGTGCGCGACCTTCACCTCCGGCCGAGGTGGCTGGTTCAGGACGTCGAGCGTCGCGACCGTCGCGAGGACGCACGCGACAAGCGCGAAGAATCCGATGACCCGGGCGAGCCGACCGTTCTCGCGCGTCAAGAGCGCCATTCGAGACCGAGTTGCGAATCACCGCCCGGATTCACTGGCAGAAGCCGATCTCCTCAGGGCCTGCGAGCTCCGCGCGCGAGGGGAAGATCTCGCAGAGCTCGGAGTTCGGGCAGAACGGCGTCGATTCGAGACAGTACTTCTGACACTTGAGCCCGCTTCCGCAGAAATAGCCGAGCGCGCATTGCGTGTTGTCAGGCTGGCCAGACAGAGCAAAACAATCGACGCCCTCGGTGCCCTTTGGAGTCGTTGGACCCGCGCAATGAGTCTCGCCGGTGGGGGACGGGTAGCAGCCCAGGCCGGACGGGCACGCCGTGAAGGTCGCATCGGTCTTCGTCGGGTCCACCGGATAGCAATAGGTGGTCGAGCCACCGTTGCCGCTCGAGCCACCGTTGCCGCTCGAGCCACCCGTGCCGGCGCCACCTCCACCGCTCTTGCCGCCGTCACTGGTTCCGGTCGTTCCGCCGCTCGTGTTCCCTTTTCCGCCCGCGCCCGTCATTCCGCCGCTCGGTTCGGTCCCGCCGCTTCCCGGAGAGGCACCACCGCTTCCCGGGGCGGCACCGCCGTCTCCCGTCGACGCGGCCCCACCCGATGCGGCGCCACCCGCGGCGCTGGCGCCGGCTGCTGCGCCGGCGTTCACGCAGAGATTGCTCAGGCACGTGAGACCGGCGTTGCAGGTACCGTTGGGGTAGCAGGCCTTACCCTCGGAGCCCGGCGATCCATTCCCGCCGCTGCCTCCGGAGCTCGTGCCACCGGTGCTCGTCGCCCCTCCGCTGCTCGACGCCTTGCTTCCGCTGCTGCTCCCGCACGCGAGCAGCAGCGCCGCCACGGCAACCGCCGCCAGGTTTCTCATGCCAAACCATCGGGGGTTTTGCGTCGGAGCGCAATGGCGGACCACCCGCTCCTCGAGACCCCACGAGAAACAGTCACGCGTGGAGCACGCGTTCGTAGATGCGCAGGTAGTCCTGCCAGAGCCGCTCACGCGGATCGACCCGCGACACGGCGCTCTGAGCGTCGAGCAGCGCTGCGCGGGCGGTCGGGTCCGACAGGGGGCCCACGAGCGCTGCTGCCCATTCCGTGTCGCTCTCCGGCAAGAACGACGCGGGCGCCGCGCCGAGCAATTCCTGGTGCGGCGGGATCCGGCTCACGAGGACAGGCTTCCGCGAGAGGAGCACCTCCAGCGGGACGAGGGGCATGCCCTCGAAGCGGCTCGGGCACAGCACCAGGTCGGACTGCTCGTAGAGATGATGCGCGGGCGTGAAGCCTGCGAAAGTGACACGGCCATCCAATCCATTGGCGACGACGCTCGCTTCGAGCCGGGCGCGCTCGCCGCCGTCGCCCACCACGACCCAGTGCCAGGGAAGGCTTCGTACGCGAGGATCCGCGAGGGCGCTCACGAGGCGGTCGAACCCCTTTTGCTCGTCCAGCCTTCCGACGGAAAGGAGGCGCACGACGCCTTTCGGAAAGGGGAGCACCGGGTGCTGCTCGTCGCGAACGGGCGACAGCGGCGGCGCATTCACGACGGCCGCCGTGTCGGCGCCGGGGAACAGAGTCTCGAGGTTCGCGCGATCAGCTGCGCTGACGGCCACGAAGGTAGGCCGCCGCCGTCTCTGCCCGAGCCGCGCGAGCACTCGCTCGCTGTGAACCGGCATCAGGTAATCCTTCGCCCACGGCACGTTCGGCGGGAGCAGATGAAACGTGACGACGAGCGGCAAAGAGCCGGCGATGAACCAGGTCGTCGCGGCGTAGCGTGGCGTCGCCAGGTGCACGTGCACGACGTCCGGCGCGAACGCCCTTACGCGAGTTCGTGCGCCGAGGGCCCAGAAGGCGCGAGCGCGCTCCAGGACGGTCGCCGGCAAGGTTTCCCCGGTTTCCGTGGCGACTCCCGCGACGAGCATCGGTAGTGCGGGTCCGTCGAGCCGCGACGCGTGGCCGTGCGTCGTTGCGAGCCGATGCAGCGTGCACGCGACGCGCTCTGCTCCACCCCAGCCGGTCGACGCGAGCAGATGGACGACGCGCATGCCGTGCCGGTAGTAGTGCACGGCCCGCGAGATGGCATCAAGATCCGCTTTCGACTACGGTGCGCGGGAACGCGAGGTCCTCGCCCGTGCCGCCCATTGCACTCCTTTCGCCCTACCTGCCCGCGCCCGCGCACAGCGGCGGCCGGATCAGGATCCACAGGTTCGCGGAGGCACTCTCCCGGCACTTCGACGTCCATCTCTTCGCGGCCGCCGACGAGTACGAGCTCCGGGAGCACCTGAGGTCGCCGGAGCTTGCCACGTACGCCGCCGTGCACGTCGAGCGACGGCAGCTCTCCTTCCTGCCGGGTCTCTCGCCGCCGTCGCGCGTGCGCGCGGTCACGCCCTCGAAGCTCGTCCAGAGGTTCCTCCACGCCGACCAGCTCACGCCGTTCAAGGCGGCCGTCGTGGAGCACTCACACGCGGCCGCGACGTTGCAGCACGGCAGGCGCATCCCGTGGCTCCTCGACGAGCACAACGTGGAGAGCGACTACGTCGCCGCGAGGGCGCACGCGCAGCGGTTCCCGAAGATCGCTTCGCGGCTGAAGGAGCTCTCGGCCCTCGAGCGCTGGGAGCGGTCGCTGTGGAAGGACGCGAACGAAGTCGTCTGCGTCTCGTCGGAAGACGCCGCGCGGGTCGAGGCCGTCCGGGGCCGCCCGGTTCCCGTGATTCCGAACGGTGTCGCCGCGGAGGAAGTGCCCTTCAAGCGCCCGAGCGAGCGGTCGGGGTACGAGATCCTCTTCGTCGGCATCTTCGAGCACCCCCCGAACATCGCCGCGGCGCGGTGGCTCGCGCGCGAAATCCTGCCCCGCGTCGCGGTGGAGGAGCCGCGCGCGCGGCTCGTGCTGTGCGGGTCCAGGCCCGTACGCGCCGTCCACGAGCTCGCGAGCGAGCGCGTGACGGTGACGGGGCGCGTGGCGAGCATCACTCCGTACCTGGAACGCGCAGCGGTCTATGCGAATGCGCTGCAGCACGGGGCGGGGAGCTCGCTGAAGGTGCTGGAAGCTCTGGCGAGCGGGAGCCCGCTCGTGTCGACGACGGTCGGCGCGCGTGGGTTCGACCTCCGTTCTCCGGAGCATTACCTGGCAGCCGACGACACGGAGGCCTTCGTTCGTCATATCCTCGCGTGCTTTCGCGACCCGCAATCGCGCGACGCCGCCGCAGGACGGGGACGCACCATCGCCGAGTCGTGCAGCTGGGCACGGCTCTCGGCGCGCTTCGTGGAGCTCGTGGGCCGCGTGGCTCGAGAATGAGCTACGACGGCATCCAGGCTTGTCAGTGCGTATCCGATCGGCAAGACTCCGGCACGCCCGTGCGCTTCGGCATATTCTGCAAGAGTTTTCGTCGTGACGTGAGCCGCGCCCAGAAACTCGTCTCGTCGATCGAGCGCTTTGCGCGCGGCGACGTGGCATGCGTCATCAGTGTCCCGAATAGCGATCATCAGCTGTTCCGGGACCGCATCGGCTCGGGTCGGGTCGAGCTCATCACGGACGACGAGATCCTCGGGAAGAGCATCAAGCAGAACTGGCGCACGCAACAGATCGTCAAGCTGCGCGCGCACCGGCTGGGGTTCGCGGATGCGTGGCTCGTTCTGGACTCGGACATGGCATTCATCCGCGACTTCAGCGCCGCGGACTTCGTCGGCCCGGACGGAACGGTCGCGCTGGTGGCCTCACGCTTGCTGCACCTGTTCGAGCTTCACGAGAAGGAGCTCGGCGAATACGTCCGCGGTCAGCGCGAGCTCGGCACTCTGTCCGCCGAGGAAGCGCGGGGGTTCGCCGACGCGTCGCGTCCGAATGGCGATCTGCCGCGCCTCTTCCGGCTCCGCGATGCGCTGTGGCGACCGCCGGCCGAGTCGCTCATCCCGCGGGTTCGCGCGCTGTTCCCGCGTTCTGGCCCCGAGCTGAACTACCTCCCGGCTGCGGTGTGGACGCGCGAGAGTCTGCAAACGTTCGAGAGCGAGTACCTCGAGCCACGCGGCATCGGCTACGAAGACATCATCCGGTACTCGCCGTGGGAAGGTGTCTGGGTGGGCGAGTGGGAGATCCGTCGGCGTTTGCCAGGTCGCCGCCCCGCAGAGTCGTTCTTCCTTCATTTCAAGTCGGATGCCGGGATCGAGCGCGCACGCGCCGCCGGGTTCACCACCGCGGACTTTGCCACTCGCTACGTCGGCATGCAGCTCGCAGCCGGGCACCAGGAGATCGAGGCGTATTGATCGGCTCGGAGCATCCGGGCTCGAATAGCTAGAGTTTCGACAGCAGCGTCCGGGCCGTTTTCCTCAGGTCAGCGTCGATCGCGCACGCGACGCCGACGAAGAGCACGAGTGCTGCGGCGATGAACGCTCCGAGCGGAAGCACGGCGTTCAGTCGCTCGACCACGGCGCGGCCCAGGAGGGCGACGGCGGCCCCGGCAGACGCCACGCCGCCCAGGCGAGGGAAGATGCGCAGGCTCGGCAAGCGAGCGCGAATTGCGCTGTAGATCATCAGCGGCGTTATCACGAGCTGCACGAGGTAGCCGAGCGCGAAGGAGAGAGGCGACGGAACCCACCAGATCGCGAGCAACGTTGGGACCCAGCTGACGAACATCGCGATGACCTTGATGCGAAGGAGGCGCCCCATGTCGTCCAGCGCGGCCATCGCCGCATCGCCGATCCAGGAGAAGAACGTGAAACAGAAGCCGAACGAGTAAACGACCAGGGACGGAACGGCGGGAATCCATTTCGCGCCGTAGATGATGGACACGACCGCGTGTCCAGCGCCCGCGAAGAGCCCGAAGAAGAAGAAGGTCGGGACCGCGCAGAGGACGACCGCCTTCTCGAACTCGTGCTGGAACGCCGCACGGTTCGACTGCAGGCGCGACAGGAACGGGAAGTAGACTCGCCGTACGATCGTGACGATCACCGACGGGAAGAACGCGGTGTTCTCCGCGAACTGGATGACGCCGAGCGCATCGGCGCCGAGGCCGGCGCCAACGACGAGCGGCGTGACGGCGGTATTGAGAAAGCCCACCGCGTTGCCGCCCTGGAACGCGGCACCGAATTTCAGGAGCCGCCGGATGCTGTCGAAGCGGAAGCGCAGCTTGGGTTTCCACGGCTGCACGACGGTCGTGACGATGGACACCAGCGCGGCCTGGCCGACGCTCGCGCATACGAGCGCCGATGCCCCGGCGTGCCGCGCCGCAAGGAGCAGCGCCGTTCCGTAGAAGAAGAGCGTGCCGAAGAACTCGATGGTCCCCACCCATCCGAAGCGCACCTCGCGCTCGAGGATGAGGAACGGAATCGACTGGAGCATCGTGAACAGGAGCCCGATGGCAAGGCCGGGCAACAGCCACGCAGCCTGCGGGGGCATCGAGTGCCAGACCAGCGGCAGGAATCGGGCGGCGACGAAGCTCGCCGCCGTGACGGCGACGCCCAGGCCGAGCTGAAGCCACCAGATCGTCGAGAGCTCCGTCTCGTCGGGGGTCTCCTTCTGCTGCACGAGTGCTGCGGCGAGCCCCGTGTCCGACACCAGCCGAAAGAACGAGAGCGCAAACTGGAGGATGCCGAAGATCCCGAAATCGGCGCGGTCGAGCCAGCGTGCCAGGTACACGTTGGCGAGCAGAATGACGATGTTCTGGAGCGCGGAGCGGACTCCCAGGACCACCATGCCGAGCCGCGCGCTCCGCTTCAGCTCCGGGTGCGCGTGTGGATCCTGGGAGTCGGCATCGGGCACGACGCGGACGCTATCACGGCGCCGGCGTCTTTCGACCGGGAGGCCTGCCCTCTGCGCCGCTCCTTTTTCCACGGCGCGAGGCGCGGCGAGGAGAGATTTCACGCATCGTGGCCAGTCGTTTGCCCGTGGCGCGACCGATTCGGCCGTCCGGGGGCGCACTGCAGCTCCGGCACGTCAAATGCTAAGCGAAGCTCATGGACCTCGAGCTCGACGGCAAGGTTGCGGTGGTCACTGGCGCCAGCAAGGGCATCGGGCTCGCCATCGTGCGCGCGCTCGCCGGGGAGGGCGCGCGGGTCGTGGCGGGGGCACGCACCGTTCAGGCGCTCCAGGGCATCGCCCGGGTGACGCCGGTCGCCGTCGATCTGTCGAAGCCGGAGGGCCCAGGTGCGCTCGTGAAAGAGGCGCTCGCCACCCACGGACGCGTGGACATCCTCGTGAACAACGTCGGCGCGGTGAGGATGCGGCTCGAGGGGTTTCTCGGAACGAGCGACGAAGAGTTCGCGTGGTCGATGGACTTCAACTTTTACACGACGGTGCGTGCGACGCGGGCCGTCCTTCCGAAGATGCTCGAGCAGAAGAGCGGCGCCATCGTGAACGTCGCATCGGTGAACGCCTTCTTCCAGCCCGACGCCGGCGTGATCGACTACGGCGCGGCGAAGGCCGCCGTCGTCAATCTCACGAAGTCGCTCGCGCAGGAGTTCGGTCCTCGGGGTATCCACGTGAACGCCGTCTCGCCCGGTCCAGTGGCGACGGATCTGTGGCTCGGCGACGACGGCGTCGCTGCGACCGTCGCGAAGCTCACCGGCGTCGATCGCGAGACCGCGAAGAAGAACGTCATCGCGAGCATCGGCGGCATGGCGACGGGCCGCTTCACGACGCCTGAAGAAGTGGCCACACTGGTCGTCCTCCTTTCGTCACCGCGCACCGCGAACGTCACCGGCTCGAACTACGTGATCGACGGCGGGCTCATCAAGACGACGTGAGAC
>CAYUAW010000106.1:0-16839 GCA_964442485.1 uncultured Polyangiaceae bacterium
CCTCGCCGATGGGGGTCTCGAGGCTGATGGGCTCCTTGGCGATCTTCAGGACCTTCCGCACCTTGTCGAGCGGCAGCTCCATCTTCTCCGCGATCTCTTCGGGGGTCGGCTCGCGGCCGTACTCCTGAACCAGGTAGCGGGACGTGCGGATGAGCTTGTTGATCGTCTCGATCATGTGGACCGGGATGCGGATGGTCCGGGCCTGATCGGCGATCGCGCGGGTGATGGCCTGGCGGATCCACCACGTCGCGTAGGTGCTGAACTTGTAGCCGCGCTTGTACTCGAACTTGTCCACGGCCTTCATCAGGCCGATGTTCCCCTCCTGGATGAGGTCGAGAAACTGCAGGCCGCGGTTCGTGTACTTCTTCGCGATCGACACGACGAGGCGCAGGTTCGCCTCCACGAGCTCGGCCTTCGCGCGCTCGGCCTTCCGCTCGCCGTGCTGGATGGCGTCGTAGGTGCGGTTGGTCTCGTCGAGGTCGATCTTGAGCTCTTCCTCCACCTTCTTCACGCCGCGTTGCGCGTCCTTCAGCGTCTCGTCGATGTCGAGGATCTCCGAGGCGTCCATCCCGAGGCGGTTGGCGAGCTCGGCCGCGACCTCCTCGTTGTCTTTCGCCTCGCGCACCATCTTGCGCAGCTGCGCCTTGGTCGCGCCCGCCTGCTTTTCCAGATCCACGGCCTTCGACTCGGCGCGCTGGACCTTCTGGATGATGTTCTTCAGCTTCTGGACGATCTTGTCGATCGTCTTCTTGTTCAGGCGCATCTCCTGGAGCGTCTTGACCAGCTCGCCCTTCGTCTCGAGCACTTCCTTGTCGATGAGCTTCTTCCGCACGTCGATCGCGGTGCGACGCTCCTCCGCGAGGTCGAGGTTCTTCTTGTCGAGGCGCTTCACGCGGTCGATGAGGCGGATGATCCGCCGATCGGCCTCTTCCTCGTCGAACTCGTGCTCCTCGTCCTCCGCGTCGCGGACGATGTCCTTCACGCGGATCTTGTGGTTGCGGAGCCGCTCGCCGATGTCGATGATCTCCCGCACGGCGATGGGGCTGTTCAGGATGGACTCGAGGATCTCGTTCTCGCCCTCCTCGATTCGCTTCGCGATCTCGACCTCGCCCTCGCGCGTGAGGAGCGCGACGCTCCCCATCTTGCGCAAGTACATCCGGACCGGATCGTTGCTGCGGCCGTAGTAGCCCTCTTCGCCGTCGACGCTCTTCGGCTGCGGCGTAGACGACGGCGCCTCGCTGTCGCTCGATGCCTTGCCTCGCGTGGTCGGCGGCTCGTCGTCCGCCATCCGCTTCGCGGGCGCGATCTTCAGGTTCGCCGCATCGTCGACGATCTCGATGTCCTCGTTGTCGAGGACGTTCAGGACGTCATCCATCTGATCGGGGTCGACGTCGTCGCCCGGGAGCGCTTCGTTCACCTCGGCGTAGGTGAGAAACCCCTTGCTCTTGCCGAGGCTGATGAGGTCGTCGACCTCCTTGCCCTTGGCGCCCTTCTTCTTCGCGGGGGGCGGGCCGCTCTCGGCACCGGCGCGATCGCTCGACGGCTCGTCGTCGTCGTCGTCGTCCGCGTCGCGCGACTTCGCGCGCTTGGAGGCCTCGCGTGGCGGCTCCATCTCACCCGACTTGCGCGCGGGCTTGCCTGCGGCGCCGTGGCCGTTCAGCTTGCTCTTCGCCCTGTCCTTCTCGAGAGGCTTCTGGAGGGCGGAGGCCGCCGCCTTGCCGTTACCGTTCGTCGCCGGCGCGCCATTCGTCTTCGCCTTCGCGGCGGCGGGCTTCGCGGCTGCCTGCGGCTTCGGCTTGCTCACGACAGGGGTCTTCTCCGCTACGACTTTCTCGGTTGCACCTTTCTTCGGAAGGCTGTGGCCATTTTTCCCCGCGCGGTCCGACTTCTTGACTCCCACCGCTTACCTCTCTCTCGATTGAATCGGGCTCACAGCCCACGCGACTCGCGTGCGCGACGCGCCTGCTCTGCAAGGAGTGTCATCTCGCGATCGAAGTCACCTGACGCCTGCACGCGCGCGAGCTCTTCGATGACCTCGGATTTGTGACGCGATAACTCCAAGCGCTTCAACTTCTCGACGTTTCCGAGCAGCTCCGCTCTTGCGTCATCCATCGACGGGTGCCGAGGTGCAGCCAGGCGAGCAGCCGCGAATGAATGGATCGGCCGTGGCAGCTTAGCAAGGAGTTGTTCGGGGTTCTGGACCAGCTCGGGTGCTTGACGCAGTGCGGCAATAGCAAGGGCTGCCTCGCCGTCGATCGCCTGCGTCGCGTCGATGACGTCGGGGGTCTCGAGGAGGTCCGGAAAATCAAGGAGCGAGCCAAAGACCTCGAATCCGATGTCGTCGCGCCGACTGCGCGAGCGCGCACGTTCGGGCGGCGCCGGCACCGAGCGCTGGACTGACTCTGGACGGCCCGAGACGGCTCTTTGCACGACCGATGCCAACGCCGTGAGGCTGCGTGCATCGCCGATACCGAGGCGCTCGGCGATGGCGTCGGCGTGCCGCTCGGCGAGGGCGCGCGCGGCCGGGTCTTCCTCGGCTGCGATGAGCTCGCCCACGGCCCGAATGCGCGCGGCGAGCCCGTGCGCGTCCGTGCCGAGCGAAGCGCCGTCGAGCGCGGAGTCGATCATGTACTCGAGCATGCTGCGGCTCGCCTTCACGACCCTGAGGATGGCTTCCTTGCCGCCCTCCCGAACGAGCTCGTCCGGATCTTTTCCCTCCGGCGGTGTCGCGACCGTCACGTCGAGGCCCGCGTCGCGGCACGGCTGTCGAGCGGCGCCCACGGCTCTCTTTCCCGCGCCGTCGCCGTCGAAGAAGAGCGTCACGCGATGGGCATATCGCTTGAGCTGCTGCGCTTGCTCCACGGTGAACGCGGTACCCAGTGGCGCGACGGTATTGGTGACACCGCGCGCGTGCAAGCTGACGACGTCGAAGTTACCCTCGACGACGATCGCTCGCTCTTCTCTGCGCACCGACTGACGCGCCTGGAACAGGCCGAACACGGCCTCGCGCTTCTTGTAGATGGGCGACTCCGGAGAGTTCAGGTACTTCGCGGGTGGCTCTCCGCTCGAGCCCATCGCTTCGAGTCCCGCAGCGCCCAGCTCCGCCCCGCTTGGCTCACCGAGCGCGCGCCCGCTGAACCCGATGATCTTCCCGTCGAGATCGATGATGGCGAACATCAGGCGATGACGGAAGCGGTCGTAGTGGCCCGGGCCCTTCTTGCGCGGGACGACGAGCCCCACGGCTTCCGCTGCGCGGACCGAAGTGCCCCCGTCCCGGAGATGCTTGACGAAGCCGTCCCAGCCGTACGGCGCGTAGCCAATGCGAAACGCTGCGAGCGCCTCCGGGACCGGGCCGTTCCGCTCCGACGGATCGAGGCCGCGTCGGAGAAGTTCTGCGACGGCGAGGTGGCCGAATGGATGTTCGTGGAGCATCTTCTCGAAGTACGCGGCGGCGACTTCTCCCGCGGCGTAGAGCTCCTCGCGGCGGCGGCGCGCCTCCGAGTGCTCGCGGCGCTCGTCCTCGGAGCCCGTCTCGAGGATCTCGATCCCCTGTCGCTCTGCGATGTAGCGAACCGCGTCGACGAAGGAGAGCCCGTCCATCTCTCGCATGAACTTGATCGCGTCGCCGGAGGCGCTGCAGCCGAAGCAATGATAGAAGCCGCGCTCTTCGTTCACGTGGAAGCTCGGCGTCTTCTCCTTGTGGAACGGACAGAGCCCGAGGTGCGAGCGCCCGCGGAGCGTCAGCTTCACGCGTTCACCAACGATGGTGACGATGCGCGCTTCGCGCCTGACGCGATCGATCGTTTCTTCGGCGAGCATCAGCGGCTATCGAGGTATCGGATCGAACGCGAGTGAGTGGGATGAAGTGAAACCGTGCGGGCGCATGCCCTTCGGGTCGGCGCGCGCGAGCGCCGCCCCCGAAGGGAGGAACGCGCGCCCCCGCAATTTCCCACGAATCTGGCGCGTGAAAAGACCCGGAGAGTGCGATTTCTTTGAGACTTGCGGTGATACTGAACATTAGTATAGTTGCTGTCCGATGCGGCCCCTGTCTTCGCAGAATCCGCGCTCGCCCTGGGAGTCGACGCACGTCGAATATCTCGGCGAGCCACCTTCCACGCCGCTCGAAGTGTTCGAGGACGAATCGAAGAGCGTGCTCTCGAAAAATGACAGCCCGGATGTCGGTTTCCGGTGGAGCGTTAACCCTTACCGAGGCTGCTACCACGGGTGCGCTTATTGCTACGCGCGCCCGTCTCATGAGTATCTAGGTTTCGGCTCCGGTACTGACTTCGAGCGCAAGATCGTCATCAAGCGCCGCGCTCCGGAATTGCTGCGCGCTGCCTTCGCCCGTCGCTCATGGAAAGGAGAGGCGGTCGTCTTCAGCGGCAACACCGATTGCTACCAGCCGCTCGAGGCGACCTACCGCCTGACCCGCGGCTGTCTGGAAGCGTGCGCGGATCACGGGAACTCGTGCCACATCATCACGAAGGCACCGCTCGTCGAGCGCGATCTCGACGTTCTCACCCGTCTCGCCCGTGACGACCTCGTCGGCGTGACCATCAGCGTCCCTTTCTTCGACGAACACATGGCTCGGGTCATCGAGCCAGGGGTCGCCACGCCGGCGCGGCGCTTGCTCGCGGTGCAGCGGCTTGCGCAGGCTGGCATCCGTGTTTCGGTGAACGTCGCGCCGGTCATCCCCGGGCTCACCGACCGCGACATCCCGCGGATCCTGGAAGCGGCCGCGCGCGCGGGGGCAAGCTCAGCGGGCATGGTCATGCTCCGGCTTCCTGGCAGCGTCGCGGAGGTATTCGAGCAGCGCTTGCGAGCGGGCTTTCCACTGTCAGCCGAGAAAGTGCTGGCGAGAACACGGGAAGTCCGCGGCGGGCGACTCAACGATCCGTCGTTCGGGTCGCGCATGCGTGGCGAAGGGGAATACGCAGACGCCATCATCCGGCTCTTCGAGGCCACCGCGCGGCGTTTCGGGCTGATTGCCGCAGAGCCACGCGAGCGCCTCACGCGCTCGGCCGTCGCGCCCCCCGCCGCTCCCGAGCCGTCCGAGCGCGGCCAGCTCTCTTTGTTCGCGAAAGCGGGCAAGTGGGGTTGAGAATCTCCCGCCCGCATCTTGCTTCGCGGGGGGACCCCTGAGCTGCGCCAGCAACCCTTGGCGCCGTGGGGAGCGTCGTGATAGACGCGGGCGCGGTTTTGCCGGTGGCCGAAAGTTGTCGAGCCGCTGGCCCAGGGTCCCCGAAAGCAGAGTCGAGGCGATAGAGCGATGGCCGAAGTCAGCAAAGCAGTCAGCGTGGGCGTTGGAAAGATCACCCAGGTGATCGGGCCGGTGGTGGACGTGAAGTTCACGTCGGGCAAGCTCCCCGCGATCCTGAACGCGCTCACGGTCACGAACCCGAACATCTCCGCCCAGCCCGACAACCTAGTGCTCGAGGTCGCGCAGCATCTCGGCGAGTCCGTCGTGCGCGCAATCGCCATGGACTCGAGCGAGGGGCTGGTCCGCGGCGCCGCCGTGAGAGACACGGGGGCCCCCATCATGATGCCCGTCGGCCCAGAGACGCTCGGCCGCATCATGAACGTCGTCGGTCAGCCGGTAGACGAGCGCGGTGCCGTCGGGGCGAAGAAGTCCTCCCCCATTCACCGCTCCGCGCCGAGCTTCGTCGACCAGGCGACCACGGTCGAGATCTTCGAGACGGGCATCAAGGTCATCGACCTCCTCGCTCCTTACAGGAAGGGCGGGAAGATTGGCCTCTTCGGCGGCGCAGGCGTGGGCAAGACGGTGCTCATCATGGAGCTCATCAACAACGTCGCGAAAGCACATGGCGGCGTGAGCTGCTTCGCCGGCGTCGGCGAGCGCACGCGCGAGGGCAACGATCTCTACGTCGAAATGCAGGAGTCGAAGCTCGAGTCCGGCGCGTCAGTGCTCAGCAAGACGGCGCTCGTCTACGGCCAGATGAACGAGCCCCCCGGCGCGCGAGCCCGCGTCGCGCTGAGCGCGCTCACCTGCGCCGAGTACTTCCGTGACGAGGAGGGCCAGGACGTCCTCCTCTTCGTCGACAACATCTTCCGCTTCACGCAGGCGGGCAGCGAGGTGAGCGCTCTGCTGGGCCGCATGCCGAGCGCCGTCGGCTACCAGCCGACGCTCGCCACCGAGATGGGCGCCCTCCAGGAGCGCATCACCTCCACGACGAAGGGCTCCATCACCAGCGTGCAGGCCATCTACGTCCCCGCGGACGATCTCACGGACCCCGCGCCGGCCACGACGTTCGCGCATCTCGACGCCACGACGGTGCTCTCGCGCGCCATCTCGGAGCTCGGCATCTACCCGGCCGTGGATCCGCTCGACTCGACGAGCACCATGCTGGACCCGCAGATCGTCGGCGAGGAGCACTACGCGGTCGCGCGCGGCGTCCAGCAGACGCTCCAGCGCTACAAGGATCTCCAGGACATCATCGCCATCCTCGGCATGGACGAGCTCAGCGAGGAGGATCGCCAGATCGTCGCGCGCGCCCGCAAGGTGCAGCGCTTCCTGTCGCAGCCGTTCTTCGTCGCCGCGCAGTTCACCGGCCTCACCGGGAAGTACGTGCCGCTGAAGGACACCATCGCCGCGTTCAAGGAGATCCTGTCCGGGGCCTTCGACGACGTCCCGGAGCAGGCCTTCTACCTGAAGGGCGGCCTCGAGGACGTGAAGGCCGCCGCGCAGAAGCTGAAGGAAGCTTCCTGAGATCATGGCCGAAGGCGTGATTGACCTGGAGATCCTCACGCCGGAAGGCGTGGCGCTGCGCGAGAAGGTGCAGTCCATCACCGCGCCGAGCGTCGATGGCGAGTTCGGCGTGCTGCCCGGCCACCGGCCGCTCCTGGCTGCGCTGAAGACGGGCATCGTCACCTACACGAAGGACGGCGAAGAGGTGAAGGTCGCGGTCGGTCCCGGCTTCGTCGAGATATTCGACGACCGAGCCGTGCTTCTCACCGACAACCTCATCAAGAAGGCGGACGTCGATCCGGTGCGCGCGCGCCTCGATCTGAAGGACGCCGACGAGGCGCTCGATCGGCTCGAGTCGGAGCCCGGGAGCGCCCAGTACCTGGAGAGCATGCGCAAGGAGCTCTGGGCGGCCGCGCGGCTCACGCTCTACGGGGATCCGCCGCCGCCCACGGTGCACACGTACTCCGAGATGCTTTCGGGCCCGCAGGATTCGCTCACGGAAGAAGCCGTCGAAGCCGGCGAGCACGAATAGCAGCGGGCGGAGCGCCTCAGCCGCCGTCGCGCGGCAGGAGCCGCTTGCGGGCGGCCGGGTCGAAGATCTCCAGGGGGCGATCTATGACGACCTTGTCGCGCACGACGACGCGGACGTTCCAGAGCCCGAGCGGGTCGCCGGGGTGAAACGCGAGCACGTGGTCGAGGCTCGTCTCGCCGGCGCGGACGATGTCCTTTCCGGAGAGCGTCGTCCTTGGCGGCTCGGCGAGCTCGCCGGGGGCACGCGGCTTCTTCTTCCGTTCCGGGTCGGCCTTCGGAACGTCCACGCGCCACTCTACCGCCGTGTCGGTCGAGACGGGGTCGGTGAACTCCACGCGGAAGCCCTGGCTCTGCTTGCCGGGATCGAGCTCGAAGGGGATCTCGCTGCGTTCCTGAACCTGGCCGCCGTAGAACACGCCGAGCTTCGCCGCTCTGACGAACGACTGCGGCTCGGGGTGGGCGCATGAGACCGCGCAGCAAGTCGCCATGAGCGCCGGAAGCGAAACGCGCTGCGCGGCCTTCATGAACGGACGACCGCGAGCTCGCTCGTCATGCGTGCGAACGCCGCCGCGTCGAGCGTCTCGCCGCGAGCGTCCAGGTCGATGTTGGCGTTGCGGGCGGCGGTCGAGAGCTGGTCGCCGCTGACGTTCGGCAGGCCGCGCCAGGCGTTGCGCAGCGTCTTCCTGCGCTGCGAGAAGGCCGCCTTCACCACGGCCCGGAACTCGGGCGTCTCGGGGCACAGCGGCACCGCGCGCGGCGTGAGCACCACCACGGCGGAGTCGACGCGCGGCTGCGGGTAGAACGCGCCCCGACGCACCAGGAGCCGGCGCTCGATCGTGAGTGCGGCGGTCACGAAGACCGTGAGCGCGCCGTACTCCGATTCCGACGGCTTGGCCATCAGCCGCTCCGCGACCTCGAGCTGCACCATGTACACGGCCCGATCGAAGCTGTTCGCGAGCTCCACGGTCAAGCGCAGCAAGGGGCCCGTGAGCTGATAGGGGAGATTCCCCGCGACGGTGCGCGGCCCGACCGTCCCCTCGAGCAGCGCGGCGTAGTCGACCTGCTTGGCGTCTGCTTCCACTATGGAAAGGCGCCCGTCCTCCACCGCGCTCCGGAACTCGTCGCCGAGCGCGGGGACGAGGTCCCTGTCGCGCTCGATGGCGATCACGCGGGCCGCGCGCTCGAGCAGCGGCCGGGTCAACGCGCCTAGCCCCGCGCCGATCTCGATGACGGTACCGCCCGGCGGGGTCGTCGACAGCTCGGCGATCTGTCGCGCGATCCCCTGGTCGGACAGGAAATTTTGCCCGAATGGGTGCTTCGCGCGCAGGCCGTATCGCTCGAGCAGGACGCGAGGAGACGGGACGTCAGCCATCACCGTGCCCTTCGGGGGCAGTGCTCGGCGGCCGCGCGACGGCCCGCGGTCGGACCCGCTCCACCGTGACGCCGAGCCGCCGCAGCGCCTGCTCGCCGACGGCCTCTCCGACACGAGCGCGCGTCGCGACCGCGGCGCTCACCGCGGCGGCCACTGGGCCCGAGCCTTCGGCGAGAGCCTCCTCCAGCTCGGGGCGCACCCAGCGGATCTCGACGCGACGACGCGCATGCTTCCTCAATGCGTCCGTCACCACGCCGCGCTTCGCCGGATCCGGAGCCGGGCTCCACACGTAGATGAGGCTCGGATGCGGCTTCTGTCGCGGCAGCTCGGCCAGCAGCTCCGCGAGGAGCTCGTCGGTGCGCGGGCGGTCCGGTTCGAGCCGTGGCGGCGAGGGGATGCCGAACGCCGAGAGGTAGCCGCGGAGCGCCTTGTCCGCGATGTCGACGCCGAAGACGGGGAGCGCCGCGAAGGGGGCACGGCTCGTGACGAGCGCCGCACGCTGCGCGAGCTCGATGCGGTCGCGCGACACGCCGGCGGCGGCAGCGGGTTCGAGCGGCTTCATGTGCTCGAGGACGCGTGCCGCGACGTCCTCGGCGCCGAGCCCGCTGCGATCCGCGTCGAGCGTCAGCGTCGCGAGGGAGAGCGCCTGCGCGATATGGGCGGACTGCGCCGGGCCGCGCTCCGGCGGGAGACGAGCGAGGACGCGAGCGCCGCACACGACGAGCCCGACGTGATCGCCGCGCGCGAGATGCGCCTCGGCCACGGCCATTGACTCGTCGATGGCGTGATCGAGCGGCGCGTGCCCCGGCGCGCCCGCCCAGAGCTCGACCGATGCGTCGAGGATGATCCACACGACGTCGCGCTCTTCCTGTTCGTGGTCGCGCACCATGAGCTTGCCGCGCCGCGCGGACGCCTTCCATGCCACGCGCTTGAGCGGGTCCCCCGCTCGGTGCTCGCGGATCTCCCTGAGCTCGTAGCCGTCGCCCGACAGTGTGCCCGGGCGTCCCGCCTCCGTGAGCGCGCGGCTCCGGCCGCCCCGCGCGGACCGGAGGAGAAAGCCGAAAGTCTTCGGCATTACCTCGATGCCGAACGGGTTCGCGAAGGTGAGGGGGATCTCGAAGAGCCCGGGGCTGCCGCGCACCTCGAGCGAGAGCCCGAACAGCCCGTGTCGGCCGACGCGTGGCGCGTGCACGCGGATGGTGACGGCGAGCCGGCCGCCCGCCGGGACCTCACCCGATGTCGGCGTGATCTCGATCTCGAGCTCGGGCGACGTCACCGCGCGCAGCGCGACGTAGCGCGCTGCGCGTGTGTCGCGGTTGCGCACCTCTGCGGCGATCTCCGTCGACTGGCCGCGCGCGACCCGGCGCACGCGCCCCGTCTCGCGCCACAGCATCTCGAAGCCCGCCGCACGAACCCGCGTGACGCCAATGAGCGTCACGGCGCGCGCCACGGCGAGCCCGACCAGCATTGCGCCGCCCCACGACAGCACTGCCGGCTCCGTCAGAAGCACGCCCGCGGCGACCACGGCGATGCCTGCCCCCGCGACGTGCACGGCGTTCGTTGTCGGGTAGAGCTGCATCAGCCCGCCTCCCACCCCAACTGCACGAGCGCGTTCACCAGGGCGGCTCCGCGATGCGGGAAGATGGGGTGCGGCACGAGCGACGCTTCGTCGGCGAGGCGCGCCGCGGCCTCGGCGGTCGTCACCCGATCGCGGTCCGCGGCCTCGAGCACCTTGCGCGTCACGACGTACACCGCATTGTCCCAGCTCCGTCCGAAATGACGGAGGATCGCCGGGTCGTCGGGGAGCGCTCCGTACTGCTCGTTGGCGCAGGTCACGATCCCCATGCGGCTCGCCACGAAATCCGGCACGAAGGTGATGCCGCGGTCCTTGAGGGCGCGGTCGTCGCGGCCCTCTTCCAGGAGCTGATTGTTCGCGGCTCCGCACACGATGCGGCACCGTAGCCTCGGGATCGTGTCCGGGTTCAGGACGCCGCCGAGCGCGCTCGGCGACACGATGTCGCACTGCTCCGCGAACGCGCTGGTGTCGCCGACCGGGACCTGTCGCACGGTGACGTTCGCGCCCGCGAAGCGCGCGCTCACCTCGGCCGAGCGAGCCGCGCTGACTTCCGTGGCGATCACCTGCGCGGCGCCCTTCTCGACCAGCTCGCCGATTAGGGACGCGCCGACATTGCCCGCGCCGTGAACGGCAACGCGCTTTCCCGCGAGCGTCCCGAGCTTCAGGTGGTCGAGCGTGGCCTCCATCGCGCACACCACGCCCTTCGCCGTCGCGGGCGAAGGGTTGCCCGAGCCGCCCACCGCTTCGGGCACGCACGTGACGAAGCGGGTCGTCCGGAAGACGGCGGCCATGTCCGGCGGCGTCGTGCCGACGTCTTCCGCCGTCACGTAGGCGCCGCGGAGAGAGGTCACGAAGCGCCCGTAGTCTTCGTAGAGCGCGTCGCGGTACGCCGGGTCGAGGTAGCGGTCCCCCGCAGTGCGCGCGATGACACCCTTGCCGCCGCCCCACCACAGGCCCGCGAGCGCGTTCTTCCTTCCCATGCCGCGGGACAGGCGGAGCCCGTCCTGCACGAGCTCCTTCAGCGCGCCGTAGTGCCAATGGCGTACGCCGCCCGCGCCCTGTCCGCGGATCGTCCTGTGCAGCGTCGCGGAGAGGAGCGCCCCGGAGGCTTGCCCGATCTCGAGGAACACGCCCTCGTGCTCGGCGAAGTCCGGCAGACGGGCGATGCCTTCCGCTAGCTCGGCGAGGGCCGGGAGCGACGGCTCCAGCCGCTTTTGCGCCGGCGAGTAAACGAAAAAGGCGCGGCGCCGTCTTTCACGCCGAAGGAGCGCGATGAAATCGTCGGGCGTCATCTCGAGGGACATCTTGGGCCCTTTCCCGCGCCCCGGACGGGGTGCGGGCATTTCGTCTCGCATTTCAGACCGGCCGCACGGCGCGCCGGTAGCCGACCTTCGCAAGGGCTTCTTCCACGATGGCGGACCGCGCACCGGCCTCGCCCTCGAGCTCCGGCACGAGTACCAGGCGGTGTGCGAGGACGGGCTCGGCGACAGCGCGGATGTCATCGGGCGTTGCGTAAGGCCGGCCGGCGACGACGGCATTGGCCTTCGCCGCACGCACGAGGCTCAGCGTTGCGCGAGGCGACGCGCCGAGCGTCACCTTGGGATGGGTGCGCGTGAACGCCGAGAGCATGACGGCGTACTCGCGGATGTCCTCCTCGACGTGGACGCGCGCTGCGATCGACTGGATCTGCAGGACGTCGTTCACCGACAGGACACCGGCGGGCTCCGGCCCCACGACGTTGTGCGTGCGGAGCATCGCCACCTCGTCGCGCTGCGACGGGTAGCCCATCCGGATGCGAACCAGGAATCGATCGATCTGCGCCTCCGGCAGCGCGTAAGTGCCCTCCAGGTCGATGGGGTTCTGCGTCGCGAGCACCAGGAATGGGTTGGGCAGCTCGTAGCGATCGCCCTCGATGGTGACCTGGCGCTCCTGCATCGCCTCCAGGAGCGCCGATTGCGTCTTGGCGGGCGCGCGGTTGATCTCGTCTGCGAGCACCACGTTCGCGAACACCGGGCCCGAGCGGAGCGCGAAGGTCCCGTCACGCGGGTTCAGCACGTAGGTGCCGGTGATGTCCGCCGGCAGGAGATCGGGCGTGAACTGGATGCGGCGCACCGTGCAGCCGAGCGTGGCGCCGAACGCTTTGACCAGCGTTGTCTTGGCGACGCCGGGGACGCCCTCGAGCAGCACGTGCCCGCGTGCGAGCAGCGCCACCAGCATCATCTCCACGGCCACGCCGTCGCCGATGAACACCCGGCCGACTTCGCGCCGGACGGCCGCGAGGCGCTCCCGGGCGGCCTCGATCTCGCTCACCTGGACGGCGTGCGTCACGAATGCTTTCTCCGCCGCTCGTCCAGCTC
Source organism: uncultured Polyangiaceae bacterium (assembly GCA_964442485.1). Taxonomy (GTDB): domain Bacteria; phylum Myxococcota_A; class Polyangia; order Polyangiales; family Polyangiaceae; genus DASZVB01. The sequence goes on from CAYUAW010000106.1 coordinate 12,543, forward strand.
GGCGATGATCCCGCTCATCACTTCGTGCATCCTCTGGATCGAGGCGTCGGGAATGGCGATGCGCTCGGTCTGCGACACCGCCGCTTCCGCCCGGGCCATCTCGGTCACGAGTTCTCTCAAGGCATCGGAATTTCGCCGACTCAGGGCTTCTTGTCGATCGATCTCTTCCGCGAGCCGGGGAAGCGACGCATCCGGGATCCCCATTCGCTCCCGGACGGCCTCCTCGAGCGCGGCCTTGAGCTCGAGGACGACGAGAGCCCGGTGTGTCGTGTCGGCGGCGAGTACGGCAGCCCGCCCTGCGAGCCCTCCCTGCGCGACCAGCGGGGTCGGGCGGGCGTACCGAGGGGCTGCCTTCCGATACTTCCGCGTTGCACGCGAGATTGCCCAGAGCGTGGCGCCCCCGGCGGAAAGCGCGGCCATGAGAATGGCGAGCGCCGCCGGGAGGCCGTCCCGTCGGGTTTCGGCAACGAGCCGGGCGAGGGCCTCGAGCCGCTCGTCGATCGCTCCCGTGAGCCCGCCGTGCTTTCCGTAGGTGCCCCGCTCGGTGAAATCATTGGCGACGAGGTACAGGTTGCCGCTCCGGTGCCCCCAGGTGTCGTCGCCGACCAGGTACTCGACCAGGCGCGCCGCGAACGCTCGATTGCCAGGGTATCGAAGCATCAGGTTCATCACGGCCGAAGGATCCCCCATCGCGAGGAGCCTCCCGCAACGACCGGCGATGGGTGCACCCGAGGTCGTCGGTTCGTCCATTCCGTCGGAGACGAGTCCGCATCGCTTGGCGTCGCCGATGACACCGATGAGCGCGAGCGGAGTTGGGGGCTCGGACAGCGACGGCATCTCGAGCACCGTCGTGAGCCGCAAACCGCGATCCGTCTCGAGCCCCGTCGGGTGATTCGTGACGACGCGCTCGACGCCGCCGACGACCGGGTGCGGACGCGCGTCGGGGCCCACCGAGGGCACTGCAATGGGTAGATTCGGGTTCTCGCGCAGAGGATCGCGCGGGTCGAGCGGCGCGCGAACCCGATGGATGCGAAAACGGCGCAAGAGCGCGTCGCCCTTGCCATAATCATCGAGCAGGCCCACCCGGCCGCCGGCGGCGAGGAAGGCCGCGACCTCGCGGTAGTCGAGCTCCCGTTCCGGGTGCAACACCAGCAGCGCATCGGTCGGCTGCATTTCCTCCCACGGGATGGCCGCGACGATCCGGACGCGCCCTTTTCCGAGCTTTTCGCGCGCCATCGCCACGAGCTCGCTCGAGCCCTGCCAGGTTGCGTCCTTCGGTTCGAACGCCGCGTGTGCCGAGGTCGTCCCGAGTGCGATAGACAGGAGCAGGCTTGCAAAGAACGCCGGCGTGACGGTTTTTCGAGGATAGGGCCGGGGCGTCCCGTGGGCCTCCCCCGTGCGACGCAATGCGGCTTCCCGTCGTGGCTGGAAAATCGACTTCATGGATGCCGGGAAATTCCGTTCCTGAGGGGTAAGACCCCGGCCGCTCAATAGCTTTGCCCTGCTGTGTCTTGACCGCTTAGAACGAGCTACTAGATTACTGAGTAGGACTGGCGGAAGGCACAAGACAAGCCATGTTACCTCCGTTCATCATCGAGCAGATCCGGCAGCGTGAAGAGCAAGAGCGCCTGAGGCGCGAGGCCGAGCAGCAGCCGCGGCTCGAGCTGCCGCTCGAAATTCACCAGCCCGCGCGTCGTCCTCCTCCAGAAGAGGACGAGGAAGCCGAGCGCGGCGTGACCATTCTGGATCTCGGCTGATCGTCCCCTCTTAGGTCTTCCTCGGTGCTCCGCCTCGCAAGGGGCGAGAACACGGTACCGAGGCGTTGTCTGTCGTACTAGGCTCCGCCCCGCTCATGGCCAGCCGGCGGGTATCCTTTGCAATTTCATGGCTTCTGGCCGGAAGCCTCGGCGGGGCTACCGGGTGCTTCCCTCCCGACGAGGGCAGGTCCGTCCCGCTCGACAAGATCTACTTCCCGGTCGGGATCCAGGTGTCGCCGGGCAAGAAGTGGATGTACGTCGTCAACAGCGACTTCGACCTGCAATTCAACGCCGGAACGCTGCAGGTCTACGACCTTGCGGAGCTCAGGTCGCGCATTCCTCGGTACTGCAACCGTAACGACGATTGCCCGGGCCAGGAGTGCGACACGACCGGCAAGGGCACTGGAGTCGGCGGAACCGACGGGGCGCCCACCCACCGATGCGTCGGCGCGAGTCGCAATCCGTGCGAAGGCGCCGACAAGGGGGCGACCGTGCAGCTCGTGCAGGATCAGCTCCTCACCCCGGGTCTCTGCACGGCGGTCGACCCCGGGAAGCTCCTGCTCGGCGGGTCCACCGCGCATTCAGTCGTCTCGATCGGCGCCTTCGCGACGGATCTTCTCTACGCGACGAACCCGCTGAAGACGGGAGAGGGCTCGCGGCTCTTCATTCCGGTGCGAGGCGACGCGACGGTTCACTGGATCACCGTCGACGACGACACCACTTACCCCGACGGCACCAACCACAGCACGGGCGTGGCCCTCGACTGCGGTCAGTCGGGCCCGACGCAGGCTTGCGACCAGAATCACCGCCGGGGGAGCGGCACCGACGCGCCCACCGGGATCGCCATCACGCTGCCCGCTGAGCCGTACGGCATCGCCCTGCAAGCGCGACGCTACGGCGGCGTTCCTGACAGCAAGGGTAGCCAGTTCACCCCGTCGATCGACGTCCCGACGAACCCCGACGCGGGAAGCATCGAGCCGTCGGCGTTCAGCGAGACGCTCGTCACGACGCACCAGACCACCGGCCAGGCCGCGCTGTTCGTCAACCGCTGGTCCGCATCGCTGACGGGGGACGACGGGCCCGAGCTCGAGTTCATCGGCGGTGGGCTGCCCTCGGGTGCACTCGCCGTGGCCGCGGTCCCACTACCGGCGTTCTGGCTCGAGAATCCGTCACGGGTCAGCTACCTGCCGAGCTACCTGATGACGTTCACGAACGCGGCTCAGGTCTCGCTGATCCGTACCTTCGATGACGCGGCGTCCAATCCTGCGCGCCCCTTCATCGACGCGTCGCGCTCGATCGCCATCTCCACCAACTCGTCCGGCTTCGACTCGCGGGGCATCGCGATCGACAACACCAAACGCCAGGAGTGCGAGGCCCCGGTGGACGGCACGTGTTCGGACGACGCCCGGGCCAAGCGCGCGGCGGACACGGGAACGACGGCGCAGGATCGGGCGACGTGTCTTCTGCAATTCTGCATACCGACGCCGGTCGACGTGTATGCCGCGAACCGCGCGCCGGCGAGCCTCATCATCGGGCGCTCGCCGCCGAACGTCCCGAACACCCTCACCGACGACCTGCCTCGCTTCTACCGTTCCATACCGATGACCGCGGGCCCGTCGCGCGTCTTCGTCGGCAACGTCATCGACACCAAGGGCGCGCTCGTGCCCCGCGTGTTCATCGTGTGCTTCGATTCGAGGCGCATCTTCGTCTTCGACCCCGCTTCGGAGACCGACGACTTCGAGACCGTGATCGTGACCGGTCGCGGTCCACATGCCTTCGCCCTGGACGTTAGCCGTGACGAAGCGACCCCTGCCAATTCGTACGCCTACGCCTACATCGGCCATTTCTCCGACTCGTACATCGGCGTGATCGATCTCGACCAGCGCCACACCTCGACCTACGGCACGTTCGTCCTCAGTGTCGGCCAGCGCACCCCTCCGAGGGCTTCGAAATAATGCTCCGCGAAAAGTCGTTTGCGCGGCTCGCTCTGGCGAGCGTGCTTCTCGCGGGCTGCACCCAGAGTGCGCAGCCCGTCGTGCTGCGTTCCCTGGAGGCGAGCGGCGCGTTCTCGGCGCTCTGCCTGGGGACGAAGAACCCGACCGCGACCATCCCCGTCTTCCAGCCGCGGAACATCGACGATTGCCCCGACACGAGCCTCGTCGACGGCGAGGAGCGGCACGCGTTCTCGATGGTGACGCAGACGACGCGCGGTGAGGTCGCCCTCGTCGATCTCACCCTCGGGCAGGTCTCCGACTCCGAGCCGACCGTCCCCGGGTACAACTTCCTGACGGTCGGCGCGCAGCCCACCGGCATCGTGTCGACGCCGGGCTCGCTTGCGACGTTCGTGGGCGTCGCGGAGGTCGGCAAGGAGGGCATCTTCGCGTTGCCCACGTCGTGCGTCGTGCCGCGTCCCACCGACGCGCCCGTGCGCGATCTCACGACGTGGCCGGCTTGCCGGCTTCCGAGCGCGCCAGGTGAGATCGCCCTCATCGTCGATCCGCCCGCCGACGAGTCGATGCCGGACCTCTACCGTCAGCACT
>CAYUAW010000106.1:16939-19476 GCA_964442485.1 uncultured Polyangiaceae bacterium
CTCATCGTCGATCCGCCCGCCGACGAGTCGATGCCGGACCTCTACCGTCAGCACTGCGGCGAGATGCCGAGCATGCCGATCGCACAATCCGCGCGTGAGTGCCCCGCGGATCTGTCGACGGAGACGAAGGACCCCGGCCGCCGCAAGCTCGTGGTGTCGTTGCCCGATCGCAAGGAGCTCGTCGTCATCGACGCCCAGGACCTGCTCGATCGTGGCCCGGGTACATACGAGCCGTGCGTCTTCGAGCAGCAGCTCCCGCTGGAGGTGCATCTGCCGAAGTGCGAGGTCACGGGCGCCCAGTCCACGACGGGCCCGACCCTCGACTGCCTGACGAACGCGATCAACCAGGTGGCGCCCCCCGATCTCGATCTTTCGAACGGCAGGCCCGCCGGGCTGGCCCATCCCGCGCAGCAGGGACCGTTCGAAGCGCAGCCCGCGGGCTTTGCACAGATCGACGATCCGACGACGAAGGAGCACCGTCTGTTCGTCGCCGACCGCGTCGCGCCGGTGATCCACGAGGTCGATACCAGCGACGCCTGTCACCTCGTCGAGAGCACGAACCCGCTGAAGCCGGTCTCCTTCTCGAACCCGAATCGCATCGTCACCACGTCGAAGGTCGCGGCCAGCCCACTCACCATTCCGGCGCCCGGAGCACCGGCGAGCAGCGCCAAGCGTTACCTCTACGCCATCGACGAGTTCGACAACGGCAGCATCATGATGTTCGACGTGAGCCCCGGCGCGACGGACAGGACGCCGCTGCTCCGCCCGCACTCGACCCTCTTGCCGTTCGAGCCGCCCGATCGCATCGCCTTCGATGCGCCGGCGCGCGACATTTCCTTCGCTCTGCGCGACCATGTCCAGGTCGACCCCGCGACCGGGTCCCAGCAGATCGGCCAGTTCTGCGATCCTGATCCGCTCCTCCCGACGACCGCTCCGGGCGCCCTCTATCGCCCCGCGTCGGATCTCAGCTCGGGGGCCGCGCCGAACCTGCTTCGCGGCGTCTTCGGGTTCGCGGCGCTGCAGAGCGGCCACGTCGCCGTCATCGACGTCCAGGATTTCGACTCGCTCTGTCGCAGGCCGATTTACCCGAACGCCAGCGCGACCGAAGATTTTCGCGGATGCGCAAATGACGCGGTGCCGAAGAACGGCACGGCGACCTACGCGACGGTGACGGGCCCCACCGTCACGAACGAGGTCACCTGCAACGCGATCGAGACCAACCGATCGCGGAGCTCCGCTGCGATCCGCAACGATCTCACGCTCGGCACGCACGCCCCCTCGCTGCAGGCATTCCCGACCCTGGTCTCCGACACCGGGCGGACGCTCGCCACCAACTCCACCACCGAGGGGCTCAAGCAGCCGCGCATGCTCGGCGTCGACTTCTCGGCGAAGAACAAGGCCCAGGTCTGGATCGGCACCACTCTCTTCGCGGCGGGGGATCCGAGCAACCCGCTCGTCATCGATCCGGCGAAGGCGGACCAGACCTCGCTCGTGGTGAGCTTCAGGGAGCCGCGCATCTTCGCGCCGCAGGAAGACTTCACGGCGGTCTACGAGGGCGTGACGTCGCGGGTGAGCACGGCAGGGCGTCTCACGCTTCAGAAGGACGGGCGCTTCACGCTGGACGACTCCGGCGCTTCGTTCTGCGACTCCGGGGTGCAGGACACCAACATCGCTCAGCAGCGAGCCCCGAACTACAACGTCGACCCCAAGGACGCCGCCGCCACGGCGGCGTTCAGCGTCCAGCACGCGGACTACGTCGAGATCACCTCCGATCTGCTGCCTTCCGACGTCGACTCGTACTGGCAGAAAGGCAACCGCGGCGCCTCGTGCGGCGGCGCCGATCCGAACACGCCGGGCGCGGGCTTTCTGCTCTGCCGGACCCAGTACGGCGAGACGACCTCGGTCCCGTTGAACACGAACCGCGATTTTCGCGTGCTCCACGCTTCGGCCACCCAGCTCGTGCTCGAGCCTCGTCGCGCTGCCACGCCCGGGCAGAAGGAGAAGCTCGAGGACCTCGCGACGTGCTGCTTTCCGACGGACCTCACCTACCTCGTGCGCGCGTCGAACGAATGGGTCGTCCGTGGTTCTCTGTCGGGGTACCGCCATGACGAGGCGACGGCCCCCGGCGGTGCGAGCTGCGTCCTCAGCACCGACCCGCTCAAGGCGCGTCTGCAGAGCCGCGCACTCGAGGTCTCGTGCGCCGGCAGCGACTGCGCTCGCAATTCCGCGGGCCAGGCCACCATCGGCCCCGCAGCCCCCGGCGAAGTCGCCTGCGTGTACTCCAGTGCGAAGCCGCTCGATCCCGTTCTTTTGTCCAGCGACGCGCCAGGTTGCATCTACGACGGGCTCGCCGCGAGCTTCGTCGTCTACAGGGGCGATGAGCCGACGCAGAAGGGCTACCAGTACAGCTGGACGGTCGTCGGCGGCTTCTCTCCGCTCCTCGTGAACCTGTCGGCGACGAGCGACACGAACACCTCGCCGCTCGCCATGGTGTTTTCCCCCGCACGCGACGCGCTACTCATCGCAGACGGCTCAAC
>CAYUAW010000107.1:0-2705 GCA_964442485.1 uncultured Polyangiaceae bacterium
CCGAACAGCAGCGCATCGCACAGGAGCTTCCAGTTCTTGCCGCCGTCGGTGGTGACGAAGGCTCCGTCGCCGCCGTTGAAATAGCGCACCACCATCCGCGTCGGATCGGTGGGATGCATCACGAACTGAATCAGCTGCTCCACCGGACCGGCACGCGCCGCGTCGGGGAGTTGGAGCGCCAGAAAAGGCGCAAGAGCGAGGATCACACGACGTCTGCGCACTGGCCCGGAAAGTATGACTCTGCACGTCTATCTTGCAAGGGTTTCGGAGGCTTCCCGAAGCCGTGCGTTCATTCCGCCGAGCTCTTTATCGAGCAACGATTTCTCCGCCGCCGGACGAACTCCGCGCCGAGCGCGACGACCAGCCAGGTACCGACGCTGCTCGAGGTCCTTGGACGCGCCGTCCGGCAGCCGCACGATGTGTGGTCGGCTGAAGTCGCGGCTCCGCCGGTCGCGCCGCCGCTCGGACCGCTCGCGGCCCTGCCTCCGTCGTGCTCCCCTGCCGCGCCGCCATGGCCTCCGATGGACGCGTCCACGCCCGAATCGAGACTCGCCGTGGGCGGTGGGGCAGAAGCGTCACACGACGTCTGGAAGACCCCACAAACGGCGGCAAATCCGTAGACGGAATCCGAATAGCAAGCATAGGCCCTGGTGCCCTTCGCGCATGGCAGCGGCCGAACGTCCGGCAGCCGGAGCAGCGGCGTGAAGGGATTCGCGTCACCGAGGGCGAACCCCGCGTCGGGCGCTCGACCCACTTCGAATCCGAGCTCCTTCTGCGACGTGCACGCGAAGAGTCCGGTCTTCGTCCAGCGGAGGCAGGTCACGGACGCCTGGAAAATCTTCTCGAAGTGGCTCGAAGCATTGGCGAGGTCCGAGACGAGTGTCGCCACGTTCGCGCGATAGATTCCGAGGTCCCCCGGAGCGACGTAAGTCGCGACCGCGACCGGATCGCCGTAGCCGACGAGCAACGTCGATTCATCCGGCGAGAGCGCGAATCCGAAGAGCTTCGCGCTTCGCTGGATCACCGTCGTCCAGCTGGCGCCGCCGTCCACCGAAACGAGGAGCGCATCGTTCGCCGTCGTGACGCCGTTGATGTCTTTGTAACTGTCCGTACGGAGGAATATCGTGTTCGGATCGTCCTTGGAGATGGCAGCGAGGTATGGCGCAGAGTTCGTGTCGGTCATCGCGATCGGCTTCCCTTGCCAGGTGCGTCCGCCGTCTTCGGACACCACCAGCTGTCCGGCACCCGTCGAGTCGACGCCGCTCACGACGACCCGCATCGACGACGACGGCGCGACGTCGATGGTCAGCCCTCGTACGTTGGCCGGCAAGCTCGTCGAAGCGGACCAGGTCGCGCCTCCGTCCGTCGACTGCGAGAACTGAGAGGAGAACCCCTGACTTTGCGTGTACGACCCGAGCAGGGCGAGGATCGTCAGCGGATTGGAGTCCGTCCGCGTGATGTCCAGGACGGCATTGACGGGGTCGCCACGGAGCGTCGTCCAGTTACACCAGGAGTCCGCGCTCCGGACGAGCGCCATTTCGGCGCGCGCGACGATCTTCCCGTCGGGAAGGATCTCGAGGAGCGGATCGTCTCCCGAATAAGTCCCGGTCGCTGCCTCGCAGATGTGGTTCCACGAACCGCCTGCGTCCCTGGAGACGATGAGTCCGTAGGTGCCGTAGAGCGCGAGCAGATTCGGATCCGTCGCCGATTCGATGAACCGCTGTGCGCGCGGAAAGCGACCGTTCGCGAACGCGGTGGGTGTGACGAGGAGCGTCCCGAGGAGCGCCAGCGTCGCGAAGCAAATCCGAGCCCGATCTGAACGGAAACCCATGGTTATATTGGCCTTCGACCGCCCTCGGATTGTAGTCGCATTCGAGCGGGGCAGGAGCGAACTCTCGGGCGAATTTTGCAGACTGCGCACAACGGGTTCTACTTCGCCGACGCAGATCGGCGAGGAGCGTCTCGCAACGCGGCCGGTCGGATTGCGTAACGCATACGGGAGGTGCGAGACTCTCCAGGGATGTTCGTGCGCAGTGGGAGCGTCAGGGTAACGTGCGCTTGCGTTAGCGTCGTGGTCGCCGGGCTCGGAGTAGGCTGTACGAGTTCCGAGAGATCGGCCGCGTCGTCGCCCGAGGGTGCATCGGGCAGCGCCGGCTCGAATGCCACGAACGCGAGCGGCGGTGCGGATGCTTTCGCCGCCGGCGGGGTGCCGACGACGAACCTATCAGGCGGCGGGCTGGGGACGACGCCGAGCGGGACTCCGTCGTCGACGGGCTCGACCGCGCCGCCGCAGCCGACGACGTCGAGCACGGCGCCGAACCCAGCCCCGTCGAGCACGGCGCCGGCTCGACCAGGGTCCGAACCACCGGGTTCGACAACGGCCGACGGCGCCGCTGGGACGCATGGTGCCGGGCCTACCGATCCCTTCACGGACTACGGAGACTGCATCGTGCACGAGATCCAAGGGAACGACATGACCGCGCTGGGCGTCTCGCTGTACGGCAAGTTCACCAGTGGCCCCGCTTCGTACACGGCGCAGGTCGAGTACCATAACTCGGGAGAATGGGGCTCTGACGCCATCGGTGTCTCGAGCATCGCGACCCTCGATGCGACGTACACGAAGGCGCCGATCCTGGAGCTCACGCCGCGCGCCGATGCGGGGGCGCGCTGCGTACCGCAGGTTCGCTTCACGATGGATGTTCGCA
>CAYUAW010000107.1:2805-7763 GCA_964442485.1 uncultured Polyangiaceae bacterium
AGGCTCCGTCGCGCCGTTGAGCGCGGTGCTGGCTAGCGGCCGAGCGCCCTACGTGGAGACGAGCTCCGTGACGAGCACCGTTGTCGGCGGCAAGACCAGTCAGAAAACGAAAATCCGACGCTGCCAGGCGATCTCCGTGAACCCATCTTGCGACATCAACAACATTTCATTCGGCCACAACGGGTCGTGCGAGAGCTGTGCGTCTCCGGGGCCTTGGATCCCCATGTGCTTCGCGCCGCCTTGAGCGACGGGTGACGTGCGCGGCGAGTGAGCTCGAGGGTGATCGATCTGCCGATGGCAGTGCTTGCACCCGGCTCGCCCGAATCCGGCGAACGCGCGCGGACTTTGCTCGTTCTCGATGCGGTACGCACCGAAAAGATGACCCGGCGAGCGGCGTCAACCACCTGACATTGGCTCGTCGCGCCCTCCACGCTATCCTGTGAGGGATGACGATCTCCGATCAATCCGACATCGACGCCCTCAGGCGCATCGGCGCCGTCGTCGCGGAGGCGCGGGACAACATGGGGGCGCGCGTCGCGCCGGGCATGACGACCGCGGAGCTCGACGAGATCGGAGCGCGGACGCTCGCGAAGTACGGCGCGCGGTCGGCTCCGAAGCTCGCCTACGGGTTCCCCGGGGTCACGTGCATCAGCGTGAACGACGAGCTCGCCCACGGCATTCCTTCGCAGGAGCGCGTGCTCGTCGAGGGAGATCTCGTGAACATCGACGTCTCGGCGGAGCTCGACGGCTACTGGGCGGACACCGGCGCAAGCTTCGGAGTCGGCCGCGTGAAGCCGCGCGAGCGGAGCCTGCTCTGGGCGACGCGCCAGGCGCTCGCGGACGGCATGGCGCGCGCGCGTGCCGGGCGCCCGATCCGCGAGATCGGGCACGCCGTCGAGGAGCGCGCGAAACGCTCCGGGTTCCACGTCGTGCGCGATCTGTGCGGGCACGGAGTCGGGCGGCACATCCACGAGGATCCGAGCATCCCCAACGTCGCGCGCGACGCCTCGAACGGCCTCCTGTGGGACGGCCTGGTCATGACCATCGAGCCGTTTCTCACGACCAGCGCAAAGCGAGTCGTGGAGGGGCGGGACGGCTGGACGTTGCGAACGCCGGACAGGAGCCGCGGCGCGCAGTTCGAGCACACCATGATCGTGACGCAGGGCGCGCCCATCGTGCTCACTCTCGGCGCGACGGCGTGAGCTTCGGCGCCAGCGGGCGCACTGCCGTCAGCGTGCCGCCTGACCGCTCGAGCGGTCGTGCGCGGGGCCGGCCCCATGGCGCGTGAGGTTGTGCGCCGTGTTGATCAGCCCGACGTGGGAGAATGCCTGCGGGAAATTGCCGAGCATTCGCCGGCTCGCCGGGTCGTACTCCTCCGCGAGTAGCCCCACGTCGTTTCGGATGGAAAGCAGCCGCTCGAAGAGCGCCCGCGCTTCGTCGAGGCGGCCCGCCAGGGCGTAGTTGTCGGCGAGCCAGAAGCTGCACGTCAGGAAAACGCCCTCACCCGGCGAGAGGCCGTCGACGCCCGTACCCGTGTCGTAGCGCAGGACGAACCCGTCGTGCATCAGGTGCTCCTCGATGGCCTTCACCGTGCCCGCGACACGCGGATCGCTGCTCGGTAGGAAGCCGACCAGCGGGATCATCAGCAGGCTCGCGTCGAACCTCTTGGAGCCGTACGCCTGCACGAAGGAGCCGAGCTCATCGTCGTAGCCCTTCTCGCAGACGTCGCGGTGGATCTTCTCGCGCAGCGCCCGCCAGCGTTCGACGGGGCCCGAGCAGCCGAACCGCTCGACCGTCTTCACTGCACGATCCAGCGCGACCCACGCCATCACCTTGGAGTGGGTGAAGTGCTGGCGCGGGCCCCGCACCTCCCAGATCCCCTCGTCCGGGTTCACCCAGTCGTGCTCCAGGAAGCCGACCAGCGCCTGCTCGATGCGCCACGTGTTCTCGTCGACGGTCGCGCCGTGCTTTCGGGCGATGTGCAGCGAGTCGAGGACCTCGCCGTAGACGTCGAGCTGGTGCTGCTCGGAGGCGGCGTTGCCGATGCGCACGGGGGCGGAGCCTTCGTACCCGGCGAGCCACGGCAGCTCGAGCTCCGTCAGGCGGCGCTCGCCGCCGAGCCCGTACATGATCCGGAGCTCGCCCGGTGAACCCGCCACGGCTCGAGTGAGCCACTCGCGCCAGCTCTTCGCCTCCTCCACGAAGCCCGCATTGATCAGCGAGTAGAGAACGAACGTCGCGTCGCGCAGCCAGCAGCAGCGATAGTCCCAGTTGCGGGTGCCCCCGATGAACTCCGGGAGCGAGGTGGTCGGCGCGGCGATGATACCGCCCGTCGGCGCATAGGTGAGCGCCTTCAGCGTGAGCAGCGAACGCGTGACGGCCTCCTCGTAGCGTCCGTGGTGCGTCGAGCGCGCGGACCACTCGCGCCAGAAGCCCTCGGTCTCCTCGAGCGCGCGCTCTGCGTCGACCACGGGCGGCGGCTCGGTGGCAGAATGGAACCAGGTGAGAGCGAAGTGCCGGCGCTCGCCCTTCTGCACGGAGAAATCCGCCACCGTCCGGAGATCCTCCCCGTGACACTCGACGTCCGCGTCGAGCAGGAGCCCGTCCGGCCCGGCGATCGCGAGGATGCCACGCTCCGTCCGGCGCACCCACGGCACGAACGAGCCATAGTCGAAGCGAATGATGAGCTCCATGCGCAGGTCGACCGCGCCTTCGAGCCCCTCCACGATGCGCACGAGGTCTCCGCGACCGTCGGCGGGCGGCATGAAGTCGATGACACGGACCTTGCCGCCGTCCCCCTCGAGCTCCGTCTCCAGGACCAGCGTGCCAGGGCGATAGCGCCGGCCCGCGGGGCGAGCGTTCCGTGACGGCGTGATGGACCAGCACCCGTTCTCCGCCGTGCCGAGCAGCGCGGCGAAGCACGCCCCCGAGTCGAAGCGCGGAAGCGTGAGCCAATCGATCGAGCCATCTCGACCGACGAGCGCAGCGCCTTCGCAGTCACCGAGCAGTGCATAGTCTTCGATCGGTAAAGCCATGAGATTGTGGACTGCTTTCAGCTGCGCGAAGAGCAGAGCTCAGTCGCGCGGATCGTGTCCGCACGGCCGGCTCGAGAGCATGATGACTGAATAGGGAGTGTCGTCGCGTCGCGCGAGGGGGCAATTTGTCACATGCTCAAGCCGGCCGACCCGCGGCGCAAGACACGCGAGACTTTCAAAGCTACGGTCGGCCGGACCATGCAGTGAGGACAGAGTGCTGGCCTCCTCCTTGCTTTCTCTCGGCGTGCACTGGTTCAGGAAAGGCAGGATCGATGCGCATCGCCCAGGTTTCGCCGCTTTACGAGAGTGTCCCCCCGCGACTGTACGGCGGAACGGAGCGCATTCTGCACTACATCACGGAAGAGCTCGTGCGCATGGGACACGATGTGACGCTTTTCGCGTCGGGTGACTCGCAGACGTCGGCGCGTCTCCGCGCGCAGTGCGATCGCGCGCTGCGCCTGAACGAGCAGTGCGTGGATCCCCTGGCGAAGCACGTGCTCATGCTCGAGCGCGTGGCCTCCTGGGAGTCGGAGTTCGACGTCATTCATTTCCACACGGACTACCTGCATTTCTCCATCGCGCGGCGAATGACGGTCCCTCACCTCACGACGCTACATGGCCGATTGGACATCCAGGACCTGGGAGGTGTGTACGACGAGTTCGGCGACATCCCGGTCGTATCCATTTCGGACGCGCAGCGCCGGCCTCTCCCCCAGGCAGGCTGGCTTGCGACCGTCCATCACGGCTTGCCGGCGGATCTGCTGCAGTTCAACGCAGACCCGGAGGGCTACTTTGCGTTCGTGGGGAGGATCTCACCGGAGAAGCGGGTGGATCGGGCCATCGAGATCGCCAAGGCGCTCGGCGTCCCTCTGAAGATCGCGGCGAAGGTCGACAAGGTCGACCAGGAATACTTCAAGACGCAGATCGAGCCGCTCCTCGCTCATCCCCTGGTCGAGTTCGTGGGAGAGATCGGAGAAGCGCAGAAGAGCGCCTTCATGGGGGGAGCGCGCGCTCTCCTGTTCCCGATCGACTGGCCGGAGCCGTTCGGCCTCGTCATGATCGAGGCAATGGCGTGCGGCACGCCGGTGGTTGCATTTCGCAACGGTTCGGTCGACGAGGTGATCGAGGAAGGCGTGACGGGGTTGGTCGTCGAATCGGTGGAAGAGGCCACAGAAGCGGCCCGCCGGGTGGGTGAGCTCGATCGGGCGCGGGTCCGTGCTGAGTTCGAGCGACGCTTCACGGCCGAGCGCATGGCGAAGGACTACCTGGAGCTCTACGCCGAGGTGGCCGCGCGAAAGACGCTCAAGAGCGGCCTCACGGAGTCCGAGCCGCCGCCTGCGGAATCCGGGAACGCAGAAACCGCGGCGTCCGAGGACGTCGTCGCGGCATAATCGAACGACAACTTCCACGTCCGGGAGATCTCGTCATGAATCCTTCCGAAGACGAAGCGGATCGCTATCACATCACCGCCACGACCTCGCTCGCCGGCGAGACGCGGCGGGTGCTGATGCACGACGAGTCGTTCGCGGTGTTCGACCGCCACGGCGACCTGCGCGCTTCGGTGCGCAGCGAGCAGGGCCTGTATCACGGAGGCACTCGGTTTCTCTCGACGCAGGTCCTCTACCTGGGCACCCGACCCTTTCTCTTCCTGAGCTCGACCGTCGTCGACAACAATCTACTCTTCACGGCCGATCTGACGAATCCCGAGGTCCAGGGGGAAGACTTCCTGATCCCGCACGGGACACTCCACGTGCTGCGGTCGAAGCTGCTCCGCGACGCCACCTGCCACGAGCGCATCCAGGTGACGAACTACGCCGCGACGGCGGTGAACTTCGTGCTGCGAATGGAGTTCGACGCAGACTACGCGGACGTCTTCGAGGTGCGCGGCACGCGAAGGCCGAAGCGCGGCGCACGACTGCCGAC
>CAYUAW010000107.1:7863-12299 GCA_964442485.1 uncultured Polyangiaceae bacterium
ACCGAGGCGCGCGCGCAGGTGGAGGAGTGCGAGGCGCACGTCTACACCGCGAACGAGCTTTTCAACGACTGGCTGAACCGTTCGCAGGCCGACCTGCGCATGATGGTGACACACACGCCGACCGGGCCGTATCCCTGCGCCGGGGTGCCCTGGTTCAGCGTGCCATTCGGGCGCGACGGCATCTGGACGGCGCTCGAGTACCTGCAGATGAACCCCGATCTCGCGGCGGGCGTGCTGCGCTTCCTTTCGGCGCATCAGGCGACCACGACCGACGCCGAGGCGGACGCCGAGCCCGGCAAGATCGTCCACGAGATGCGCAGCGGCGAGATGGCGGGTCTCCGCGAGGTGCCGTTCGGCCGCTACTACGGCAGCGTCGATTCCACACCGCTCTTCCTGATGCTGGCGTCGGAGTACTTCGAAGCGACGAACGACGCCGAGCTCGTCCAGGACATCTGGCCCAACTTGCTGGCGGCCCTCGGGTGGATCGAAGGCCCCGGCGATCGCGACATGGACGGCTTCGTGGAGTACGGCAGGCGGTCCAACGACGGCCTGGTGCAGCAGGGATGGAAGGACTCGAACGACTCCGTCTTTCATCGCGACGGCACGCTGGCCGAGGGGCCCATCGCCCTCTGCGAGGTGCAGGGGTACGTGTACGCCGCGCGCCTCGGGATGGCGCGCCTCGCCCGAGTACTCGGCCACGAACGCATCGCGGACGAGCAGACGGCGCGCGCCGCCGCGCTGCGCGAGAATTTCGATCGCGCGTTCTGGTGCCCGGAGCTCTCGACGTATGCGCTCGCGCTCGATGCGAAGAAGCGCCCTTGCCGCGTCAAGAGCTCGAACCCCGGGCACTGCCTCTTCTCCGGCATTGCGCTGCCGGAGCGCGCCCGTGCGCTGGCGGCCACCCTGGTGTCACCCGAGATGTTCTCGGGGTGGGGGGTGCGCACGCTCGGTACCGGCGAGGAGCGCTACAACCCGATGTCGTATCACAACGGCTCGGTGTGGCCGCACGACAACGCCATCACCGCGGCGGGCCTCGCGCGCTACGGGTACAGGGCGGAAGCAGCGCGCATCCTCGCCGGGCTCTTCGACGCGAGCCTCTTCATGGATCTGAACCGCCTGCCGGAGCTCTTCTGCGGCTTTCCGCGGAGGCCCGGCGAAGCGCCGACCGGGTATCCCGTCGCCTGCTCGCCGCAGGCGTGGGCGGCCGCAGCTCCCTTCTTGCTGCTCTCGTCGGTGCTAGGGCTGAACATCGACGCGAAGCAGCAGCGCCTCACCTTCCAGCGCCCGATGCTCCCAGCCTTCATCGACGACGTCGTGATCCGCAATCTCCGGGTCGGCGGCGCCCGGGTCGATCTGCGGGTGCACCGCTATCCGGAGGACGTCGGGGTGAACGTCCTGCGGAAGACGGGCGAGGTCGAGGTCATCCTGGTGAAGTGAACGAGCGCAGACGGCCGCCGTGCCCGTCGCCACCTGGCGGCCCTTCCCACTCGCCTTTGCTACCCGCGGGCCCCTCTGCCAAGCTCCGCGGCCCCACGGATGAACCCGGCATCTTTCACGGCGCCCGAACCCCGAAGCAACTGCTGGGAGTGTCACAAGCCCGCGGCGCTGTGCGTCTGCGGGAGCATCCGACGCGTCGACAACCGCACGAGCGTCGTGGTGCTGCAGCATCCGCGTGAACGGCTGCACCCGATCGGGACGGCGCGCTTCGCGAGGCTCGGCCTCGCGAATTCGCGCGTGGAGATCGCGTGGAACGCCGGGGAGCGCGAGGAGACGCCACCTTCCTGGCTGCCCGCGGGCGCAGCGCTCCTCTACCCGGGCGCAGGCGCTCGTGATCTCGGCGAGCTTCCTGCCGCAGAGCGTCCTCCCGCGCTCGTCGTGATCGACGGAACATGGCACACGGCCCGCACGCTGTTTCGAGACAAGGCGTGGCTGCAGGCGCTGCCGCGCGTGCGGCTCGCTCCCACGCAGCCGAGCCGCTACCGCATCCGCCGCGAGCCGACCTTCGATTCGCTGTCGACCATCGAGGCGGTCGTTCTGGCCTTGCGCCTCCTCGAGCCCGACACCCCCGGACTCGACGGGCTGCTCGGCGCCTTCGATGCGATGATTGACGCGCAGCTCGCCTTCATCCAGGGGAGCCCGGGGCGACCGCGGGAACGAGAGCGCCGTCCGTTCACGCGCCGTCGTTTGCCTCTGGCGCTCGTGGAGCATTTCGACCGGCTGGTCGTCGTCTACGTGGAATCGGCACGACCCGATCCTCGCGGCGTTCGCGCGCTGACCCAGCTCGCAGCCGTGTCCCTCTCCACGGGCGAGACGCTGGAGCGCCTGGTCGTTCCGCCGTTCGGGCCGCCGGGCGCCGCACATCTCGCACACATGGGCATGACGGAGCAGGACTTCGGAGACGCCATCGACGCCGAGCATTTCCGTCATGATGTCGAACAGTTCCTGAGCCGGCAGGAAAGCCCGCTCCTCGCGGCGTGGAATCAGTCGTCACTCGATTTGCTCGCGCTGGAGCTCGGCGGCAGGCCTTCGCGGATCGCACTGAAGAGCGCGTACCGAAACGTGCGCGGCGGTGGGTCTGGCAGCTTGGACGACGTCGTGGCGAGCGAGGGACTCGATCCCGCGCCGCTCGCGTTTCGCGGCCGCGCAGCTCGCCGCGTCGCCCGTGCTGTCGCGATTGCACGACACTTGAACGCACTGTCGTCGGGTTGTTCGGAAAGCGCGCTCGCGCGCTGAGGTCGAGAGAGTCGAGTTCAATTCGGCCCTCGGGCGGATTTTGGAGCTCGCGCTCCGGGCGTGAGGGAAACGCTGGTAACGGAACGTTCGCATGCTGTAGCGTGTGTGGTCGCCGCACAGGTTTCTCTGGGCGAGCGCTCCGACGGGTGCTGCATGATTCGTGTCGACGAAGCCTACGAGGGCGAGATGCGCCTCTTTCGCACCAGGCGCGATGCGGCGCTTCGCGCGGAGGACGGCTGGCTTGCGTCGATCGGTCTGTCGGTCCTCGCCGACGGGAAGAACGAGCTCGATTTCGGTACGGTCACGGTGAGGGGCGACACGGTGCACTTCGCCGTACGCGCTGAAGCACGCGTCACGCGTTGCTCCACGCCCGTCCGTGAAGCGTGGCTCAGGCCGGATCAGGACGACGATATCCTCTACGTGGGCCGGACGAGCCATCAGCTCATCCGGCGGGGCGACACCCTCGCGATCCGCTCCCGCGACCCCGACACGGAGCTGCGTCGCTCGTTTCCCGGTGCAGACTGGTTCCCGGTTGATCCGTCGTGGCGCGTGTACGCGCGCGCAGTGCCTCTGGAACGGTCGCGTACGCTGGAGCTGTCGTATTCCGTCGCCGCGCAAGAGGTGACGGCCACCGAGTACATCCTGGCCTTCGAGCGAGACGGCGTGACCTACGCGCTCGAACCGATCGTCGAGCCGAAGCGTCTGTTCATCCTCTTCCGCGATCTGACGAACGGCGAGCTCACCTCGACGATCGGACGATACCTGTACGCGCCTCTCCCGAAGGGCGGTCGCACCGTGCTCGACTTCAACACGGCACTCAGCCCGGGTTGCACGTACTGCGAGCACGTGATGTGCCCGATCCCGCCGAAGCGGAACATGCTGCACATCCGCGTCGACTCGGGCGAGAAGATGCCGCGCGTCGCGCACGCGGTCCTCTGACTATCGTATAGTGGCCTTCGTGTCGTACTCGAAGCTGATACTTTCGGCGGCGCTCGTCGTTGGGCTGTGCAGCAGTGCGTGCAGCGAAGAGACACGCCGTTGCCAGAGCCTCATGACGACCGCGCAGGGTATCGTCGACAAGGTCGACGGCAAGCAGCAGAGCAGCATCGAGGGGAGCCTCGCCGCCGTCCGGACGGCGCGCGACGCCTGCGAGAAGGCCGGTCGCAACACCGAGCGCGACGAGCTGGTGAAGGCCGAGAACGAGCTGCAGGCGCACCTCGACTACATGAAGCGCAAATCCGGCGAGCCGCCCGTGCAGAAGCTCACCCCGGACCAGGTGGCGGCGCTCGTGAAGGGCGGCGATCCTTCGTGCCCGAAGGGGCAAGCGTACCGCAGAAGCCCGACACAGGAGATCCGCTGCACGGGCCCGCAGATCGTCGACATGAACTGGAAGGCCGCGGACGCTTACTACACGAACCGCGGCTACAAGCTCACGACCACCCCGTCGCCTCCTGCGTTGAAGGCGGAGTACGGGGCGGAGCTCGTCGTCTTCACCTTCGCCACGCAGAACGACGACCGGCCGGCGAAATGCATCGCGTACTACCCGCCGCCCGGCATGCCCTGGCAGGAGGCGACCGGACGCATCACGGGGACGCCGATGCGAAAGCTGGACACCGCGAAGACGGTGAAGTCCGACCACGGGGAGCAGACCCTGCGCGTCGATCAGAGCGAGACGAAGCTCATCGTCTACATCGGGGAGTGCT
>CAYUAW010000107.1:12399-13809 GCA_964442485.1 uncultured Polyangiaceae bacterium
CTACCGCGCGTAGCTCGTGAAGAGGGCGATGAGGAGCGCCGCGAGCGCCACCGACAGCACCGCGGCGACGACGCCCCAGACGCTCGCGCCGCCGGTCCCGGAAACGCGCGCCGTCGTGTCCTGATCGGCGCCCGCGCCCTCGAGATGCGCGGTGAGCACGTCGCGCGCGCGGCCTGCACGTGACGCGACCGCCGCGGCGGCACCGCACAGCGCGACGACGGCGATGAGCGCCGCGAGGAAACGCACCTTGCGCACGCGTTCCTCCTCCCGGGCGACGGCAGCGGGGACGCTGTCGAGGAGCAGCGCGTCGCCGACGTCGAATGTCGCGGGCGGCTCGGGTGCGGCGACGTCCGAACGCAAGGGCCAGCCGACCAGCGACGCCGAGCGAAGCTCGGGTTCGCTCGAAACGACCGCCCAGAGCGGGACGCCGTCCGGCAATGCGAGCCCCCGCAGCACACCGCTCGCGCCGTTCGCGTCCGCTTCGAGCGGCACCGTGGCGCCGGCGATCCGCTCCTTTTCGCCGACGATGGCGACGTAGGCGCGCTCGTGCACGACCGGCGAGCGCACGACGAGCTCGCCGTCGCGAAGCTCGGCGAAGAGCGCGCCAGGGACGACCGCCAGCGATACCTCGAGCTCGGCCGCGGGGTTTCCCGGTGCGCTCACGACGACGACGGCCGCGTGCTCGCGCGGCGTGACGACGTAGCGAAGCCGCCCCGGCGGGAGCGCGTGCGCCCCGGACGCGGCGTTCGAGGCGCGAGCGACATCGGCGCCATCGCCGTGCGCGTCGATGGCGAGAGGATGGCCGTCGCGCGACGCCTCCACCCAGAGCCCGCTCGTGTAGGGAACGGCGAACACACCGCGCTCGGCGGCGGCGCGCAGCACGACGCCATCGTCGAAGCGTCGCTCGACCCAGCCTCCCCGGCGACGCGCGGCGCGCTTCCAGTCCTCGACGGACAGCGTCCACCCCCCGTCGGCGATGAGCCTTCTGTCGAGGTGTACCGAAACACGCACGGCGCCGTCGCCCGGCGGCGCGAGAGTCACCTCCGCTGCTCCCTCCGCGTCGAGGGCACCGCTCCAGGTGGCCTGCGTGCCGCCGCGGTCCGCGTCGACGGCGATACGCCGGCCACGAAGCGGACGTTCCACGTCACCCAGACGTTCGACGACCGTGAGCCTCACCGAGAGCGAGCGCAACCCGGCGCTGGGACCGCCCCGCACCCGCACACCAATGACGGAGTGTGGCCGCCCGATGACGAGCACGGCGAGCGCGACGGCGACGACGGCAATGGCTGGCAAGGCCAGCGGCAAGCCACGAGCCGCCCGAGCGAGCCGCGACCCGCTCGATCCGGTATCCGGTTCTCCGGCCCCCGCTCCCCGCGTGGGCGAAAATCCCGACCCCTCAGGCGTGCTGCG
>CAYUAW010000107.1:13909-19401 GCA_964442485.1 uncultured Polyangiaceae bacterium
ACTACTGTGCCGCCGCCCGAGGAAGACAATGGCGGAAAAGAAAAAGCGGAAGGCACCGAAAGAGCGCACCGAGCGCCGCTTCGTCCCGGAGGCGACCCACACGTCGCGCTTCGCCGCGGGCCTCGGGATGGCGGGTTCGCTCGCGCTCGGGGCCGGCGTGTACGGGCAATGGGTCAAGGAGACCCCGGTCAGCTTCGCAGCCGTCCTCGTCGTGCTGGGAGCGGCCGGCCTCGGTGCCGGGCTCTGGCTCGGCACCGCCAGCACGTTCCCCGTGCGCGTCGGTGACGCGGGCGTCGCGATCGAGCGCGGCTCTGAGACGAACCGCATCCTGTGGTGCGACATGACGGAGGTGAAGCTCGAAAAGGGCGAGCTCATCGTGCGCTCCCCCTCCCTCACGCTGGCCATCCCGATGGGAGCGCACCCGCGCGCCGTCGCGTACATCGTCGCGGAGGGCGAGCGTCGCCTGCCGAAGATCGTGAAGGTGGACGAGGCCGGCAAGCGCAGCATCCCGCTCGCGACGCAGCCCGGCGGCGAAGAGGTCCCCGTGCTGGGTGACCAGGTGGCTGGCCGCAGATGTGCGGCCACGGACAAGATCATCTCGTTCGAGCGCGATGCGCGGCTCTGCCCGAATTGCGCGCAGGTCTATCACAAGGACAACGTGCCCAAGGAGTGCGTGACCTGCGGCACGGAGGTCGCGGGCCGCGCCGTTCAGGCCTGACGGGTCGCGACGCTCCGTTCCGTCCTTCGTGGAATGCTTCGCGCTGACCACCCGTCGGCGACGTGTCCCAGCTTCATGGTACAAGGCGGCCGTGAATTCACGATCGCTCGCCGGTCTTGGGGTCTGCGTGTCGGTAGCTGCTGCGTTCCTCGTTGTCGGTGCGTGCAGCACCGCGCACATGACGACGTACGCGCCAGTCAATGAAACGACGAAGTACTCGGAGGACGTCCTCTTCACCGCAGCGGAGAAGGCGGCGGAGGACATCGGACTCCGGCCCGTCAGCGGAGAGGGGAGCACCACCTTCGACACGCGCGAGAAGGAGGTCGCGACGTCGAGCATCCCGCGTCTGTCGTACAAGTTCTCGTTCCACGTCGAGACGACCGGCGGCGTGCTCGTGATCACCGCGAACTGCTCGAAGAACTCGACGACGAACGAGTCGACCTTCGGTGACTGCGGGGACGACCGGCCGGAGCGCGTCGTGGATCTCCAGGCCGCGCTGATGAAGCACACTCTGGAGCGCGCGAAGACGGAGCAAGCGCGCAGCCCGGACTTCGCCGGATTCGGCGAGGCCGAGCACGAGGCCGACGCGGGCAAGGCCTCGTCGAAGGATGACGACAAGGCCTCGTCCGGCAAGGGCGCGACCGCCGACGACAAGAAGAAGGCCGACGACGACAAGACGGACTCGAAGGACTCGGCGGACAAGGGCGCGTCAAAGGACAAGGGCAGCGCCGCGAAGGACAAGGCGAAACCGAGCTCCAAGAAGAAGTGACGCGAGCGCTTCGGTCAGCCGGGCGGCACCCGGGGGTAGCCAGGCGGAGGAGCGGACCGCGGGCTGTCGCCCGAGCGCCGCACCTGATGTAGAGTTGTCCGCATGGTTGCCGTCTATCTCGTCGACGCGGTCCGGACGCCGATTGGAAAGTACCGGGGGGCTCTCGCGAAGGTCCGTGCGGACGATCTCGCCGCACACGTCATCACCACCCTGGTGAAGCGCGAGCCGAAGCTCGCGGAGCGGCTCGATCAGGTCATCTTCGGCTCGACCAACCAGGCCGGCGAGGACAACCGCAACGTCGCGCGCATGGCGCTGCTGATCGCCGGGCTCCCCTACGAGGTCCCCGGGGTCACCGTGAACCGGCTCTGCGGCTCGGGGCTCGAGGCCATCAACGACGCCGCGCGGATGATCGCGACCGGCGAGGCGAACGTCGTGATCGCTGGCGGCGTGGAGAACATGACGCGCGCACCGTTCTCGATGCCGAAGGCGACCGAGGCATTCGGGCGCACGCCTCCGACCATCTACGACACGACGCTCGGCTGGCGTTACCCGAACCCGCGCATGGAAGCGCGGTTCGATCTCATCAGCATGGGAGAGACGGCGGAGAACGTCGCGACGAAGTTCGGCATCACGCGAGAAGAGCAGGACCAGTTCGCCCTCCGCAGTCACCAGCGGGCGGTGGCGGCCTGGGAACGCGGCGCCTTCGCGAAGGAGCTCGCCCCCGTCGAGCTCGCTCAGCCGAAAGGCCCGCCGACGTTGTTCGATCGCGACGAATCCCCTCGCCCCGACGCCTCGCTCGAGGGGCTCGCGAAGCTCAAGCCCGCATTCCGCGACGGCGGCACCGTGACGCCGGGTAACTCCTCGCCGCTGAACGACGGCGCCGCGGCGGTGATCCTCGCCAGCGAGGCCGTCGTGAAGGAGCTCGGGCTCGAGCCGAGGCTCCGCTGGGTCGCGAGCGCCACCGCTGGCGTCGACCCGAGCTACATGGGCGAAGGCCCCATCCCCGCCACGAAGAAGCTCCTGGCCCGGACGGGGCTGCGCGCGCCAAACCTGGATTTCGTCGAGCTGAACGAGGCCTTCGCGTCGCAGGCGATCGCGTGCATGCGTGGCCTCGATCTCGACCCCGAGCGCGTCAACGTGCGCGGTGGCGGCATCGCGCTCGGCCACCCCATCGGGAGCTCCGGAGCGCGCATCGTGGCGACTCTTGCGAGCATCATGGCGGAGAACCCGAAGGCCCGCGTGGGGCTCGCGACGATGTGCATCGGCGTCGGCCAGGGTATCGCCACCCTGTTCGACAAGACGTAAGCCGACGCTGCCACCCCGGACGCGGCGCGGCGTTCGCTCGAAACGCGAAGGAGAGCGTCGGCTCGATTCATCTGAGGTTCGATTCACCCGGAGGAGAAGGCATGAACGCGCTCGATACGCTTCGCTCGATCGTCGGAGACGGCAATGTTCTCGACGGGGACCGCATCGAGGACAGCTACAAGCACGACGAGAGCCTGACCACACCGGCCTCCGCGCCGGAGTTCGTCGTGAGGCCGGCGTCGACGGCGCAGGTCAGCCGGCTCCTCGCGTTCGCGAACGAGCACCGCATCCCCGTCACGATGCGCGGGGCGGGGACTGGCCTGTCGGGCGGCGCCATCGCCCGCCCGGGGGGTATCCTGCTGTCGCTCGAGCGGATGAACCGCATCCTCGAGATCGACCGTGCCAATCACGTCGCGGTCGTGGAGCCCGGCGTCACCCTCGGCGAGCTCGACGCCGAGACGGCCAAGCACGGGCTCGTGTACCCCATCTTCCCCGGCGAAAATAGCGCGACCCTCGGCGGCAACGTCGCGACGAACGCCGGCGGGATGCGCGCCGTGAAGTACGGGGTCACGCGCAACCAGGTGCTCGGGCTCGAAGCCGTGCTGCCGAACGGCGAGGTGCTCGAGACAGGCGGCAAGTTCGTGAAGGTCTCGAGCGGCTACGACGTGACGCAGCTGCTCATCGGGTCGGAGGGCACGCTCGCGGTGGTCACGCGGGTGACGGTGAAGCTCTTCCCCCGAATGCCGGTGTGGGCCACGGTCCTCGCGCCCTTCCGGTCCCTCTCGGAGGTGACGCAGGCAGTACCGGCGCTCGTGATGAGCGGTGTAGGGCCGCTCCTCGTCGAGTACATCGACAGGATGACAATGATGGGCATCACGGGCTTCACGGGGCTCGAGCTCGGCATCCCGGAGAAGGTACGCGACGACGCGGAGGCGTACCTGCTCCTGGTCGTGGAGGGGCGCGAGGAAGCGTCGGTTCAGGCGGACGTGGAGAGTCTCGGCGCCATCTGTGCGGAGCAGGGCGCCATCGACGTGTTCGTGCTGCCCTCGTCCGCCGGCGCCGCGCTGGTCGACGCTCGCGAGAAGTCGTTCTGGGTCGGCAAGCGCATGGGGCTCACGGACATCATCGACGTGGTCGTCCCGCGCGCGTCGATCCCGGACTACATGACGCGCGTGCGCGACATCGCCGAGCGTCACGGGACGATGATCACGGGCTGCGGCCACGCCGGCGACGGCAACGTCCACCTCGGCATCTTCCAGACGGACCCGGAGAAGCGCGATGCGGTGATGCGCGAGCTGCTCGGCGCGGGGGTGAAGCTCGGCGGCGCCGTCTCCGCCGAGCACGGCATCGGCCACGCGAAGAAGCGCTATCTCTCGGAGCTCGAGGATCCGGCGAAGCTCGCGCTCATGCGCGGCATCAAGAAGGTCTTCGACCCGAACGGCATTTTGAACCCGGGCGTGCTCTTCGACTGAACGGGGGCTGGCACTCAGCGCGCGAAGGTGCCGCCGCCGCCGCACGTGTCACCGAGGTCGTCGAGCGAAGAGCACTTCACCGGTGCGGGGGTGCCGTTCTCGCGGGGCACGGAGAGATCGAGCTCCGGGTTCCGGCAGATGCTCGCGTGGATGACGGGCTGCTGCTTGCCGCCGCCGCTCGGATCGCTGTCGTATTGCAGGATGGCGACGGTGCCCTTGCCGTCCGACGCCACGCCGTAAACGAGCTCGGAATCTTCCCCGCGTGCGGGGTATTGCGCATAGAAGGGCGCGCTTGCGGTCAGCGCCGCGGCGACGCAATCGTCCACGCCGGAGACACCCGAGTCGGAGACGCCCGCCTCGATTAGGCTCTCTTCGGAGAGGCTCGCCTCGCCGCAGTCGCGAGCGCCGGAGCCCGCGCGTTGCCGGAGCTGCCCCGGAAGGTCGCAGGACCACTTGCGCGCGCAGCCAGCGACAAGCCCGAGTGTCACGAGCACCGCCGTGAGAGCCGCCGAGACGCGCACCGACGCGGACTCTAGCGGACCGGGCGGCCGCATGCGAGGCGCCACTTTGCTCCACGGACCACCCGGGCTATGACTCGGCCCTTCACGCTCGCGCGGCGCGCGGGCACACCTCCCGAGGAGCTCAACATGGCCGATCCGCAGTTTCCCCCGATCAACGTTGCCGGCACGGGAAAGCTCTACGCGCGGCTTCACACGACACAGGGGCCCATCGTCGTGGAGCTGGAAGAGCAGCGCGCACCGAAGACGGTCGCAAATTTCGTGGGGCTCGCCACCGGGTCGATGCCGTGGAAGGACGAGCACACGGGCAAGCCCGTGGAAGGCGAGCCGCTCTACACGGGCGTTCGCTTCCACCGGGTCATTCCGGGCTTCATGGTCCAGTGCGGTGATCCCCTCACCCGCCACTCCGACACGGCACGCCGGTGGGGCACGGGCGGCCCCGGGTACAAGTTCTCCGACGAGTTTCACAAGGAGCTGAAGCACGACAAGGCCGGCGTCCTCTCGATGGCCAACGCCGGACCCGGCAGCAACGGCTCCCAGTTCTTCATCACCGAGGGCCCCACCCCGCACCTGGACGGGCGCCACTCGGTCTTCGGGCGCGTCGTGTCCGGTCAGGACGTCGTACGCAAGATCGCCAACGTGCCGCGCGGCGCCTCCGATCGCCCGAACGAAGATCAGGTGGTGGAGAAGATCGAGATCTTCCGCAGCGC
>CAYUAW010000108.1:0-4545 GCA_964442485.1 uncultured Polyangiaceae bacterium
AGCGCCGCCCGGTCCGCCGCCGTCGGGCCCTCCCGGCGCGTACTACGAGGAGCCTCCTCAAGCGCCGCCGGCCATCTACGTCGCGCAGCCGCCGCTGCCGCCGCTCCAGCCTCGGAACCGTTACTACCACGACGGCTTCTACCTCCGGCTCTCAGCGGGCTTCGGCTATCTCCACGTGTCGACCAGCGTGAAAGACAACGACTCGACGTCGTCGCTCTCCGGCTCTGGAGGCGCGTTCGACGTTCTCGTCGGCGGCACGCCTGCTCCCGGGTTGGTCATCGGCGGGGGCTTGCTGCTGCAGGAGGCGTTCGATCCAGGGACGACCGTCCGCGTTCGCAGCGGGTCGCTGAACGGTCTCGCCTCGGGCTCGAACGGCGGCGTGAACTTCGCGATGATCGGACCGATGATCGACGCGTTCCCGGTGCCCACGGGAGGGTTTCACTTCGGCGGCCTGCTCGGCCTCGCGGAGGTCGGCTTGCGAGACAACCAGGACAACGTGTCGGGCGGCCTCGGGCTGTCGCTTTGGGCGGGGTACATGTGGTGGGTGTCGAGCCAGTGGTCGCTCGGACTCGAGGCGCGCTACTCGGCGGCCTGGACGAGTCGCAAGATCGGCGCGACGAGCAATCAATTCGACGCGACCGACACCTCCCAGGGCGTCGCGATCATGTTCTCGGCGGCGTACCACTAGCCTCGACTTGCGCGAGGCTTGGGGCAGAACGGATCACGATCAGGGGGCGTCGCACGCGCCGCTGGGCTGCCCGGTGCTTGGGTTCGTGCACGGCACGCACTTGTCCGTCGCGTCCGCGCAGTCGTCCTGCGCGAGCGCGGCGCCGGCCGGGTTCGCGTCGACGATGCACTTCGGTACGCAGACGCCCGGCTTGCCGGGATCGACGAAGAGCTGCGACGTGCAGGTCGGGAACTTGTAGGTCGGATCCTGGATTATCGCCGTCGGAACGCACACCGGGTCGGAGCTGCCGGTGCAGGTCTCCTTCGCGAGGTTTGTCTTCGCGGGGCCGTCCGGGATCGCGGCGCGCGGCACGCAGCGACCGCGGCCGCCGCAGCACTGAGTGAAGACGACGGCAGGCTGCGTCGGGCCCGTGTCGCAGCCGATGTTGCAGACGCCCGTGCTCGAGCCGTCCACGGGGTTGTAGCAGGGGGCGCAGCGGTCCGTCGGGGCGCAGCTATCCTGCGGGAGCACGCCCGACAGGGACGCTGCGACCGGGAGGCACAGGGAAGTGCAGCGTCCCTCCGCCGAAGCGACCGAGGTGCAGCGGGGAAGGGCGATGTTGCCCTTCGTCGCGACGAGAGGATCGGGCAGGCAGATCTGGCTGCCGTCACCACACTTGGCAAGCTGGCTGGCCGGGGCCGTCGGGTAATCGGAAGGGCTCACGCAGCGGCCGCCCATGCAGGTGGTGCACGGCGGGAGTGGACTCGGATCGACGACCTGCACGTTGCACATGCCGCCGACAGGCGGCTGGCCCGCCTGCGGAGCGCCGCTGGTGCCTCCCATCGGAAGGAAGCCCCCTGCGCCCGGGCCAGCGCCGCCGACGGGCGGCGCACCTCCCTGCGGCCCAGCGCCTCCCTGTGGCGCCGCACCGCCACCGGAAGGTCCCGATGCGCTCCCCCCGAGCGAGCCGCTGCCGCCCAGGCCGGGTGGACGCCCGCCCGCGCCTACAACCGCACTGACCTCAGGAGTGGCCGGGCCGCCCGACGGCGAGCACGCGGGTCCCACGGTGAAGATCCCGAACGCCGCGATGAGTGCGGAGCCAACCAGCCCGGCGTTACCGCCGGGCAACCTCGCGGCCGTCATTCAGTGGGAAATATATCAGTAATGGCGCTCAAGCACGAACCATCCGAATGCACGGAGCATCATCTTCGCCAGGGAGTCCTCGATGAGCGGCTCCAGGCGGCGCCACCCGCTCTCGACCATGTCGCGCGCCTCGACGGCGCACGCTTCCGTCGCACCGCACTCCTCGAGCATATCGATCACCCGCGCGATTTCTGCCTGGTCGGTCGTCTTTGACGCGAGGATGTCTCGCAGCTGTCGCCGCTCCTCCAGGCCTAGACGCGAGAGCGCCTTCGACACCGGCAGGGTGATCTTTCCGTGGGACACGTCCTCTCCACGGCTCTTCAGATCCCCTTTGAAACCGCGGAGATTGAGGACATCGTCGATGATCTGGAAGGCAAGCCCCAGCGCCTCGAAGAAGCTGCCGAGCGCCTCGATTTGCTGTTCCGTACCGCCGCCGGCGACGGCACCCATGCGCGCCAGGCACGCTGCGGGCGCGGCCGTCTTCAAGCGGTGAACGGTTAGCACTCGTCGTTCGAGGTCCCGTGCGTCGCCGGATTCCACGACGCGTGGCAGCACGTCATCGAACCCGTCGAGGTCGATCGCCTGGCCGGCGTGGCCGGCGCGGAGTGCCTCGAAGTACAGCTCGTACACGCGCACCTTGTCGCGATCGGATAGCTTGCTGGCGTTGATCAGGTGGTTGCCGAGGAAGTACGCGGCGGTGCCGGAGTTGATGGCCTGGGCGTCGCCGTAGATGAGGTGCGCGGCGGGCCCACCTCGACGTACGACGGAGCGATCCTGGACGTCGTCGACGATGAGGGAGCCGACGTGCATCATTTCCGGCAGGGCGAGCCAGCGGACGAAGTCCCTCGAGTCGCCACCGACGATGTCGCAGCAGGTGATCGCCGCGTAAGAGCGCCAGCCCTTGCCGCCGCGGTCCGTGATCTCGCGGATCGGCTGGATGAGCGTCCGGCCGAGCTGCTTGATGTCCATGCCGTCGAGGTAATGGTCGCGCTTGTCGGTCCCAATGAGGTCGCGCGCCTGCTCGTACGTCGGCTCCAGGGGGATGACCTCGCGGATCGACTTGCGAACGACGCGACCGACGGCCTTGAAGTAGCTGTCGAGATCGTCGAAGGGCGCAAAACCGCTGCGCTCGACGAAGCCGATGCCCTTCACGTCCTTCCCTCGCAGGCGGCCCTCCACCTCCACGCGTCCCTCCCAGAACGAGGGCTTGGAGACCAGGGTGATGAATTCCTGGTCGTCGAACGCCGCGCGGACGTCGAGCTCGATGCCCGCCTGCGGGATCTCGCAGCGCCAGCGCACCGGGTACTCGAAGAACGTCTGCGTGCTCTGCCACGTCTCCAGCGCCTCGAAGCTCAGATCATGATGGAGGCTCCGGTTGCCCTTCGCGTCCACCACGATGGCCCAGGCGCCCGCGCTCTCGTTCGTGCGGAGCTTGATGAGCGGGTAGACGGTGACGTCCGTCCCGTCGTCGAGCTGCGCCGAGAGCCAGTTCCAGCCGATGGCGTCGTGCTCCTTCTTCTCGCGGTGCGCCGCCTGGCGCTCCGCCAGCGCGAGCAGCGCCTCCTCCGAAGCGTCCTCGGGGAAGTCGCCGTCCTCGTCGAGCTTGCCGTCGGGCTTCCTGCCGAACTCGTGATCGTACCAGCCCTGGCCCTGTGCGATCTCGAGCTGTACGCCTCCGCTCGTGACCGTGCCGGTCACCTTGCAGCGAGGCATGAAGTAGTAAAACATGCGCTCGTTGTCGGCGCCGCGGACGACGCCGTCGTCGCCGTGTCGAACGGGTCGCTTCAGCGGCTCGAACACCACGTCGAGGCCGATGTTGTGCTCCGTGTCGTGCAGCTTGAGGCGGTACGTGCCGTCGTCCTGCTTGCGGTAGGTCGCCCCGCCGTAGTCGAGATCGAGCCGTCGATCGCCGACGAAGACGCGCCCGTTGAGGAGCTTGTCCGGCGTGGGGACGTGCCCGCGAGCGAGCATCTCGCCGAGGGAGCGGTTGAGGCGCGGGTCTTTCGAGCCGAGGCCGCGACGCAGGCGCTTCAGCCCTTCCTCGGGCGCGCTCGGGTCGACGCCGGAGACGTGCGTGTACACCTTGCGATCGACGTCCACGAGCGCCCAGGTGATGGAGTGCGCGTAGTCGAATGCGCCGGTGTCCTTGTTCCGGCGCTTGGCCTGCCGGAAGAACGCCGCGAAGAACGACAGGTGACGCCCGTCCTTCGTCACCACGTGGCTGTTCATGTACCACCACTCGAGCGTCGACGACGCGTGCGGCAGATCGTGAACGGCCAGGTCGATGGGCCCCGGCCCGGGCCAGTCGGCTGGATTACCGAGCTCCACGGCCGCCGCGCCTCGAGGATGAACGTCGCTCCTCGGTTCCGATCGCGTGCGCTCCTCCGTTGCAGGGCTTGCCTGCGCCTCTTCGGGTCGTAGAGAAGAAGCTAACGAGATCGGTCGTATCGTCATTGTGTGCGCCTCCAGCCAGGGGGACGCCTGTTACAAGGTCCGTGCCGGCGTTGCGAGCTCGGTCGATAACGAATCGTCCGTTTCCAGAACGTGCCGTTGGACTCACGATCGAGCTTCAATTGAGTGGGTTTGGCCGTGGGCGGTCAGCAGAAGGCCTCGGCTGAGCCCGTTAGTATGGCATGCGGGTGATGACGCGGCGCAGCGTGCTGCGCAGGCGATGTACAGCATTCGGGCGGTTTGCGCATGAAATGTGCAGACCTACGACGGCCAGCGGGGGGCGC
>CAYUAW010000108.1:4645-19143 GCA_964442485.1 uncultured Polyangiaceae bacterium
GCGACGACCCGCCTCCGGATGGTGCTCATCGACGCGGGCGGCCAGCGCAGTGAGCGCTCGATCGAGGTGCTCGGGCGCCGTCACGAAGGGATGCTCGAGTCCGTAGCGCGCTTCATGTCGCCCTCTGACATCGCGGGGACGAAGTTCCTGATGATCGAGAAGCAGGGCGGCGGCACCGAGCAGCACATCTACCTGCCTGGCCTGAAGCGAACGCGCCGCGTCGTGGGCCGCGAGCAGGAAGGCAGCTTCATGGGGAGCGACTTCACGTACAACGATCTGCAGCGGAAAGAGGACAAGAGCGCGAAGAACACCCGGCTTCCCGACGAGAATATCGGCAGCGAGTCGACCTACGTGCTCGAGTCAAAGGCTGGGTCGCCGACCGCGACCTACGCGAAGATCCGCACCTGGATCCGCAAGACGGACTTCATCCCGCTCCGCACGCAGTTCTTCGACGCCGCTGGCAAGGTCGCCAAGACGCTCTACGTGCGCCGCACCCAGGAGATCGATGGCAAGCCGACGATCGCGGAGGCCTACATGAAGAGCGCGGCGGGCCACGCCACCGAGCTCGTCGTCGACTCCGTCAAGCCGACGAAGGATCTGCCGGACTCGGCCTTCTCGCCCCTTACGCTGGATCGCTGACGCCGGCTGACTTAGCGAAGTGCGCCGTGACGGGCGCTTGTTTGTCGAGTCGTGGTTCGCCGAAGAAATGCAGCGGCGCACAGACTCGGCGCACCAGCCGCCTGCCACGATGTATATGACGATGATGGTTCCCTGCGCCCCCGGCGCCGGTCCCAGGCCCTCGCCGCGAAGGAACGCACGGTGGATCCTCGCCGTCGCGTCTTCGGCGGCAATGTCGCTCGGCGCGCGCGCGGCGCTCGCCGACCAGGTGATCGACGATCCGGAGCTCGCCGCGGTTCCGCACGAAGCGCAGGTCGCGCCACCTCCCGCGAACGGCCCGCACGACACGACCTGGCGCGCGACCGTACACACACGCTGGGGCGTCGACACGGACTGGACGCGCGCGAGCCAGGACATCGTGGAGGGCACCACTATCGCGTCGCTCGAGGCGGAGCAGCGCCGCTCGGACACGCTGCTCCTCTCCGCGGGGCTTCGCGTGCGCCACGGGTTCGCTGTGCACCAGAGCGGCGCGGCGCTGTACGAGCTCGACGTCGCGCCGCTCTCGCTTTACGCGGACGTCACTCCGGGGGCCGGGTACCACGTGCGCGCGGGCTACCAGATCATCTCCATGGGCCGCTTCGATCTGTTCTCCGCGACGAACTTCCTGGCGACGTACGATCTGCGCAGCGGCCCGGTGACGATGTCGGAAGCGTCGCCGATCGCCACGCCCGCGCTGCGGTTCGACTTCGACAAGTTTCGCGGGTTCACCCTGCAGGCGTTCTACCTCCCGTTCTTCGTCCCTCACGTGGTCGACGCCTACGGGACCAACTACGCCCTCACGTCGGCGTTCGATCGGGCGCACCTCAGCAACGACGCATCCCGTGTGGCGCTCGAGCGGGCGTTCGGGCGCTCCGCGATCACGACCGGGAGCACGGCAGCGCTCGCGGCGCTCGCACCGCCGCCGGATTTTCGCGAGCCGCAGGGCGCGCTCCGCGCCACGTTCTACGGCTCCGTCGGCGAGCTCTCCGCGACGGTGGGGACGGCACTCGAGCCGCTCCCGACCCTGAGCACGAGCCCGGCGTTCGCCGCCTATCTCGCGAGCATCGCGACCGGGACCACGCCCACGCCAGCGCAGGTGAACGCCGCGGGAGATCACCCTATCCAGGCGCAGCACTGGCGCTACGGCATCGCGTCGCTCGACGCCGCAATCGACGCGGGGCCGCTGCAGCTCGGCGCGGAAGCCTCCTACATGCTGCACCGCACGCTCCTCGGCGCGAAGCCCGCGTTGACGACGACAGGGCTTCCTACCGCCAGCGCGGAGCAGGTGAACATGGCGCAGTTCGGCCTGCGCGCCGAGTACGTCCAGGGCACGGAATGGGCCGTCGTCGTCGAGTCGTTCTTCGCGGTGGCCATGCGCAACCCGACGGATCCGACGCTCGCGTGGCTCGGCATGGACGGACGTTACCAGTACGGCGTCGCCACCGGCGTGCACTACACGCCCGAGAAGTCGCGCCTGCGCTTCGAGTTCGGCGGCGCGGCGCTCGCGGTCGCCACGTATCTGCTAATGCCGCGCATCGAGTGGGAGGCGCTGAATTCCTTCTTCCTCGAGCTCGGTGGCGTGTTCGTGGAGGGGAAGAAGCCGGGCCCGCTCGGGTCGCACCCGTTCTCGTTCGGCGGCCTCTACACCGACGTCGATCAGGTGTTCGTCGGCGCGCGCTGGTCGCCCTGAGCGCACGTCACCGCTTCGCGGGGATCAGCGAGCGGCCGCTCAGTGCCTTCGTGACGGGGCTTTCCGGCCCGTAGGCGACCGTGACGAGATCGGCGGGTGGCGCCGTGGCGTCGCCGCCGACCGCTGGAAGCGCGAAGGGCGCGTATCCGCCGCCCTTCCAGGCGAGCCACAGGTATTCCGGATCCTCCAGCGGTCGATCGAAGCGCGCGAGGACCTCTTCGGGGCGTCCGTCGGGCGCGACGCGGGAGATGGTGATGCGCATCCCCTGCGTCTCGATCTGCTCGCCCACCACGAAGGGCTGAGCACGTGTGTTCCTGAAGAGCTTCTCGCTCGGCAGGATCATGAAGCCGCCTTCCGGGTCCACGCGCAGGGTGCGGTCGTCGACGCGGAAGAGGTGCACCGGGGTCGTCGCCGTCGCGAGCCAGCGCTGGGTCCGTGGGCGCGGAATGCCGAGCGCGGCGCGCGTCACGGGAATGTAGCTCGCGAACGGGTCTGCGGCTGGATTGACGTAGATGGCGATGCGCCGTGTGATCGACGGATCGCGCGGTATCGTGGCGTCCGCGCGGTCGATTGCCGCGCGCACCTGGGAGATGCCGATCGAGCGCAGCGGAAGCAGCAGCGGCCCGATGACGAGATGCACCATGACGATCGCCGCGGCGCCGAAGCGCGGGAGGAGCCGCGCCTGCTCCGCCGGCGGAGCCTCGAGGTACGCGGCGAAGAACTGTGCAGTGACGGCCATGCCGCCGATGCCGACCCACGGAAGCAGGCGATCGGCGGGGAACGCGCCGCAGGCCGGCAGCGTGGCGAGCGCCGCACCGAGGAGCCAGAACTGCGCGACCTTGTCCCGCCGGAGCAACGGCGCGAAGAGCACGAGGGAGCCCGCGATCACGAACACCGCCATTGCCGCGACGACGTATTCGAGACCCGGGAACATCGCAGGGTAGGCGTTCCAGCCCTCGGACCACGGGCCGCCGAGCTGCGCGAGCCACAGCATCGCGAAGCGCTCGGGGAGGGTGCGCAGGAAAGCGACCGGATCGCGGAGGGGGTCGAAGTACAGCCCCGAGCGCGCGATGCCGTACCCGAGCCCGCGGTAGAGCGCGGCCCACGCGAGCACCACGACGGCGTAAGGCGCGAGCCGCGCAAGGCGAGCCCGGAGCGTCCCGGTGTCGAGAATCAGCGTGTAGGCGAACAGGTACGCGGTGACCGCGATGGCGCCTTCGCTCGCGAGCATTCCGACGCCGAGCACGGCGGGCGCTAGCCATCCGACGGCGCGGCGGCCCTGCCGGCTCTGAAGGTGCCAGGTGAGCGCCCACAGCGAGAGTGAGCACGCGATGAGCTCGTTGCGGTTCGCGACCCAGGCAACGGGCGAGCCTCGAGCGTCGTCGAGCACGTACAGACAGGTCGCGAGCGTCGCGAGCCAGCCCGCGCCGAAGATGGCGCGGAACAGCGCTCGGGCGGCGAACAGCGTGGCGACGTGCCAGAGCACCGTGTGCACGTGCATGAGGACGGCGTTGTCCCCCAGCAACCAGTGATCGAAGAGGTGCGTCGCGGAGGCGAGGGGTCGGAAGAACGCGAACCTTACCTTCGGATCGGTCCACCAGGGGAGAACCCCCTCGTCCATGAGCGTCCGGTTGACGGTGGGGAACGCGAACCGGAAGAGGTCGAGCGCCGAGCGACGGAAGCCCACCAGGGGGTTGGCGTTGCCGAGCAGCGACAGCTCGTGGACGAAATCATCTGCGGCGAGCCCCGACGGAATGGAGGGCGCGACCAGCAATACGCCGAGGGCGATGGCCCAGAGGTCGGCGTTTGGGCGGCTGAGTGTCCGCTCGATGAAGCCGTACAGACCGGCGCGCGGACCGCCATCCGCCCCGCGCATGCCGGCGAGCGGCGTGAAGCCGCTCGCCACTGCTCCTTCTCGTTCGCGCGGCGCCTCAGCCGATGTGCGCATTCCGCCTTCGCAATGGATCCACGCTCAACGAGGAGAAAACGGACGCTATAGTCCCCACCTGCGCCTTGCCTGTCAATGACGACGCGGACGAGGCCGGACCGTTCAATTTCGTACACCTCCTCGCGCGGGCCGTGGGCATGGCCGTGGCCGGCGCTCTCGAGCATTCAGCCGAATTCCTTCATGCATCTCGTTCAGGCGCTCACGAAGAAGCTCGACGCGCTGATTCCCAGGCTTTCCGGGCCGCGAATGCAGCGCGTCGTGACGGTGTGCGCATTGCTGCTCGCGGCCACCTCCGTTGGACCACATCGTGCGCTCGACGACTACGTGCTCGCTCTCATTGCGCGCGCACGCGGAGCGCCGGTCGGCCTCACGCGTGGCTCGCTCGATCTGTTCACTTTCACGACCGGCGATCCCGCGACGAATCACCGTCTGATGGACGTCGGGCTGATGCTCCCCTGGTGGACCGACCCGGAGCTGAAGATCGCGTTCTTCCGGCCGGTCTCGTCGGTCACGCACTGGCTCGACGAGCGTCTATGGCCGTCGAGCGCCGTCCTCATGCATCTGCATTCGCTGGCGTGGTTCGGCGTGTTGCTCGCCGCGGCCGCGGCGGCATACCGTCGCCTCGACGCGTCACCACGCGCCGCGGGGCTGGCCTTCCTGCTCTATGCGATCGACGATGCTCACGGGCCGACGCTTGCGTGGCTCGCAAATCGGAACGCGCTCATCGCCGGTGCGCTCGGCACGAGTGCACTCATCGCACATGACTCGTGGAGGCGGAACGGAAGGCGTGCGGCCGCCGTGCTCGCGCCAGCCCTGCTCCTTTCCGGCCTTCTGGCCGGGGAGCTTGCGATCGGCGCCGTCGGTTATCTCGTCGCGTATGCGTTCGTGCTCGACCGAGGCGCGTGGCGGGCGCGCCTAGCGTCGCTCGTCCCGACCGGTGCCGTCGTCGTCGGATGGCGACTCATGTGGCTATCGGCGGGCTACGGCGCCCGCGGCTCCGGCGCATACGTCGATCCGCTCGGAAGCCCCGTCGCGTTCTGCACGGAGTTGCCGCTGCGGCTCGCGGTGCTCCTTCACGGTCAGTTCTCGGCGCCGCCGTCTGATCTCGCGTTCCTCGCGCCGCCCGCACATCGGCCTCTGCTCGTCTCGATCGCCGTCGTCACGGTGGGTCTCGTGTCGTGGCTGCTGCTTCCCTACGTGAAGCGCGAGCGTTCGTGCCGGTTCTGGGCGGTGGGCATGCTGCTGTCGCTCCTGCCGCTCGCGGCGACGTTTCCGAGTGACCGGCTCCTGGTCTTCGTCGGGCTCGGCGCGTGCGCGCTGCTCGCGCGTCCCTTCGACGACTTCGTGCGCCAGGGCAGCGAGGGCACTCTCCGCGCAGGCGGCCGCTCCATTCTCGTCGGTTGCTTTCTCGCGCTGCATCTCGTCGCGGCCCCGCTTCTCTTGCCTGCCCGGGCGGGTCAGATGGAGATATTCGCCGTCGCGCACGACAGGGCGGCCGAGGGGATCCCGTCGGATGCCGCGATACGTGGCCGCACGGTGGTCGTCGTCGCGGCGCCGACCGTGCTCTTCGCGAACTACGTCCAGGCCGAGCGTGAGCTCCTCGGCATTCCGCGACCGGCGCATCTGTACCTCCTCTCGAGCGCGAGCAGCCCGATCCACGTCGAGCGCGCCGGGGACACCGGGCTCCTCGTCCGCCCCGAGCGCGGGTTCCTGTACACGCCGCTCGAGCAGCACTACCGGAAGCGGCCGCTCGGTGAGGGCGAGCGCGTCACCCTGTCGGAGATGACCGCTGAGGTCGT
The DNA here is from genome assembly GCA_964442485.1 of uncultured Polyangiaceae bacterium. GTDB lineage: Bacteria > Myxococcota_A > Polyangia > Polyangiales > Polyangiaceae > DASZVB01. The sequence continues at coordinate 10,740 of CAYUAW010000108.1, forward strand.
GGCCACGAACGACGACGGCAAGCCGAGCGCCGTGCGGTTCACGCTCGGGTCGGGCGAACGAGCGCCGCTCTTCGTGACGTGGCGCGACGGCCGCTTCGTGCCGATGGCTCTGCCGGCCGCCGGAGAGGTCGTCACGCTGCCGGAGGAGGACTTCGGGAAGATCCTCGCCGGGACCGTGCTCCGCGGTCTTTGATCCGTGGCGCGCGCGTGTAGGATGGTGGCGAACATGTCCGCCCTCGCCTGCAACGTCTGTGGCGCCACGTCGAACGGCTCCGTGGAGAGCGCGCGCGTCCGCTCGAACGTCCGGGCGTTTCGCGAGGAACGCTTCGACTACTGGCGGTGCGGCACCTGCCAGACCATCCATGCGAAGGACGAGGTCGATCTCGCACACTACTACGCGCGCTATCCGTTCCATGCCGTCGTGATGGACTGGCGGCTCCGTGCGATGTACGCGCGGCAGGTCGCGCGGCTGGCGGCGGCCGGTGTTTCGCGCTCGCACCGCATCCTCGACTACGGTTGCGGCGGAGGGCAGCTCGTCAGCTACATGCGCTCGGTCGGCTTCCAGGACGTGCGCGGCTACGACGAGTACAGCGCGGAGTTCGGCGACAAGCGTGTCCTCGACGACCGCTACGACTGCATCGTCTCGCAGGACGTCGTGGAGCACGTGCCGGAGCCGCACGCGCTGCTCACGCGCTTCCAGGACCTGACACGGCCCGGAGCGGTCATCGCGGTCGGCACCCCCAGCGCGGGTGCCATCGATCTCGCGCAGCCGGAGGCCTTCGTGCACACGCTCCATGCGCCGTACCACCGGCACATCCTGTCGAAGCAGGCGCTCGTCTCGGCGGGGGAGCGGCAGGGGTTCGGCCTGGTCCGTTACTACCCGACCATGTACTCGAACACGCACGTCCCGTTCCTGAACGAGGCGTTCTACCTCTATTACACGCGCATCACGGACAACACGCTGGATGCACTGATGGAGCCGGTCCGGGTCGGCGCGCTCCTCGCGCGTGCTCCCATCACGCTGTTCTGGGGGCTCTTCGGCTATTTCTTCTCGCGACACACGGACGTCATGGCCGTCTTCCGGCGCGGCTGACGGCGGCGCGCGCCGGTCACGACATGGACGTTGCGCGCGTCACGAGGCAGACGTCGCCGGCTTGATCGGATCGAGCAGGGCCGCGAGGACGATGACGGGAGTGACGGCTGCACCCTCCAGCGCGCTGAAGCCCGCCTTCACGGCGATGAAGGGCTGGCGGCCGAGCTCGGCCGCGCCATACAGGAAGAGCCCGAGCGCGATGAAGGGGCCGAGTGCAGCGAGGGAGGCTATGCCGAGCGCGATGCTGCGCGCGAGCAGCCCACGGGGCATCGCCTGGATGATCAGAGCGAGGCGTTCCGGAACGCTCTCCGGCGTCGAGATCCTTCCTCGCTTGCGATCGACCCGCACCTGGACGGCTGCGCCGATGCACGTGCCGAACGAGACACCGTAAGCGGTCGCCATGAGATCCGCCGCCACGCCGGGGAGCTTCCACACGGGGAACGTGGCGAGCCCGCGCGTCGCCACCCAGCCGAGGCCGCCGTTGATGAGCGCGTTGATCAGGGCGGCCCCGATGACGCACTCGACGAACAGATAGCGTCGCTGCGCAGGCGTCATGCGCCCCGCGATTCGTCGCTCAGGAGCTTTCCGTCGCCCATCGTCAAGGTGCGCGAGCCCTGTTGCGCGACCGAGGGGTCGTGGGTCACGAGGATCACGGTGCGATGCGACTCCACCGCGCCCCGCAGCAGCTCGAGGATGGACACGCCTGTCGACGAATCCAGGTTCCCTGTCGGCTCGTCCGCGAGGAGGACAGGCGGGTCCATCATTAGCGCGCGCGCGATGGCCACGCGCTGCATCTCGCCGCCGGAGAGCTGGTCGGGACGGTGGCCGCCGCGGGCGCTGAGCCCGACCCGCCCGAGCAGCTCCTCCGCGCGGCGGCGCGTGCTCGACGCCGATTGCCCCGCGAGGCGAGCCGGGAGCGCGACGTTCTCCACGGCGGTGAGCGTCGGGAGGAGATTGAAGAACTGGAACACGAACCCGATGCGATCGCGGCGGAGCAATGTCCGCTGGTCGTCGGAGAGCTTCGCGAGGTCCTTGCCGTCGACGATGACGGTGCCCCCGGTGGGGCGGTCGAGCGCGCCGATGAGCTGGAGCAGTGTGCTCTTGCCCGAGCCGCTGGCCCCGACGATCGTCACGAAGCTGCCCGCGGTGATCTCGAGGGAGACATCGCGTACCGCGTAGAGAACGCCGTCGCCGGAGCCGTACGCGCGCGACACGTTCTTCAGGGTGATCATGAACCGAGTCTCGACACGTCTACCCGATCGCGGCATCCGCCTTCAAGAGGAAGAGGGGGCGTCCAGGCGATCGACGTCCCTGAGCTCCGGGAACAGCCATGCCCAGAGGAGGACAATCAGGCACGAACCGATTCCGCCGACGACCACCGAGCGGACGACGCCGAGGAGCTGGGCGGTCACTCCGGATTCGAACTCGCCGAGCTCGTTCGAAGCCCCGATGAAGAGCATGTTGACGGCGCTGACGCGCCCCCGCATCTCCGGGGGAGTCTCGAGCTGCACGACCGTGTGCCGCACGACGACGCTCACCAGGTCGGCGGCGCCGAGGACGGTCAACGACGCAATGGAAAGGGCGAAGCTCGTGGACGCGCCGAACACGATCGTCGAGACCCCGAAGAGACCCACACAGGCATACAGTGTGTAGCCCGCTCTCTTGCCGAGGGGACGGTACGCCAGCACCACCGCCATCACTGCGGCTCCGAGCCCGGGCGCTGCGCGCAGCGCGCCGAGCCCCGAAGGTCCGACGTGCAGGATGTCGCGTGCGTACGCGGGCAGGAGCGCGGTCGCGCCGCCGAGCAGGACGGCGAAGAGATCCAGCGAGATGGCGCCGAGCACGACCTTCTTCGCGAAGACATACTCGACGCCGGCGAACACGGCTCGGAGTGACTGCCCGCGTGCTCGGGATTGCACCGGGCGCGTCCGGATCAGAGCACACGAGACGGCGGCGCCGAAGAAGAGCAAGCCAGAGATGCCGTACGCGAGCCGCGCGCCGCCCACGGCGTAGAGGAAGCCACCTGCAGCGGGACCCACGATGGCCCCGATCTGCCAGACCGATGAGCTCCACGCGACGGCGCTCGCGAAGTCTTCCTTCGATACGAGGTCGGGCAAGAGCGACTGGCTCGCGGGACCGCTGAACCCCCGCGCGGCGCCGACGAGGACGAGGAGCGCGTAAACGGGAAGTGCGCTCTTCGACGAGCCGAACGTGAGCAGGTAGAGGGCGAGCGCGACGAGCGCGTAACAGAAGAGGCATGTCGCGAAGACGCGCCTGCGGTCGACGCGATCGGCGACGTGCCCGGCGGGCAGCGACAGCAGGAACGCCGGGACGAACTGGGCGAGGCCCACCCAGCCGAGATCGAGCGCGCGGCGGGTGAGCTCGTAGATGTGCCACCCGACGGCGATGGAGACGATCTGGCCACCGAGCACGCTCGCGAAGCGGGCGCCCTGGAAGCGGCGAAAATCGGGGTACTTCAGGGCCGCGCCGGGGCGGCGTCGTTCACTTTCCGCCATGTCTTGGGGTGGCGCCGTGCGAGAGCTCTGCCGGTCAGCGCGCGACGGCCGCCGGGCGCGCAGCGAGCGCGCGCTGCACGGCGCGCTCGAAGATCGCGAACGGCTGAGCGCCGGGGATGTAGTAGCCGTTGACGACGAACGACGGCGTGCCATTGATATCGAGCTGGGTGGCGAGCTTGACGTCCGCGTCGATGGTCGCGTCGTGCCGTCCGTCGTCGAGCGCCTTCTGGAGGCGAGCGACGTCGAGGCCGAGCGCCGTCGCATGGCCGATCACGTCACCCCGAGTGATCGGCGCCCGATTGTCCTGGTCGGCTTCGAGCAACGCGGCCATCTGCCAGAAGCCGTCTGCGCCGCGCTGCGCATACGCTTCGAGCGCTGCAGCCGCGGCCATGCGGGCGCCGGTGTGAAATTCGAGCGGCAGGTTGCGGTACACGAGGCGGATCTGCCTGGGGTGTCGCTTCTCGAGCTCGTCGAGGGTCTTCATCGCGCGGCGGCAGTAGGGGCACTCGAAATCCGCGAACATCTGGATCGTCACGGGAGCGTTCGCAGGGCCGCGTGACGGATTTTCGGCCGTCGGAGCCGGCACGGCCTTCTGCTCCGGTGGCGGTGGAGATGCGGCGGCACGCATCAGCTCGTCGAAGACACGAGCGCGCGGGACGCCGCTCGCGACGAGCTTCCTCGCTTTCTCGAGCTCGGCGTCGACGATCGGCGTGAACGCCTCGAGAGGCTGCGCGCCGACCAGCCGGTTGCCGTTGATGAAGAAGTGCGGAGTGCCGCGCACCTCGAAATCGACGCCTGTGCCTTCGTCCTCGGCGAGGACGTCGGCGTCGGCGTCGGCGTCGATTGCGCGCTCCGTCTTCGGGAAGGCGAGCCCGAGCGAGCCTCCGATCTTGCGGAGATCCGCCGTCTCCAGCGCAGGAGAGCTGTCGAACAGCAGGTCGGTGGCCTTCCAGAACCCCGCGTCGCCGAGCGCTTTTCGTGCCTCGATGGCGAGCGTCGCGGCGGGACGTGCGCGCTGGTGAAACGGCAGCGGCAGGTGCTTCCAGACGATGCGGAGATCGTTGCCGTAGCGCTCGCGCAGCGACAGAAGCGTCGGTTGCACGCGCTTGCAGTAGGGGCACTGGAAGTCGGAAAACTCGATGATGGTCACGAGGGCGTCGTCCGGGCCGAGCCGCGGCGAGGCGCCCACCGGCACGTTCCACGGCCCGTCCTCGGCGAGGGCAGAGTCGGACAGCGCCGTCTTCGGGTCCCGTGCGGGCTCGAAGTTCGCCTTTGCACGGGTGGCGTACACGAGCGCAGCAGGGGTTCCGTGCTCCGTGAGCGCGCGAGCTTCGGCGAGCTCCCGGTCGATGACGGCAGTGAAATCTTCGAGCGGTACCGCGCCCGAGATCCGCGCCCCGTTGATGAGAAAATGAGGCGTGCCGTTGGCGCCCACGTGGCCGGCCAGCTCGACGTCCGCGTCGACCCGTGCGCTGACAGCCGGCGAGATCGAGAGGATATCGAACGACGCGCCGTCGATGCCCAGGGAGACCGCAGCACGTCGAAGCTCGCCCGGCTCGAGGTGCGCCTGGCGCTCGAAGACGAGAGCGATGAACGAAAAGAACTTCGCGTTGCCACCGAGCTGGCGGACGGCCTCGGCAGCGAGCGCTGCCGGACGCGCGTTGCGATGAAAGGGAAGGGGGTCGTGCTTCCAGACGATGCGGAGCCGCTCGGGGCCGTACCGCGTCTGTAACGCGGCGAGCGTCGGCTGGACGCGCGCGCAGAACGGGCACTCGAGATCAGAGAACTCGACCAGCGTGACGGGCGCGAGATCACTTCCCCAGCGGGGACTCGGCTCGTCGATCGGAACCGGGCCTGCGTCTCCAGGCGCGAGCGTCGAGCCGGCCGTCGCTGCCGACGGCGCCTGGGCAGCGCTCGGGGGTCGCGCCACCGGCGTGCACGCGATCAGGATGGCTGCGATGAGCCCTGCGAGTCGTGCGCGAACAGTGTCACCCAGCGATCCAATCCTTCCGTCCGGCATCTTTCGGGGGACACTACCCCAGCGCGAGGAACCGGGCGGTGCGGGCATGGTGCCTCGAGTCCATCGAAGCTATGGGGATTTCGAGGTCCGACGGGCGAGAGCCTCGAAAATCCTGCGCCATGCGCCCCTCCGACTCGAGCACGGACTGTCGTGACGCGCGTCGATTCGAATGAATCGATGCACCACCCTCGCGTTGCGTCATTGGGGTCGAGGGGAGCCGATGAGCGGCGACGGCTGACCAGAGACGGCCAGGGCGGTCGATGACCGCTTCCGCGGTCGCCAGAAATCTAGTACCACCTTCGCTCTATACCGATCGGTCCAGACCGATTCGTTCGCCATCTTTGGAGAGCAGCAGCAATGAGACTTGAGAGCGGTGGGTCGCAGGTCGCGTGGATACTCGGAGCGCTCGCGCTCGTCACCGGCTGTTCGACGAAGGAGTCGCCTTCCACGGCGAAGCCGCAGCAAGACGCCGGTCCGCCGCCGCCAGCCGTGTGGGGCAACCAGGCAGGTGACGTGCAGTCCACCTGGTTCAACCCCGTCGAGAAGAAAATCACGACGGACAACGTGAGCACGCTGACCGAGCTGTGGACGGCCACGCTCGGCATGCAGGGCACGGCCATCGTCGTCGGCAACCGCGTCTACGCCGGTGCGCCGGGCGGCGTGTCGTCCGTCGATGCTGACACCGGCGTCGTCTACTGGACGCAGGCGGGCACGCCCGACCAGGGGATCGGGACGACCTCGTCACCGACCTACGACGACGGCGTGCTCTACGTGGACAACGGCTCCGGCGGGCTCATCTTCGCTCTCGACGCCACGGACGGTCATATCATCTGGCAGCAGAAGGTCGAAGACCACCCGTACGCGGCCGGCTACAGCACGCCCATCGTCTACAAGGATCACGTCTTCATCGGCATCTCGTCCAACGAGGAGCTCGGCACGAAGGCGAATGCGACCTTCAAGGGCTCCGTCGTCTGCCTGAACAAGTCCGACGGCTCGCTCGTCTGGAAGACGTACACCGCGGGCGACGGCGAGAACGGCGCAGCCGTCTGGAGCACCGTCGCGCTGGATCCGAAGGAAGGGCTGGTCATCGCCGGGACGGGCAACAACTACACGGAGAACCCAGGCCCGGACTCGGATTCGCTCTTCGCCTTCGACATGGAGAGCGGCGACATCAAGTGGCACCAGCAGGTGACGGTGGGTGACGTCTTCACCATCTCGAACCCGCGCAGCCCCGACACCGACTTCGGCGCGAACCCCGTCATATTCGACGTCGACAAGCAGGAGCTCGTCGCCGCTGGACAGAAGTCCGGCGACATCTACGTGTTCGATCGCACGAACGGCATGCAGATCGCGACGCGCAAGCTCGGCGGCGGCTCGGCGTTCATCGGTGGCGTGTTCCAGGCGCTCGGCTGGGACGGCGAGCACATCATCGTCGTGAACAACCAGACCACCAGCATGGCCGACGGGAGCGAGCCCTCGAACGGCGACAGCGGCGGGACCAGCGTGATGTTCGCGCTCGATCCGCTCACCCTCGACATCGTATGGGAGCGCCAGCTTCCGGCCTGGGTGTGGGCTCCGCTCACCCTCGCCAACGGGGTCGGCTTCGTGGGTGCCGAGAAGACCCTCGAGGCGGTGGACCTGAAGACGGGCGCCAAGCTGTTCGACTACCAGGCGGCCGGCACGATCATCGGCGCGCCCATCATCAACAACGGCCGCGTCTACGTCGCCTCGGGCCTCGAGTACACCTTCGGCCACGCCGACGACAAGCTGCACGCCTTCGCGCTGCCGGACGATCCGGCGATAGGCAAGCAGGGGACCGGCGGGACCACCACGGGGCCGCTCGATCCGACGTTCACGAACGTCTACCGGAGTATCATCGCCAAGAACTGCATCCAGTCGCAGTGTCACGGCTCGACGAGGCAGGGGAACCTCAGCATGGCGAGCCAGTCCGGCGCCTACAACGAGCTCGTCGGCGTCATGGCGTCTGGCATGTGCGTCGGCCCGGACGCCGGGTCCCACGCGACCTGTGCGTGCGGCAAGAGCGGCAAGACGCGCGTCGTCGCGGGCAAGCCCGACCAGAGCTTGCTCGTCGAGAAGATCGGTGGCAATCCGACCTGCGGCGATAGAATGCCCCCGACGGGCGACGTGCTCGCGGACGATCAGCAGGCTCTCGTGAAGTCCTGGGTCTCCGCGGGTGCCAACAACGACTGACGCCTTGTCGAACGAAGGAAGTACCCGGAGAGGGCTCGCCGCGCTCTTGCTCGGCGGCGCCCTCTCGGCGAGCGGCTGTCACAAGCCCGCGCCTCCGCCGGTGAAGCCGCCGCTGGAGGCGTTCGTCCCCGGCGAGTGGCGCACGCCGAAGGGTGTGGTGATGAACGCGCCGCCCGCGTCGAACCGCGCCTGGCGCGTGCTCGCGCTGCAGGAGAGCCCGCGGCCGAAGAAGAACCCTCACTGGAAGACCATTGCCATTCAGGATTCGGGGATCCTCGAGATGCCGGTGGGGAGCCACTTCCAGTGCCTGTACAACCCGGTCAAGTTTCGCAGCTGGCCGAACGAGCACGTCTCCAGTGTGGCGAAATGGGAGCTCATGCGGTCCGTCAGGTGCTCCAACGACGGCTGGGCGACGTACTCGCAAGCCATCCACGTCGTCACGATCAGCGGCGACGGCGCGACCGTGATCCCGGCCATCGATCAGACGGAGCTCAGCCTGAACGAAACGATCGACGGCAAGCCCGTGCAATCGTCCATCGTGCTGCGCGCAGACGACGGCACGAC
>CAYUAW010000109.1:0-3831 GCA_964442485.1 uncultured Polyangiaceae bacterium
TCGTAGCCGCCTTCGACGCCGAAGAGGAACGTGTGAACGTGGTCGGAGCCGAAGTGGTACGCGAGCGTGCCGCCGATGTAGATCGGCATGTTCGGCAGGGTGTAGCCGCCCCGGGCTCCGATGCCGAAGGTCATGTAGTCCTGCGTCGCGGCGCCGATCAGGAGACCAGCAGTCCCGTAGCCCCCTGTCGTGGAGCCGAGCCCTTCATCGGCGAAGGCCGCGGGCGCGGCGAGCATCGTCAGGGCGCCCGTGAAAACGGCAACAAGCTTTGCTTTGGTCATCTATTCGTTCCTCGGGTGGGGTCGACGGAGTGCCATCCACGCGGCAAGGCAGGTGGCCAATCCGCAATTGGCGGCGACACTATTCTTTCGGGACGGCAGAAACAAGGTTTCCAGAGCCGGCGCCACGTCCTACGCGCGTCCGGCAATACGACTTCCCTTTTCGACCATCACGGAATTGGATGCTCCGGATTGACGTGGCCGTTGACCCAGAACCTCGGGCGGCGGGACGGTCGTGACGTGAGCGCCGCCGCCCTGTCGGTGACGCTCAGGGTACGTTCGCGGCGCCCGGCGTCGGCGTGCTCGAGAACGCCCAGTCCGCGCTGGCGTTGTTCGTGTCGACTCCGTTCGGGATACGGCAGAGTGAGCCGGTCACGGTGTTGGAGTCGGCCACGGCGGTGCCCAGGGCGGTGCCTTCGACGAGAGAGAACGGGAGGGCGAAACCAGTGGCGGTGACCGACGTCATCGGCCCCTCATAGGAGAGCGCGTCGAGAACGGTCTGCGTGTTGAGGTCGACCAGTGCGACGCCATCTGGGGCGCCGTTCTGGATGGAGTTGTCGGGAATGCTGAACCGCAGGGTTCCGGCGGGGACGATCACCGCGTCGTTCGCGATGACGAGGTAGCTTCCGGCGGGCAGCGTCCCCGAAAGCACCACGCGAGCATACTCGGCATTGGTGGCACCGTTGAATAGGACGACCGCCTTGCCAGCAAGGTCGATCGGGAGCGCCGTCGCATTGAAGAGCTCCACGAATTCGGCGTTGTCGGTCCCGACCTCGTCGTAGTCGAGCTCGTTGAGCACGAGCCCACCCGTCACGACGGTGCTCGTCGCCGTGGACGAGCCGAGCGTGGCAGAGATCGTCACGCCGGAAGCCGCGGCGGCGCTCACGAAGGTGAAGGTCCCGCTGATCTGGCCGGCGCCAATGGTGACCGTCTGCGGCAGCGTCCCGGCGTCGACCGGCGTCACGGCGAGCGCAACGGTCGTTCCCCCGGCAGGCGCGGGGATGTCGAGGGTGACCGTGAACGTCAGCGTGCCACCCGGCGACATCGACACGGACGATGGCGTCAGCGACGCGATGTTCGGTTGCTGGTCCGGCCCGACGACGTGCACGTTCGCGGTGAGCACGGCGGCACCGAGCGAGGCCGTGAGCGTCACGTTCGGCGATTGCGCGAGCGCATTCACCAGCACCGGCGCGCTGGTGCTGCCCGCGAGCACCGTGACGCCGCCGCCCGGGACGGTGAGCGCCGGATCGGAGGATGTGACGGTCACGAACGTATCTGCGAGGGCCGGACCGGATAGCTGCACGGTCAGCGGCACCGGCACCGTCGAGGCGTTCACCTGGCCGAGCACCACGGAGGACTCCGCAGGCCCGAAGGCGGCAAGCGACACCGGACAGGGGGCAGCGCCGGGGTTGGCGTTCTGCGGACATTGGTCGCACGCGTCGCCCTTGCCGTCGGCGTCCGCGTCGCTCTGGTCGGAGTTCGTGACCCCGGGACAGTTGTCGATGGCGTCCGGAATGCCGTCGCCGTCCTGGTCCGCGGGAGTCGAGGGGCTACACGACGTGGTGTTCGCCGCGAGGGGGCAAGGATCGCACGCGTCGCCCAGGCCGTCCTGGTCGGCGTCCGCCTGGACGCCATTGTCGACGGGTCGAACTGGATTGAAGACGTTCGGACAGTCGTCGGCGGAGTTCTGGATGCCATCACCGTCGAGATCCGTCGCGGTGCGCGCGCCGGTGTAGACGGTCGAGCCGTTCACCGAAGCCGGTCGAGACGGCACGCACGTCGGCTCGTTCTGCGGCGCCCCGCAGAAGAACGCGGGGTAAATCGCCCCGACGGCGGCCTGCAGAGCCGGGTAGCTCTTGCCGATCTCGCTCGTCGCGCAGACGCCCTTCGAAGTTCCGCATACGTCCACGGCGTCGCAGCCCGACCTGAACGCGTTGACGACCGCCGCATCACCGTAGAGCGGGTTGCCGCCGCGCAGGACGAGCGCGACGTTCACCGGCTCCGCGTCGATCACCGCACGGAAGCCGCCATGCGTCGACCCGTCGAAGACGGTGATGTCGGCGACCTTGCCGGTCGCGAGCGAGCCGATGACGTCGTCCGTCGCGGTGGCTTTCGCGGCGTTGCGCGTGACCATGCGCCACAGCGCCTCGTCGGTGAAGAAGCGATTGTAGTAGCCGGCGTTCAGGCCGTCCGCGCACTTGAGCTCGCGCAGGAGGTTCATGGAGCCAGTCGGCATCCAGTCCGTTCCGAGCGCGATGGTCGCGCCGACGCGGGCGGCGACGGTGACCTGGGCGGTGTTGCCGTACAGCGTGACGTTGGAGCGCGGCGACCAGATGAGCGAGCTCCCGGCGGCGGCGGCGGCTGCGTCATCGGCGGCGAGCAGCGCGACGCCGTGAATGATCGCGGTCCGGGGCTCGAGCAGGTCCTGCCCGCCGTTCAGGGTCGAGCTCGTGCACAGGAACTCGTTGCGCGCGGTGACGTCGACGCCTTCCGCGACGTGCGGCTCGAAGCTGTCGTCGGAAGCGATCGAAGCGGGGGTGCGGATCGCGGGATATGCGCAGCCCGAGCTCAGCTGCGTGCCGTCCACGTCGCCGAGGGGGAAGGTGTCGAAGTCGACGGCACCCTGCCCGAGTCCCTCTTCCTCGGAAGGCACGTCGAGGTTGCGCAGCAGGCCCACCTGACCGCCCGAGCCCACCGTGGAGGTTGCGCCGCCCATGACGAAGCGCAGCTCTCCCCAGTGGATCTGATCGGAGTTGGCGTTGCCGGGCGCCGGAATCGCCGTGTGGCCGCGGAGCGCCTTCCGCCAGTCGTTGCGCTGTTCGTACCGTTCGCCCGTGTCGTTGTAGGGGCTGTTCTGCGTGAAGGTCAGGTGGTCGTGGGTATTGATGAGGCCGGGGGAGATCACGCCCTCCGGGCAGCTCACCAGGGGCGCGCCGGGAGCCTGGGCGGCGCAGTTGCAACCGACACACGCGATCGTGCCGGCGCCGTCCACTGCAACCTGACCACCGTGGTAGACGGCACCGGGCGCGAGCACGGTCCCCTCCAGCACCATGCCGGACGCAGTTCCGGTCACCGTCTTGCAGACACCCGACGGCAGCGGCGCAAGGTCCTTGCAGAAGATCTCCGCCGTGCCCGGCTCGAGCGTGCCGATGCCGATGAGCGGCACGCCGCCGTCCGGACTTCCGCCGCCCGTGCTCCCTGACGAGCTGCCGTTGCAGACGTAGGACGTGGCGCTCACTTCGGACGCCTCCAGGGTGCCGTTGCCGTTCGTGTCGGTGCCGAACTGCAACCTCACGCCTCCGGCGGCGCAGTTGGTGCCTGCGGCCTCGGGCGAAGAGCTCACCAGAGTTGTGAGACCTGGGGCGCCCATCGAGCCTTGAGCTCCGGGTGCGCCATTGCAGACGTACGACGTGCTGGTGATCTCGGCGGCGTCGAGCACCGCGTTGCCATTGGTGTCGGGACCGAAGCTCAACTTGATGCCACCAGTCCCGCAGTTGCTACCGGCGGGTTCCGGCGACGCGCTCACCAGCGTGCCGATCCCGTTCGCACCGGT
>CAYUAW010000109.1:3931-13389 GCA_964442485.1 uncultured Polyangiaceae bacterium
TACCGGCGGGTTCCGGCGACGCGCTCACCAGCGTGCCGATCCCGTTCGCACCGGTTGGACCCTGCGGGCCCGTTGCACCGGTGGGACCCTGCGGGCCCGTTGCGCCTGCTGGACCTTGCGGACCCGCCGGACCTTGCGGACCTGCCGATCCCTGAGGGCCCGTTGCGCCATTCGAACCGTTGCACACGTAGGTCGTGCCGCGAATCTCGCTCGTCTCGAGCGTGCCATTCGCGTTCGCGTCGACGCCAGTATCGATGCGCTGCCCTCCCGCCTTGCAATTTGCACCCGCCGCTTCCGGCTTCACGGAGACGAGCGTCCCCGGTGCCCCGGAAGGCCCCGGAGGCCCGGCAGGGACGCTGATCGCCGTCCACACGGAGGTGACACACGCGTACAGCGTCTTCGTCGCACTCGCATAGGCAACCGCGCCGCCGAGGGCGTTCGAGCACGGGATCGAGACCCAGTTGCCGCTCACACACGACCAGAGACCGGCAGGAGTCTGCACGAACGCCGTCGTCCCGGCGAGCGCCGTCGTACACTTCGGCAACGCCGCGGGCGTGCTCACGCTGAGTGTGACGGAGTAGACGATGTTCGGTGGCGGAGAGGACCGTGAAGCATCGTGAGAATCGGGCCCCTGGCACGCTGCGAGCAGCCACGAGACCGCCGCAATCGCCACCAGGCAATGGAGGAACCAGGGCACGACTCGAAAACGCCTCTCACCGAACGTATTCATACGGATACTCCTTCGTCTGCGCGCGTCCTCTGACGGTCTCGGTCCCCGCTCCAAGTGGAGACGGCCCGTATCCTCGGAGGGCGTTCACGTCAATGAGTATGGTTTCACCCGGGGTATATGGCCGCCCCGGTGGTCGCTTCCCATCGCACTGCACGGCCGCGCGTCGCCGCCATGGTGATCACTACGATAGTCCAGTGCTCCGCTGCCGAATTGCAACGGATCCATGACGCATTTCGAAACTCCTCGGGACCGGAGTCGTCGCGCGTCTCGTCCAGCTTCGCTCGTGATAAAAAGGGGAGCATGTTCAGAGAGGTCGCGGGGAAGCTGGCGGTGGGTTTCGCGGTGGCAGCGATGCTCTTCGGCGCGGAGGCCCGGGCATGGGACGACTTCGGGCACATGGAGGTCGCTGCTGCTGCGTACAAGAAGCTGCACCCGAAGACTAAGAAGCGCGTCGCGGAGCTGTTGCAGCTGAATCCGAGCTACGCGAACTGGGTCGTCGGCGCGCGGGCGTTGGATCGCGACCGCACCGCGTTCATGCGGGCTGCGACCTGGGCCGACGCCATCAAGAGCAGCCGCTCGGGCTACAAGGTGAGCGCCACGCAGGACCCGCAGACGGCACCGACCGCGTCTCAGAACATCGGGTACGGCGACCTGTTCGCACACAGCTACTGGCACTTCGTGGATCAGCCATTGCCAGCGACGAACCCTCAGCCAGCTACCCCGAACGCCGCAACGCAGATCCCGCTCTTTCGAGAGACGCTCGCGTCCGAAACCGCCATCGACGAGGTCAAGTCGTACGACCTCGTGTGGCTATTGCACCTGGTCGGCGACGTGCACCAGCCGCTGCACTGCGTATCGCGCTACAACGCCGCCGAGACGAGCGGCGATAGAGGCGGCAACACCGTGAAGATCATCGGCGACGCACAGCCCCCAGTGTGCGATGACGCCCAGTACTGCCCCTTCGGCCCGCCCAACGAGCTCCATGCATTCTTCGACGACATCGTCGGCTCCGGATACGGCGTCTCGCCGGTCGAGACCGCTGCGACGAAGCTCCCTGCTGCGGATCCGACGGCAGCGGCCATCGCCGACGAGAAGATCTGGATCGCCGAAGGGTTGGCGCTCGCCCAGTCGAAGGTCTACGTCGCGCCCATTGGCGATGGTGACGGTCCGTTTACAATCACCGTGGCTTACCAGGCCGCCGCGTACACGCTCGGCCAGCAACGCATCGCTCTCGCCGGCGCCCGCCTCGCCAACTTGCTGAACGACGCCCTCGGCTCGCACTGATCGGGGGATCGACGGGACTCCTAAGGCGTCACCTTCAACGCCCACAGCCCCGCGTACCAGTTCGCCGAGTAGACGATGTGATTTACCCGGTCGAACACCATGCTCCTCGGGTCGATGCGGAGGCTTCCACTGAAGGGCGCGGGCAAGTTTGCGCACTCCCGCGAGCGCCGCCTGCGCCGATGCGATCCGCCGCTTCGCCGTCGCCAGGCTGCACCCGCAGGCGAGCGCCACGTCCTGCAGTCGCTCACCTTCGACGTGGCGCAGGAGCCACGCCACGCGCTCGCCGCTCGGCACCGTATCGAGCACGCGATACATCCGCTGCAGCAAGGCGTACTGCTCGGGCGACACCCCTTCCGACGGCACGTCCACCACGTCCGTGGTCGCCCCGAACAGCCGCTGCCAGCGCCGCCGCCGCAGTCGCCGCCCCACGACGCGCACAGTTACCGTCACCAGCCACGGCCGCGCCGCTTCCACGCTGTAAATGGTGCCCAGGCGCCGCGACGCGATCCAGAACACGTCCTGAACCACGTCCTCCACCTCGTGGTCGTCCCGCCCGAGCAGCCGCGCCGCAACCCCAGCCACATAGGAATCGTAACGCTCGAAGATCGCCTCGAAATCAACGGGCGCCCCCGCCTTTCCCGGCGGGGGGATGACGCGCAAGACCGACTTCTGGGCGCTCAGCTCGTGAATGGATCATGTCCGGGACGGCGAAAAACGGCTCATGGGAATCGACTGGAGTGGCCCGCCAGAGCGCTCTCGAGCTTCACCGCCCCGGAGGGCCACATCATTGCCGTCGTCAACCTGGAGGGCAAACTGTCGTGTGCGGTGATGGCAGCGGACCGCGTCATCCGGCGTGCCGAAGTTCGAAGCGGCGTTCAGCGTGATGAAGTGACAGCCAATCGGCATCATCGTGGCTTGGAAAGCTGGCATGTCAGGTTAGGAGTCGAGTCGTAGCCGGTGACAGCCCATCAGGCGCAAGCCAAAGGTTCGGGCGGCTGGTAAGCTCTTGCGACTCGACCAACGTTAGTCGCTTCCGAGCCCCGCGTATTCGGGGCAGGTCAACCATTCATGAATCGCTGGTTCGCAGGCGTCGCGTTCGTGACCGTCGCGTGCTCCGCATCCACGGGCTCCCACTCCGGGCTCGGCAACGGAGCCGCCGGAAGCGCGCAATTCGGCAATGGAGGCGGCGGGAGCGGAGCAGTGGGCATCAACGGATCATCCGGTGGTGCGATCACGAGCTCCGCAGGAACGGGCCCCATCCTCACCATTCCGGATCCGTCGGCGGCGGGCGGCAGCGCAACCGGTGGCGTCGTCGGCAGCGGCGGCGCGGCACCCACCACGCCACCGCCCCCGCCGATGATCATGCCGGTGAACATCGACGAATGCCTGCCGACCAACGGCGCCGGCCTGGACGCAGCAGCGACCCAGAAGCTGATGAGTGGCAGCGGAAGCCCCGGCGCGCTCCGCTGGCTCAACCCTTACGACGGGACCGTGATCCCCCGTGGCCTCATCGCTCCTCTGCTGATGTGGGACGGCGCGACCGCGGATGTCGTCTACCTTCACATCAAGTCGAGTCTGTTCGAGTACAAGGGGTGCCTGAAGCCGACGGGGCCGAACCAGCTGCAGATCGCGGCAACGATCTGGAAGCAGGCGTCTGACCTCGCGCGTGGCGCGAGCGATCCCTTCTCGCTGGAGCTGACGATCTCGAGCGGTGGAACCGTGACGGGTCCCGTGACGGAGAAGCTCGTCATCGCGCAGGCGACGTTGAAGGGGTCCATCTTCTACAACACGTACTCCACGAAGCTGCTCAACGGCCTCGGCTCGGGCGGCGCCGTCCTGCGCATCTCGCCGGGGCAGACCGCCGCGGTCGTCATCGGCCAATCCGGCTGTACGGGTTGCCACTCCCTCTCCGCCAACGGTCAGCGGCTATCGACGCTGAATTTCCTGACCGGCGGCGGTACGTATGCGGTGGTATCCGGCGCCGCAGCTCCCACGGCGTTGTCGGCGACGGCGCCCGATACGAGCTTCACCGCGCTGTCGCCCGACGGGTCGCTCTACGTCACGAACGCACACCAGGGCTTCCCCGTCATCGGCCCTCGCACGGGTCCGAGCAATGTCGGCACCGCCAATGCGGGCGTGTTCGAGACGGCGACGGGTGCCGCCGTGCCGAACGCCGGAGTGCCCGGGGGAGCCATGACTCCCGCGTTCTCGCCGGACGGCTCGCTGCTCGCGTTCACGGACTACGCGATCGACAACGGGCTCGGACTCGCTCTGATGAGCTTCGACCAGACGAAGCGCGTCGCCAGCGGGTACCGAAAGATCTTCCATTCGCCCAACGCGAACTACCCGGGGTGGCCATTCGTCTTGCCCGACGACAAGGCCATCGTGTTCTCCCTCGGCTCGATGGGGGATTTCTCGGGCGGCGCAGCCGGGCTGACGCCGGGCAGCACGGCGGCATCGGCCCCGCCGAGCGATCTCTACGTTCTGGATGTCGCGAGCGGTCAGGCGAAGCTCCTCGCAAAGGCGATGGGATTCGCGTCGGATCAGGACGCAGCTTCCAGCAAGACGTATCTACCCTTCGGCGCCAGCGAGGAGGCGCATCACAACTACTATCCGACCGCATCGCCCGTCGCGGCGGGCGGCTACTTCTGGGTGTTCTTCGATTCTTTCCGGCACTACGGAAACCTCGGTCTGCAGCGGCAGCTGTGGGGCACTGCCGTCGATATCTCCGCGGACGGAACCTACACGACCGATCCGAGCCACCCCGCGTTTTACCTCACGGGTCAGGAGCTCGGCACCGCCAATCACCGCGCGTTCACCGCGCTCGATCCGTGTCGCAAGGACGGCGACACGTGCACGACGGGCATCGATTGCTGCGGCGGCTTCTGCACGAACGGCGTGTGCGGCGTTCCTCCTCCGCCTCCTCCTCCGCCTCCGGGAGGCCCGCCTCCACCGCCGCCGTGTGCCCACACCGACGAGAGCTGCAGCGGGGGAACGGTGTGCTGCAACACCTCGGATCGCTGCCTGTCTGGGTTCTGCGGGCAGCTGATCCGCTAGCGCGTCGGGGGCCGAGGCGCTGACTCCGGCGTCTCGACCCGGATCACGTAGTCCCCGATGTACACGCGATCCCCGCGACTTACCGGGCGCGACTCGTTGATGCGGACGCGGTTCAGGTAGGTGCCGTTCGTGCTCTGCAGATCCGTGACGAAGAGACGCCCATTGCGGAAGGAGAAGCGCGCATGCCGCTTCGAGACGTTGCCAGCGGGCAGGCAGACGTCGTTGCCCTGGACGCGGCCGACGGTGAACTCGTTTCCGACCAGCGAAACGCGGTTGCTCTCTCCGTCCCTGGAGTCGATGACCATCTCCAATCCCGTCGGCTCGTCGAGAGCCCGGCTCATGAAGGCCCGCGACTCTTCGCTTCGCGAGCCGAGCGAGTCCGGATGCCGGGAGCCTTGCGCGATGTCCACGCCTAGGCTGCTGGCCTTGAATGCGCCGTAGGTCTCCGTGCCCGGGTGACGACCGTAGACGGTCCGCTCGTCGACGAGCTGCTCGACGGCCTCCGACAGCGCGGAGCCGTCCATCGCTCTGTACCCCGGCATGGCTTCCAGCCGTGCGATGACCTTCGACAGGACGGCCACCGCGGCCTCGAAGTTTCCCTGGTCCGCGGCCCGCCTCGCTTCCCGCCGCTGGCGCTCGGCGTGCGCGAGCTCGACGAAGACGCACGCCTCCGGGTCGAGCTCTTCCTGCTCTGCCACCGCGATCGACGCCTTCAGCTCCGAGCGGAACGCTTTGCCCTCCCCGGACGCCCGGTGCGTCATTCGAACCGTCATCAGGTCTTGCAGACCCCGCTCGCGGGACGGCTCGAACGCAAGCCGGGTGACCACGATATGACCGCAGCCTTCGCGTAGATCCGGAATATCGGCGACGAGGCCGTCCCTCGTGAAGCGGGGCCTGTGGTCGTACACATCGACTATTTCCACGCCCTCCCCGGGCTGGAACGTGACCTCGATGGCATCCGCGACGACGTCGACCTGCGCACCGAGGGCTCTCGAGAACTCCACCGTCGCTTCGTTCGGATCGGGGATGAAACCGTACTGCCCCCCACCGCCTCGCGCGAGGCCCAGGAGAAGGTCCGCGTCGTGCAATGGCCCGAAACCGAGTGTCGCAAGGCAACAATGCGTCCTGAGCGTCGCGACGAGCTTCTCGAGCTCCGGCGTCGTGCACACGCCGCAGGTCGGCTTGCCATCCGAGAGCAGCACCATGACGCGCCGTTCGTTCTCGGCGCGCGCGCCGAGCTGCGCCTTCCCCGCGAGCAGGGCGGCCTCGATGTTCGTACGCCCATCCGCCTCGATCGCCTCGAGCCGGCGCTTGATCGCCCGCTTCGCGTCCGCCGTCAGTGGAGTGAGGGCGGCGATCTCCACTGCTTGATTCGAGAATGTGACCACTCCAAGCCTGTCTTCCGGCCTGAGCATCTCGGAGAGGAGCTGAGCCGACCGGCACACTTGTCGGATCGGCTCGCCCTTCATCGACCCCGAAGCGTCCAGGAGCAGGACGACCGAGAGCGTCGGACGCACACGTTCCACCGGCGCCCCGACCCCGACGAGCTCCGTCACGAGATGCAGCTCGATGCATTCACCCGCCCCCGCAGGACGCCTCACGGACGTCTTGTCGAACAGCACTCGCCAACGGACGGCATCGGTCATGGCTCCTCCAGCCCCCGCAGCCTTCACGCAGTCTAGCGCCTGGAGGAGAGAGGCGGCACCCCCCCAACCTCACGTTCGACGCGGATGGCGCCGATTGCCGCCACCACCCGTTGACGGTCAGTCCTCGGGTCGAGCCACCCGGACCGCTGACACCGCAATGTTCGACACCGCGGCTCGGGGCTGCCATAGCCGGAAGCCTCCGACGATCGCGCTCGCGTTCGTTCCGAGCCGCACGCCTTCGGGCAGGTCCTGGAGCAGCCTTGAATTGCCGCCTCCCAGGATCACGTAGTCCGGGTCGAGCGCCCTTCGGAGCAATCCCACGACGACCCACACGTGCTTGCGCCATTTGCGCTTGCCGAGGCGGCGTAGACCAGCGAGCCCGAGGTACTCTTCGTAGGTGCGATGCTTTCTGTAAGGCAGGTGCGCAAGTTCCATGGGAACCACGGTGCCGTCCACGATCATGGCGGAGCCGAGGCCGGTGCCGACACCGAGGAAGAGCATCCGGCCTCCTTCGTAGATGCCGAGTGCCTGCATGGCGGCGTCGTTGATGATCTTCACGGGAACGCCGAACGCTTCGTGAAAATCGAAGCCAACCCACCCGTCCCCCAGATTGTGTGGCTTGGCGTCGATCCGATCGTGACTGACGACGCCGGGGTAGCCGATCGAGACGGCCTCGTACGACCAATCCCGGGTGAGCTCTTTCACCTGGCGCACCATCTCGCCTGGTGTCATCTCCGGACCCGAGTCGATCTTGCGAAACTCGGTCTCGTCGGACGCGAGAACCTTCACGTGCGTGCCGCCGACGTCGACGCTCAGGATCTTCAAGACCCGTCCTTTCCCGAAGCTCGTGCGGTCATCGTCGCAGCCCCGGCACCCGTCGAAGCTATCACGCGCGAGTCGCGGCTCAAACCGCGGCGCGACCGGTGAGCAGGTGCTCACGGAAGAACGCGCACTGATCCGCGACGCTGCGCTCGAAAGGCTCACCCAGGTACACCTCGAAGTGCCCGACGGGGTACCGCTTCACGGTGGCGCGAGCGCCGGCGCGGCGCGCGGCTGCCTCCGCCGCGGACGGTGGGGCGACGCTGTCCTTCTCGCAGATCTGGATGAGGATCGGGCACGGTAGCCGATGCGCAGAACGGCCAGGCCGGTACGACCCGATCTGCACGCTGATGCGCGCCGCGATGGCGTTGACGAAATCCGGCGGCGCGATCGCACGATATCCCGGCTCCGACTCCGGCGTGCTCATCGCGGCGATGTTTCCCGGCGGAGCGACGAGAGGGATCATGTGCGGTCCTCTGCCGACCGCAAGCTGGAGGAGATCCCGGACGCCATGAAGCGTCATCCGTAGCGCATGCACGATACCCGCGTACTTCACGACCTCGAGGAGCGAGGCGAGACCGTCCATCATCGGGCACTGAGACGACACCGCGGCGACGCGGCCGTCGCGCACGGCAACGCGCACCACGTGCCCGCCACTGAAGGAGGAACCCCACAGCCCGATGCGGGACGCATCCACGCCATCGAGCGAACGCGCACGCTCGACGGCCGCCTGCCAGTCGTCGAGCTGCGCCGGCACGGAAACCACCTGCCGCGGCTCACCGCCGCTCGCGCCGAACCCGCGATAGTCGAACACGAGCACGGCGAAGCCCTCGCCGACGAACCGCTCCGCATAGGGCGCGAGCGTCGCCTCCCGGGTGCCGCCGAGCCCATGCCCCATGACGATGCACGGCACCGGCAGAGCTCCGCGCTCGGGACGATATAGCCAGGCGCGGCAGGTGTCCTTGCCGCTCCGGAATTCGATACCCGTCCGCGGGACCGGAGATGCGCCCATCGCCGCTCCATAGCTGACCGTGGGGCATCTTTGCATCTCAAAATGGACGCCGATCGGGGCAAGGATCGTCAAGATCCTGACGGGCCGTCCTCGTCGCACGGGCGCGGAAACGAAGGCGTTGGCGCGAAGTGACCAGTCATAGGCCGGGTCGCCACTCGAGCGCTCTGCCTCGTCACGGTAAAGAAACGCCGAGGAGGTGCAGATGACGGTTGATGACAAGGAACGAGCTCGACGCAGGGCGTTGCTCAAGGCGCATCTGGAAGCAGAGGGCGAGGGCAACCTGAGCAAGGTGCTGGCGACCTTCGCCCCGGACACGGAAATGATTTTCAACGGGCAGGTCTTCTCGGACCACGAGCACATCCGTCTGGCACACGCCTACATGGGGTTCTCGGGTGAAGGCGCCATCTCGGAGCTCGGCGCCGTCATCGACCGCGAGAGCTTCACGGACGACGAGATCGTCATCGAAGGAAGAATGGTCGGAGTTCACCGGACCGAGTTTCAGGGTTTCCCTGGGACGAACCGGAGAATGGAGCTTCGCTTCGTGACCTTCTACCGCTTCGACTCGAACGGGAAGCTGGCGTCGGAAAGAGTCGTCATGAACCTCGGCCCGCTCGGCGCGAACGCCACCTGGCGTCCCGACGTCGTGTCGACCTGAGATGCGGCGGCGAGCGCTCTAAAAGGGAAAGGAGACAACGCTCGTGGACAGCGATCCCACTGGGGGCACGAAGCAGCTCGGTCTTTACGGCGGCGGCATGTCCGACTCCGCGAGCCGCTACGCCGCGCAGCGCTGCGTGACCGAGAGCTGCCCCGCCGTCTCCGCCCTCGCCAGCGACTACATCTACCGCGGCAAGCAGTACGTCGCGAGCGTGACGTGTAACTGAGCCTGGACCGGAGAAGGTCAGTTCGTGCA
>CAYUAW010000109.1:13489-19073 GCA_964442485.1 uncultured Polyangiaceae bacterium
ACGTCGCGAGCGTGACGTGTAACTGAGCCTGGACCGGAGAAGGTCAGTTCGTGCACGCCACGGAGTAGGCACGATGGCTTAGCGCTGCAACGAAGGCTGAAAAACTTCAGCATGACGCGCAGTGAGCAAATAGTTGCGCCTCCGGAGTGCACTCCTCTGACTAGTGCGGAGGAACTGATTCCAGATCGGAGTGAACATCGAGCATGCGAAACTCGTACACCGCACGCCTGCGCGCTGCGACCGCGCCCTACGGGCTCCTGCTGACCGCGTTCCTCGGAGCCGCGTGCAGCGCCGGCGGTGACGATAGCAACGTCACCGCTCAGGGTGGCGGTGCCGGCATGGCTGGGAACGCCGCGGGTGCCGGCGGCACTTCAGCGAGTGGCAGTGGAGGCATGATACCGGGCAGCGCGCCTGGCGGAATGAACGCCATCGGTAGCGGCGGATTCCTTTCCGCGGCGGGTGGCTCGGTGAATCCCGCGACCGGCGCAGGCGGAGCGTCCACCTCGGGTGGTGGCGGGAGCGCAGGGCTCAGCGGACCTGCAGGCGCGGCTGGCGCCGTGAACGCCGGTGGCGCAGCCGGCTCCGGTGCCGGAGCTTCCGGAGCCGGCGGTGCAGCCGGCTCTTCCGGTGGCTCCGCGGGCGCCGGAGGTTCGATGCCGGGAACCACCGCGGTCTGCGACGGCGGCAAGGTCGGCAGCGACAGCTCGACCATGCGTCCGCCGGGCTTGACCGTCTCGCGCGAGTACGCGGCGGTGAAGTACCTGGCACGTACGCCGATCCAGATCACGAGCTTCACGATGACGATGCAGGTTCCGAAGGCGCCGACCGTGCAACAGACGCTCTTCATCTGGCCGGGTCTGCAGGGCGCCGGATCGAGTGATCCAGGACGTATTGGAAACGGGATCCTGCAGCCCGTGCTGACCTGGGGCTCATCGTGTGCGCCCAAGCAACCGAACAACCCTTACGCGGCGTGGTGGATCTCCTCGATGTACGTCAACGTCTCCTCGAGCGCAGCCGGTCCGACGGGCTGTCTCGGCGGAGACTATCTGGTGCCGGACGTCGCCGACGAGCTGTTCATCGACATGAGCGTGAAGGGCACTGTGTGGACGCAGACCATCACGGACAACCACACGATGAAGTCCGTGGATCTCACCACGGACCTCAAGGGCCAGGTACAGAACTGGGCGACATGGGCGATCGAGGTGCCGACCGGCGAGACGATCAAGCCGGTCGACGACGTCGTGTTCACCGGATCCGTGCTGACGTTCTCTACGCCAGTGACGTCGTGTCAGCCGAGCCAGGCCGGGACCGTTGACTATTTCTCGGCACCGGTGCTTTCGACCGACGGGCTGCACTGCTGTTTCGACAAGGTGATCCTGCGCGCAAATCGCACCTAGACGCGCCTGGTGCTGCCCGACGACGCGGCATCGGACGACCTTTCTGATGTGGCGTCGCGGAACTTCGTGTACTTGTCGGATCGGTCGCCCTGCGTCCTTGACACTGATTTGTTTCGAATCGGATCCGCTTGGCTTCATCGATACGGCGTACGACCTGGATGTTCCCGCGAGCGCGGCGGCGTGTCGCGGCGGCCTGGCTCGCCTGCGTCTGCGAGACCGTCACGGCGGCCGCCCAGCAGGGGCCGGAGACGGATACTGGTGCGGCCGCCTTGCCCCCGGTGCCCACGCCGAGCCCGGTCGTGCTCGCCGGAAAGCCGACCAACCCCGATCGAGTCGGACGGCCGCTGGAATGGCACTGGGCTCGTTTCACCACGGCGGATCTGATTGTTACCGGGGTAGCGGGCGGCGTCACCCTGGCGATGGCCATCGTGAAACCGCGCGGGGTTCACGTCGCGGGCGGCATCTGGTTCGACGACGCGGTTCGCGACGCGCTCCGGGCAGACACCTCGCAGACCCGTTACCAGTTCCGTGACGCCTCGGACGTCGGCCTGTCGTTGATGGCCACCTGGCCGTTCTTCGCCGATTCGTTGATGTCGGCGTGGTGGTACCGCGGCAGCCGCGACGTCGCCGAGCAGATGGCGCTGGTCAATCTGCAAACGCTCGCCATCAGCGGCGCGGTGCAGGGGATCACCAACGTGCTGGTGAGTCGCGAGCGGCCTTACGGCAGCGAATGCGGCACGGCTGCGTTGCCGAGCGCCGCCGTCGACTGCGAAGGGCCGACGCACTATCGGAGCTTCTTCAGCGGTCACGCGGCGTTCAGCTTCACCAGCGCGGCGTTGATCTGCATGGACCACGCGAAGCACCATCTCCTCGGGGAGCCCTGGGACACGCTGAGCTGCGCCGGCGGCTACGCAGTCGCGGCGAGCACGGCGACCTTCCGCGTCGTCGCCGACGTGCACTACGCGACCGATGTCCTGAGCGGGGCTGTCGTCGGAACCCTGATCGGATACGGCGTACCGCTTCTTCACTACAGCCATGTCGATCTCGGCACCGTACGAGCGGGCAGCCTGCACATGCAGGTCGTGCCGTCCGGCCTCGGCGCGGGCGTGGTGGGGACGTTCTGATGCGCCCACTTCCTCGCCTCGTCACGCTGGTCGTCGCCTGCGCTGGCGTTGCGCCGAGCGCCGTCGCGCAAGAGACGCGGCCCGGCACGGTGGGCGGCGGGAGCCTGCTCCTGGACGACCAGAAGGCGCGTCCGCCACTCAATTCGGAGCCGCCGCTCGGCATTCTGCCGACCCCCGAAGACGCGCTGATGGATCCTCGCATGGCGCGGTCCTGGGGCACCTTGCCGCCGCGTTACTTCGTGGCGACGACGTTCGACATCGGATTCGTCTATGCGCGCCCGCGGGTCTCGGTCGGCTACGGGCGCCCTTTCACCCAGTGGATCGGCCTCGAGGCCAACCCCGTGGCGTCCAGCGCAGGCATCGGCGCCTACGGCGGGATCAGGTTCGCTCTGCCCTTCGCCGATCTGCGCATCGGGCCGCGCTATTTCTATTCCTTCGACCACAGCGTCCTCGCCGTCAAGCCGACCTACGACCGCCTCGACCTCGAGACGTCGGGTGGCAAGCACGCCACCACCCTCACCTACGAAGCCGAGCTCGACGTCAGTCTTCCCGTCGGTCCGGGCAACGTCCTCCTGCGCGGCAGTGTCTCTTACGTGACCGGGGTCGACGAAGATCACGAGGTGTTCGAGGAGACCTTGCGCGCCATCGTTCGCCCGCCCCTGGTATGGCGCGCTCGTGGCGGGTACGCATTACGTTTCGGCACCTACAACCAGCACAGCATCGGCATCGTCGCCGACATGCTCGATATCCCGAAGCGCGACGATTCCATCACCGTGAGAGTCGGCCCCGTGATGCGACTCGTCCTCTCTCGTCGCGTCGAGCTCAGAGGAAGCTTCGTCTTCACCGTCGTGAGCCCGGATACGATCGGTCTCGTTGGAGGTGATTTCACGGAGCTCGGAGTCAGGTACCGGTGGGCGACTGAACCGTAGACCGCTCGTCACTCGAAGACGTGCGCAGACGGTGAACGTTTCGTCGGGGTGCTGCGAGCCCGCCTTCGTCACGGATTGATCTGCGCGCTCGGAGGCTGTGTGCGGCGGAAGGCCTCGCCTTGGGCGATGTTCCGGCATTCGTCCAGAGCGGCCACGAAGGGAGCGATGTCGCCGGGGTCGTTGTGGCGCGTCACGGTGAATCGCAAGCCGGGGCGGTTCATGGGCACGGCGGGAAACACGCAGACGCAGCAGTAGAACCCTCGCGCTTGCAGGAGCTCGGCGACGCGGAACGCGACGCGCGGGGAATCGCAGGGCGCCTGGAAGATCGGCGAGGGCTCGAGCGGCGAGTGCGGCAGGCTGGTCCCCTTCATCTCCCTGACGCACAGCTCGAGGCGTGCTTTCAGGTCGGCCTGCATGGCCGGAAACTCCTTGCTCACATGGACGCGCGCCGAGCCCACCGCTGCGCCGAGCATCGGCGGCTGTATCGGTCCCGAGAACAGCATGGGGCCGCCGCAGCGCCGGACGCGCGCGACGAGGTCGCGGGTCGGCAGCGCCAGCAACCCCCCCGCCGCGGAGAACGCCTTGTTCAGTGAGAGGGTGACGACGACCCGCTCGTCGTCCGCGAAGTGGTCGAGCGCAGCGCCGCGACCCCGCGCACCGAGCCAGCTGGTGGAGTGCGCGTCATCGATGTAGAGGCGAAGGTTGTCGTGGAGGTCGAGGAGCCGCTTCAGATCTGCGAAGGGAGCGAAGTCTCCCAGCATGGAGTAAAGCCCGTCGCAGATGTACCAGACCTTGCGAGCCTTGCCGCGAAGCTGCGCGAGCCGCGCCTCGAGCTGATCCATCCGGTTGTGCCGGACGATCTCCATCGGCACCTCCGGGACCAGGTGCAGAGCGGTGTGCAGGCTCGCATGGGCGAATTGATCGACGAGGAGGTAGTCCTCGTCCGTGATCAGCGCCGGGAGCGCGGACATGTGCGCCAGGCTCGTCGAGGCCGCCACCAGGATCGGGCGGCCCGCGATCTGCTCGAGCAGCGCTTCCAGCTCCGCGTAGAGCTCGCACTGCAGGTACGCGCGGGAGAAGTGAAACTGCGTGCCGTACTCGTCGATGGCACGGTGAGCGCACTCACGGATCTGCGGAAGCGCCTCGAGCCCCATGTAGCTGCATGAACCAAAATTCATGAGGCGGACACCGTTGACCGTGACGTGACGCCCGTTCGCGCCCTGGCCAGTGTTGAGGATCACGCCCGCATCGGCGGCCTCCGAGACGTAGCGGAACGCGCTGTCGATCTTGCGCGTGTGAGAGAAGCGGAACCTGGCGGCTCTAGACATTCGACGACTCCAGAAACAGTGGCGCGTGTCGCTGCATGTCTTCCGCGCTGGAGGACGCCTGATCGTCCCAGCAGAGGCTGCAGATCTTCCAGCTTCCGTCCTCGTGAACGAGCTGGAGCGAGTTCACGCCGCGTTCGATGTAGTCGACCGCGTCGGGGGAGATCCTGGTCTCGTAGGCACTGGCGACGTGCATGACGTTTCCGAAACGGTCCACACGACGCGCGATCTCGTGCTCGAAGAAGCTGGTGAAGGCCCCCACCTCGATCAGCTCCTCCGCCATGCTCCGGAAACCTTCCAGATCCAGGTAATCGATGGCCTCCGGCGTGACGCGCGTTATTCGCGCGCGCTTCGAAAACAGCTGACCCATCGAATCCCAGTCCGGAGTGCCCCCTTCCTCGAACGAGACCACCCGGTAGAAGAGATCCATAAGGTCGTCGATCTCACTACGGACCTCGGCAGCCAATCGCACGTCGTTCATCTGTTGCCTCACAGGCGACAGATGCCAAATGTAGGTGCTCATCGTCCATAGGCAAATCGTCGGAACCGCGACGGACCGCGCGTGCGCCGTTGTTCATTTCGGCGTCATCGCGCGACTCTACGTCACTCGTCGTTTGCCGCGCCTGGTGCGCGAGGACTTCGCGCGAGCGCAGGGAGCAGGAGACGTCTTCCGGCTCGCGGGCGCTCGCTCCACCAAGGGCTTCGTCATTCCCGCGCGAAGGCGTTCCCACGTCGGGACGAGATCCCACTGCCCGAGCGCCTCCTCCACGATTGCGACGGTGGTCAGGATTTCGCTTACGTCGAGAGAG
>CAYUAW010000110.1:0-15720 GCA_964442485.1 uncultured Polyangiaceae bacterium
CCGTGAAGAGCTGCTCACCATGACCGTGGCAGATCTCGCTCCCCCCGAGGAGCGGGAGGCAATGACGGTAGTCTGGCAGAAGATCCTGCGCGAGGGCCGCACCGAAGGCGAGTTTCGGCTCCGTCGTGCGGACGGCACGATACACGTCGTCGAGTGTCGAGCGACCGCCGGTATCACACCGGGTTGCCACCTCCTGGCGCTTCGCGACATCACGGCGCGGCGGACCGCCGAACAGCAGCGCTTGAGGCTTGCCTCGATGGTCGAGTCGGCGGCGGACGCGATCATCGGCATCACGCTCGACGCGACGATCGACTACTGGAGCCCTGGCGCCGAGCGGCTCTATGGCTACGCGGCCGACGAGGTCATCGGTCGCCCGAAGCGCATCCTCATTCCGAAGGAACGCGAAGGCGAGCTGGCCGAGACGCTCTCCTTCATCCGACGAGGAGAGGCGCGCGACTACGAGACTGTGCGACTCCGGAAGGACGGGACCACCTTCGAAGCGTCCGTCACGCTGTCGCCCGTTCGCCAGGACGGGCACATCGTCGCCGCGTCGATCATCACCCGCGACATCTCGGAGCGGAAGCGCATGGAGGCGCATCTGGCCGTGAGCGATCGCATGGCTTCCGTCGGGACGCTGGCTGCGGGTGTGGCGCACGAGATCAACAACCCGCTGGCGGCGGTCATCGCGAATCTCGACCTGCTGAGGGAGGTGTTCGACCGGACGGTGCCTGCAACGGCAGACCCCGCTGGGTCGACGTCTCCCGAGCTCTCCGGGTTGCCCGACGTCCGCGAGCTACTCTCCGAAGCGCGCTCGGCCGCGGATCGGATCCGTCACGTCGTGAAGGATCTGAAGCTCTTCTCGCGACCGGACGAAGAACGCCGCGGGCCAGTGGACGTACGGCGCGTCATGCGGTCCACGTTGCAGATGGCCAGCACCGAGATCCGGCACCGTGCTCGCGTCGTGCAGGACTACGGCGAGGTCGCGGCGGTGGAGGGCAACGAAGCGCGGCTCGGTCAGGTGTTCTTGAACCTGGTCGTGAATGCCGCGCAGGCGATCGCGGAAGGGGACGTCGAACGCAACGAGATCCGCGTCGTCACGCGGATGGATGAGGACGGTCACGTCGTCCTCGAGGTTCGTGACACCGGCGCGGGCATGGCGCCCGACGTCCTCGAGCGATTGTTCGAGCCCTTCTTCTCGACGAAACCCATCGGCATCGGTACCGGGCTCGGCCTGTCCATCTGCCGCCGCATCGTTGGCGAACACGGCGGCAGCATCACGGCGGAGAGCAATCCGGGCAAAGGAACGACGCTGCGGGTCGTCCTGCCCGCCACACGAGACAGCAGGGTGCCGAGCGTCGTTCCGGCGGCGCCCTCCCTCTCGCCGAGCAGAACGGGACGCATCCTCGTCATCGACGACGAGGCCGTGATCGGCAGGGTCGTGCAGCGCTCGCTCTCTCTGCACCACGTGACGACCACGACCAGCGCGGTGGAGGCCCTGGAGTGGCTGCGCGCCGGCGCCGAGTATGATGTGATCGTGTGCGACATCATGATGCCGCAGATGACCGGCATCGCGTTCCACGAGGAGCTCATGAAGGTGCGACCTCGAGACGCCGCGCGCGTCATCTTCCTCACCGGTGGTGCCTTCACCCCGACGGCAAGGGAGTTTCTCGACCGAGTCCCGAATCTGCGGGTCGACAAGCCTTTCGAGGCGAGCCACCTGCGCAGCATCGTCAACGACCGCCTCGCGAAGCTCTCCGGAGAGCACGCGGCGCACTAGGCTCAGCTCCGGAAGTCGGCGAACGAGCGCATGTTCATCTCGAACAGCGCGCGAAACCGGCGACTCGAGAAGATGGGCCCACGGACCACAAGGGAGAGGAGGCGGTAGAGCTTCGCGACCTTCCTGTCGCGGATCAGGTTGCGCCCCCTGGAGAGTGTTTCCAGATATCCCGCAGGCATCTGCCGCTCGTAGTGCCCCGTTCGCCAGCTCGCTCCAGCGGGTATCGGGAGCCTGGCCAGCAAGGGGTCGACGAGCCCGTAGAGATCGACGACGTGCACGTGAGGGCCCGCGTAAAAGCCATCGAAGCCCACGGCGAGAACGATCTGCGGCGTGTCGTGCTTCGCTCTAGCGTCCTTGCCCGCCTTCACCCAGGGATGGTTTTCGAACTCGTCACGCTTTCTGAAAAGGCCGGTGGACGGGTAGTAGAAGGCCCGCTCGTTGGACACGTCGAATGACTCGAGTGCCCCCTTTCCATTCAGGTACTCGGCGCTGCTGAACACGTTCGGTTGGGCCAGGAAGCCCAGAGCACCGACGACTCCGGCAGCCAGCAGCGGCTGCTGGAGGACTGTCGGATGTCGCATCCAGATCCAGACGCCGATCAGCAGCGGGGCCGCAAGGAAGCGCCCGCTCATGAAATCGCCGCCCACCGAGACGAGATAGCCCAGGTAAAGGACGATCCCCGCCACACTCACTCTCGAATGGCGATCCCCGGACTCGAGCGCGAAGATGGAAGCCGCGACGATGGTCAGCGGAGTCAGGGGATCCACCGCGACGCTGTTGGCCAGGTAACCCACCCCCTGCCGCGCGAGAGCATACCAGGGCAGGCCCGACGAGAGCTTCGCGTACGCCGTGTTCGGGAACGGAAAGCCATAGTACACGAGCGCAAATACTTCCCAGGCGATGAACGGCGAGAGCCCGACCAGCGCGGGCAGGAGACCGCGCGCCCGACGTGCTCGAACGCCCTCCCACGCCGTGTGCGCCATCCAGGGCAGGAACAGGAGAGCGATATCCATCCGGTTGAGAATGCTGAGCCCCGCGAGAACCCACAGACCCGCGCGGTTCTGCGTCCCCTGGCTCCTGATGGGGTTGGTCGCGCTCAGCAGGAAGAGCACGAGCAGGAGATGCGTGAGCGGGTTCTCGAGACCGGAGGTCGAGAAATCCATGAACGCGCGGGAGAGCGAGAGGATCCCGACGCCGAGCATCGCCCCGACGGGGGTGACCGACGGGGCCCGCACGAGTAGCAGGACCGTGATGAGCGACAGCCCGAGGCTCAGACACATCGCGACGCGGTAAGGGTCGCTCGAGACACACCTTCCAGCGCAGAGGACCAGCATCCAGAGCGGATGCGTGAACGTCTGAACGCGTTCACCCGGATTGTACGTCGGGCCATACCCCTGAAAGACGTTCTCCACCGTCCGGAACGTGGTGTAAGCGTCATCGCAGAGCCATGCCGTGCGGAGAAGCAAGAGCGCGTAGAGGAGCACGAAGAGCTGCGTCCCGAGCCGTGATTTCCCGGACGATTCCATCGTTCCTCCACCGCGCGGCGGCGAGCCTAGGCTGGCGGTACCTTGAGTTCAAGAAACACGTGGTGTCGTGTAGAATCGATGACGAGACCATGCGCCAGTCGTTCTTCGCCGCTCTCCTTCTCGTGATCGGCTGCGGGAGCGACAGCTCGACCTCCGACCGCGTCACGACTGCGTGTGGAAAGATCACCGACGCAGAGTGCGCCAAGCTCGCTGAGTGCAAGGTGATGGAGAGCGGGACGCTGGTGACCACCGCGGTCTGCCAGCAGATTCGAGCGACCGCCATCGACCAGTGCAGGACGAAGGAAGGCGCGGGCATCACGGGCGGAACCGACGCGGACATCGACGCCTGTGTGCAGGGGTTTCAGGAGCTCCAGTGCGCGAACCTGTGCGGCCAGGTGCCGCAGGATCCTGCCGCCTGCCAGAAGCTCAGCCCGACGCCGAACACGCAGAGCATCACCTGCGCTCCGTGAAGGCTGCGCACCGTCACGAAGCCGTCGGGTCCTTGCACGCGGACGCGAACGGGAACGTGCGCTGTCCGCCGGCGCACTTGCTCGTGTCGACGCATGCTCCGAGGAAAAAGCGAGCTTGTCGTGCTGGTGAGCTCGAAAGAGACCAGGTGTGAGGTCTGTTTCGGCGTGTGCACTTCCGGGAGTCGACGTGATTGCAGGAGCTCGGTGGCGATCAGATTAAGAACAGCTCCGGTTCGGTGACAAATGGCGAAGCCATGAGGGATTTCCCCCCCGGCGAACTTCCCCGTGGACGCGAGATATTCGCGATGACCAGCAACGGCGTTCTCGTTCTACGACGCTGCTGCGCCGCGGACGCGTACGCGGTAAAGAGCGCCCCACCTTCCTTCGGAGAACTTGGATGGCTCGAGAGCACGGCTACCGCAGCGACATCGACGGACTTCGAGGCATCGCCGTCTTGGCGGTGCTGTTCTTCCACGCCAACGTCGCGCCCTTTCGCGGAGGGTATGTCGGCGTCGATATCTTCTTCGTCATTTCCGGCTACCTCATCACCGGGATCATCATCAAGGAAGTCGAGCGTGAGAACTTCTCGATAGTTCGATTCTATGAGCGCCGTATTCGTCGGATCTTCCCAGCGCTCTTCGTCACCATGGCGATGGTACTCGTGCTCGGCTCCGTATTGCTCCCTCCGGAGAAGTTGAAAGACCTCGGCAAGAGCACCATAGGAGTCACCCTGTTCATCTCGAACATCCAGTTCTGGAGAGCAGCGGGATACTTCGATGCGCCGGCGTTGCAGAAGCCGCTGCTTCACACGTGGTCGCTCGCGGTCGAAGAGCAGTTCTACATCTTCTTTCCGCTGATGCTGGTCGCGATCCGTCGCGTTCTCGGTGGACGGTTCGCCCTCTGCATCGTCGTCGTCATGGTTCTGTCACTCGCCGGCAGCGCCTGGGCAATCACTGGTCATCCGTCGGCGACCTTCTATCTGGCGCACACGCGAGCCTGGGAGCTGCTGATGGGCGCCATCGTGGCGTGTGGCGCTCTTCCTCGGTCCCTGGACTCGAGGCTTCGCGACGTCATCGGCGCGGCCGGCTTGCTTCTCATGCTGGCCAGCATCTTCCTTTACGACGCGCAGACTTCGTTCCCTGGGCTCGCTGCCCTGCCGCCCACTCTCGGCGCGGCCTGTGTCATCTATGCCGGGTCGATGGGAACCACTCACGTCGGACGGTTGCTCAGCGGGAGGCCGCTCGTCTTCGTTGGACTCATTTCGTACTCCCTCTACCTGCTGCACTGGCCGCTGCTCGTCTTCGCCAGGTCCTTTGCGATCCGGGAGCTTACGGTTTTGCAGACTGTCATGCTCCTGCTCGTCACGTTCGGCGTATCCATCGCATCCTGGCGCTTCGTCGAAGCGCCCTTCAGGTCGAAGCAGACGTTGAGTCAAAGGCAGATCTTCTCCGGTGCGGCGGCGGCGATAAGCTTGGCCCTGTTTGCGGGGCTCTACATCCGCCACGCGGATGGCTTCCCAGGTCGGTTCAAGGGAATCGAGGTCCCGGAGTTCGCGCAAAAGAACTGGGACGGCTGTGAACGCTCACCAGGGAGCGGAACGGAGCTCTGCACGCTGGGCGCCAAGAGTGCGGCGGCCAGTTTCCTGGTCTGGGGAGACTCCCATGCTGGAGCGCTCGCCCCGGCCGTCGATCGAAGCGCCTCGAGGCATTCCGTGAGCGGGTATCTGGCGCTTCGACTGGGTTGTGCGCCGCTTTCGGGGATCGAGCGGAAAGACCCGGGGTGGTCGTGCGCCGACTTCAACCGCGCGACCCTCGCCTACGTGGAGCAGCACCCGCAGCTGCGCACGGTCGTCCTCGCGGCCAGGTGGGCCATCTTCGCCGAGGGTACTCGATACAAGGCGGAAGAGGGCGTGCCGGTCCGGTTGCGCGACGCGGAGGGGCCCGGCGACCGAGATGCCGACAACGCCACGCTGTTCGAAGCGGGATTGCGGCGGACGGTTCAGAGGCTCGTCGCGGCTGGCCGCACCGTCGTTCTGCTCGAAGGGATCCCAGAGGTTGGCTACGACGTCTCCTCCGCGTTCGCGATTGCCGCCCGGACAGGCCGCAACGTGGAGAACATCGTGGCCCCGACCTACGACGAATACGTTGCGCGCAACCGGAAGGTCCGGGCGGTGTTCGATTCCCTGAAGGGTCTGGAAGGCGTCCAGATCGTCGCCACAGCCGACAGGCTATGCAGCGCGGCGACCTGCCGCGTCGTGGAGTCCGGTCACCCGCTCTACAGTGATGACGACCATCTCTCCGCCTACGGTTCGCTCTTCGTTTCTCCCACCCTGGACAGGGTTTTCGGTGGACAAGCGTCGCCTTTCACCACTTCCATGCTGCACGGTACAAACTGACGTCAGCGTCACCTCCTCCCAGGAGCCTGCGTCATGACCGACACGAATCCCTTGTTCGTCGACGTGAAGGACGGCGTTGCCACGCTCGTCTTGAACCGGCCCGAGAGGCTCAATGCGCTGTCGACGGAGATGATCGCGCAGGCGATCGCTGCGGTGGAACGCTACGCCGACGATCCCGACGTCGGTTGCATCGTCGTGACCGGGGCAGAGCGCGGCTTCTGCGCGGGTGGCGACGTGACCGCGATGAACGCGGCGCGGGCTTCCGAGCTCACGTTCGAAAGGCGTCTCGACCGGCAGCGCGCGTCGCATCGACTGTCCGGGCTTCTGTACTCGATTCCGAAGGTGACGATCGCTGCCGTGAATGGAGCGGCGGCAGGTGCGGGCCTCGGTATCGCGCTCGCCTGCGATCTGCGGATTCTGTCGGACCGGGCGAAGATCACGACGGCGTTCGCCAAGGTGGGCCTCGGGGGAGACTTCGGCATCACCTGGCCGCTGACGCGGCTGCTCGGCGAAGCGAAGGCGAAGGAGCTCCTGTTCCTTTCCGACGTGCTCACGGCGGACCAGGCGCTCGGGCTCGGGCTCGCGAACCGCGTCGTGCCGCACGAGCAGCTCATGACCGCCGTGCACGAGGTCGCCCGGCGCATCGCGAGGGGGCCTCGAGTGGCGCATCGTTACATGAAGGAGAACGTCAGGCTGGCGTCGACGCAGGACTATCAGGCGCTGCTCGATCGCGAAGCCTGGACTCACCTGCGGTGCGCCGAGACCGAGGACCACCGCGAGGGCGCGAGGGCCTTCGTCGAGAAGCGCGAGCCGAGCTTCAAGGGGCGATGACGTTACGAATTCGACAGATCGTCTTCGCTGCCCGCGAGCTCGATAAAACCGTTGCAGCGTTCGAAGCTGCGCTCGGCTTGCAGGTTGCCTACAGGGACCCGCAAGTCGCGGAGTTCGGCCTGCAGAACGCACTCTTGCCGATCGGCGATCAGTTTCTCGAGGTCGTCTCGCCGACCAGGGCCGACACCGCAGCGGGCCGACACCTCGAACGGCACGGCGACTCCGCCTACATGCTCATCCTGCAGACCGATGACCTGGACGGCGATCGCGCGCGGCTCGACCGGCTCGGTGTGCGTGTGATCTGGCAAGCGAACTATCCCGACATTCGTGCCGTGCACCTGCATCCGAAGGACATCGGCGCGGCCATCGTCTCTCTGGATCAGCCGTCGCCCCCGGACTCGTGGCGCTGGGCCGGGCCAGACTGGAGAAGCTTCCTGTCGACGAAGGGCGCACGCGAGATTCGCGAGGTCACCGTCGGCGCGCGCGACCCTGCCGCCATGGCGCGCCGGTGGTCGGAGGTGCTGGGCACGGAGGCGCCGCTCGGCGAGTGCATCGCGATTTCCGGGGGTGCCTTGAGCTTCGTGAAGGCCGATGCCGACGTCATCGTCGAGTACGGCATGACGCTCGGCGAGCCAGGGGCGTCGCCGTTCACGGCGACGATCTGCGGGACGCGGTTTCGTCTCGCGTGAACGCGGGTCAGAGCAGGAACGACGCGCCGAGCGTCAGGTACGGGTATCCGATTCGCACCAGGAGACCGACCCGGTCGCCGAAGAGGAAGCGACCGCCGCCCTCGAAGTACGGGAACACCCCGGTCTGGTTGTTCGAGCAGTAGGCCCCGACCGGGCAGCCGTTGGCCGGCGTCCACGAAACCCAGTCGTGGTAGATGCCGAACCCGGCTTCGCCGAAGACGCCGACGATCTTCGTGAAGAAGAAGTTCCACTGCACGAAGACCGGGAACTTGATGGAGTTCCCCGAGACGTCGCACCCGGGCCCGAACACGGTCCCGCGGATGTTGGCGAACCCGCAAGCGTTGTCGCTGAAATGGGACCAGTCCAGGCCGAAGCCGATGCCCATGTTGTTGTTGATCGTGCTGACGGGACCGTTGTCGAGGAACGGGATGACGGCGTGCATGCCGAGGCCGTACCCCGTGCTGTCCCAATAGTAGTTGTCCCAGTCGAGGAGGCCGTGCGGCTCGAGCTCGACGGCGTACTTCGGGTGGTCACCGGGATTCCTGATGATGCCCTCGGCCCGGGCGTCCACGGTCGTCAGCGTGGTCAGTACCGCGAGTGAACCAGCGGCGAGGGCCGTGAAAGGGCAATGGGGTCGGCGCATTCGTTCGTCCTCCATCGTTTTTCTCGGCTGAATTCGCGGCGGATGCAACCCAAAGAATTCGACGCGCACCGATGTCCGCCGCTCGGGCACAGCAAGATATCGATGCATTTCGTCTCATCCCGGCTCTCCTGCAGGCATCCGGGTCGAGCCGAACGACACGCCGCGAGCGCCAGCGGGCGAGACGGTGTCGATCGCACACCCGGTGAGCCCGAAGCGAGTGCTGTGCCAGGCTGCGCCAGTGCAGCCCCCCAGCACGCAGAATCACGCAAAATCGTGTTGGGGCACGCGCGTTGCACGCGATGACCGGCCTGGCCCACACGCTCCGGGACAGAGGGTGAACGCACATGGCGAAGAAGCAGAGAAAGTTCGTTCCACGAATGCTCCTCGCAGCAGCTTGTACGGCGCACGTCGTTCCGCTCTGCGCAACCGAAGGGTGCGGTGGGAAGGAACGCCAGACGGCGGGCGGAGCCGACGGAAGCCCGCACGCTCGACAGCATCACCGGGGATGACTTCGGCGGCCTGCCCGGCATCGCGTTGCCGGCGGGCACGCTCAACGTCGTATACGACGTGAACGGTATCGCCCACGGAGCTTGCCGCTACGTCGTCGCAGGGGTGTACACGGTCACCATCCCGGGGGCCCTGGATCCGCCGCCCTTCTCGAGTGAGATCGGTCCCTGGTCGGCGGCGCTGGTAGGCGCTCCCGGCGGATAGGTCGAGGGATCCGTAGGCAAGGGCAGCGGATCACCTTCGCCGAACACGACCGTCCCGCACAGCCCGTCGGACGTCTTGAACGACCCCTTCACGTCGATCCGGATCGTGCTGGACCCAGACGGCAAGGTGAGCGTGTCGAACGAACCGACCCACGCCCCGGCGACGAAATCGGGTGCCGGAAGATCACAGGGGAGGTTCAGCGAGTTGCTCGGCGTACCCCGGAAGAGCTCCCCCTGCTGGCCCGCATCGCTCGGGTTGCCATCGGTCGAGCCCGCATCGAGTCGCGTCTCTCCGCAGGCAATCGCGCACGCGCACGCGCACGCCGCACCGATGGAAAAGAGAATCCGTCTCATCTGTCTTCCTCCGCTCGAATCGAGCATCCGTCCGATGCTTGCCGGAGACGCACGACTTCCGTCAGCGATTGTCGTCGAGCGTGGGATCGACGGTGGAGCGGAACAGGCTGTTCGGGTAGTGCGTTTCGAACGCCGCGGCTCGCCGGGTCGCTTCTGCCGTTCTTCCCAGGGCACGAAGCGACTGGATCGTGAGCGCTTCTCGCTCCTCGCGATAGACGCCGTGTGGATACTGCCGGGCGTGGCGACCGAGGGCATCCAGCGCCGACAGAGCGTCCCCTTTCGCGAGCGCGCCGTGGGCGATGTCGAGCAACGCCCGCTCCGCGACGAGGCTCGACGCCGAAGGCACTGACGGAGGAGCGTGGGCTTCGCCGCGCGCGGCGGGCGCGGCCTCGTCGTTCGACGGGGAGGAAGGGCGCGCGGGCGCGGGCGCCGAGGGCGGCTCGTGGATGGCGGGTAGCGCGGGCGCGGCGCTCGGCACGCCGTACGTCGGCGGCGTATTTGTCGAGAGCCATGCATGCGCGGCAACTCCGGTGGTCAAGCCAACGGCGAACCCGACGGCGGCGGTGACTCCAGGGTGAACGCCTCGCAGCGCCTTCCAGGGGCCGCGGAGCGCAGCGGTGCCGCCCGGTGCGCGTTCAGCGGCGGCAGGAGCACCAGCACCTCCGCCGCTCGGACCCGCGAGCAGGCTCGCGTGAAGACGCGCCTGCAGGCGCGCGCGGGTCGCAGCGTCAACGGCCGGGCGCGTGCGCTCCACCGTCAGCGCCTCGGCGACGTCCGGCGGCAGCGGGCCGTGATAGGGCTCGTTCATGGGGTCCTCCTGGAGCGTCGGAGCGCCACCGTGAACTCCGTGCGGGCGAGCCGCAGCCGCGAGTAGACGGTGTTCACCGAAATGCCGAGCGCGCCCGCGACCTCGGGCCCCGAGTGACCCGCGAGCTCGATGGCGACGAACACCTCGCGCTTCTCTCGATCGAGCTCGTCGAGCGCGGCGAGCACGTGAGCGCGCGTCTCGTTCGTGGCCGCGTTCTCCTCGGCGTCGGGGGACTCGTCGCGTGCCTCGAGCGGAAGACCCGGTATCTCCCGTGCGTTGCGCGACAGGCGCCGTTGCTCGGCCGCGACCCGCGCCGCGAAAGCGAAGAGCCAGGGGCGGATGGGGCGGCAGGGATCGTAGTCGGCGAGCCGCTGGTGGACGCGCAGGAACACCTCGTTCACCTGATCGTCGAGATCCGCCTCGCGAACGCCGAGCCGTCGGAGCGCCTTCCAAACGTAGTCGAGCTCGTCCTCGAACAATCGCTCGAAGTCGACCCCGCTGCCGGCGACCGCGGGTGCAAGCGCGGGAGAGCCCATCGTCCGTCCTTGGCGCGTGACGGGCGAATCCGTCACGGAAAGCGCCGGTGGAGTGCGACGCCGAGCGAACCGGCCAGCGGCGACGTTCCCCAGAACGAATGTCCGTCGACGTCCACGACCGGACGGTTCAAGGCGGCGCTCAACTCCAGGTAACCCCTGAGGAACCATTCCGTGGAGAGCGGCACGTCGGCCCCGAGCCGACCGCCGAGACGGGCGACCGCCGCCGAGTCGTCGCGGCTTCGAGCGAGCCCGCTTCCCGAGATGCCGACCCGACCGACTGACGCCATCGCGCACGCGAACGGCGCTCCAGCGTTGAAGCACCCGAGGAACGCGCCTTCGACGACCGTGGACGACACCAGGGCTGGCCCGACGCGCGTCCCCGGCATGAACAGGTATCGCCCCTCGACGCCGAGCGACCAGGCGTGAAGGTGGATGAGCGCCGCGAGGGTCGGGCCCACGCCGAAGCCCGGCGCGAGCCCCGTCGCGACCGCAACGCCGGCACCCAGGTCCGGAACGAAGCTCCCTTCGTCATTCGGCGCCCGCTTTTCGGCCGACGCAGGGTGAGCCTGGCCCGCCGCGGGCGGCGTCTGGCGTTCTACTTCGTCGGCGCGGGCCGTCGTCCATTCGGCGACTGCCGGATCCGCCGCAGGTTCGTCATTTGCTGGAGCTGCTGCCCGGTCGACGCTCTTCGGATCGATCGCGATGCTGATCGCAAGAGCCATCCCTGAAATGAGCTCGCCGCACTGGGTGGACGGCGCCGTGAGCTCCCGCGAGCCGCGCAGGATGCCGCTCTTGTCGAGCAGCTCGACGGTCCCTCGGACGCCGCGAGCGTCCCCGGCGATGCGAGCGACGATGGTCCGATCCGCCCACGGGAAGAACGGGTCATAGCCCAGGCGCTGCTCGACGGCGCGACGCAGCGCGCCCTCGTCCGGACAGCTGTCCGCCCCGGCGCCTCGAACGTACGTGAGCCTCGTGGAGGGCGCCGCCAGCGCAGGCAACGTCGAAGCTACCGCTGCGAGAGCGATGGCGACTGCCTGCGTCGTGGCTCGTTCACGTCTCACGCGTACTCGCTTCCAACACCGACTTCTTTACCGCTCTTCCACGGCCGGGCGAAAGACCCGAGACGACCGAGCGGGTGCCGCAAACCGGACATCGGTTCAATCCGCGGGAAGCGTGGGTGTAAAGGCGCTGGCATCTAGCTCGCGGAGACGCCCTTAGGAGGATGGGCTGACTCGCTCGGAAGGACGAACCAGAACACGGCGCCCTTTCCCTGGTCGCTCGAGACGCCGATCGTGCCGCCATGGGCGGCCACGATGCCCTTGGCGATCGCGAGTCCGATCCCAAGGCCCATCCCGCGCGACTGCCCGCGAAGCCCGCGTAGAAAGACGTCGTCGACGTGCTGCGGCGAAATGCCTGGGCCCGTGTTGGCCACCGAGAATTTCACACCATCGGTGACCTGCACGGCGCGCAGGTGAATCGTGCCGAGCGGCGGCGCGAACTTCTCGGCGTTTCCGACGAGGTTGCCGAAGACGCGCAGGACATACTCGTAGTCATCGAACGACGAGCGCAGCCCCCCCCCACCTTGACCGTCAGCGTGATCGCTCGCTCCTCGGCACCGTCATCGAACATCGCCGCGACCTCGGCAAGCAGCGCTCCGGCATCGTGGAGCTCGAGGGCAGCGGAGACGACTGAAGATGGCCTCGTGGTTGCCGCTCGGCTCGAGGCGAGCCCCGGCTACGTAAACGAGGCCGAGATGCACATGGGTGGTCGTTGGCGACTCGGGTATCGGCTCGCTCGCACGTTCGGCGCGCCCCTCCCGTCGGTCTGAGTCCCGACCGGAGGGGCGTCCCGAATCCCGGACCGAACCCGGCGCGCCTCAGCGAAGTGGCTTCTCGACGACGTCGGCGCGCGGCGACTGCTTCTTCGGCACCGTTGCTTCGGACGTCGCGGTGACGTCCTGGGCGCCGCATTGCTTGAGCACGCGCTTCGCCGAGTCCTCTTCCTGGCTGTTCTCGACGTGCGCGGCGATGAGCACGTTGCCTCCCTTGATCTTGCCTTCGTAGTGCTTGGCTTCCAGCTCGGGGATGCCCATCCCGACGAGGGCGCCGGTGAGCCCGCCGACGGCCGCGCCGGCCGCGGCTCCGCTGAGAGCGGCCATCAAAGGCCCCGCGGCGATGAGGGGACCGAATCCGGGGATGGCGAGCGCCCCGATCCCGGCAAGGAGCCCGAGGGTGCCTCCGAGCACGCCGCCCGCGCCGGCGCCGGCGACCGCGCCCTCCGGAGCCTTCGTATTGTGCTCGTGAGCGAAGTCCTTCGTCCCGCTCTTGTCGGGAAGCAGAACGGAGATGTTCTCTGGGCGAAACCCCGCCGCTCGGAGATTTTCGAGCGCTGCTTCGGCCTGTGCGCGGTCGTTCACGATTCCGATGATTGCTTTTTTCATGTTCTATTTTTTCACTTCGATCTGGTCGTCCACGTTCGTATCCCCGGCCACCTTGCGAGCGCTCGCCTCGATGGCGCTCCGCTCCTGGTCGTTCTTGACAGGCCCGCGGAGCGTCACCTTCCCCTTCGCGGTGATGATCTTCACGTTCTTGGCGGTGAACGACAGCGAGCTGTCCGCCATCACCGCCTGCCGGATCTGCTGGGTGATCTTGAGGTCGGAGCCGCCGTTCCCCTGGTCCATCGGCGTCAGCGCGTTGCTGTCACGGTCCCGCTTGTTGACGCGCGTGTTGTCCGGCTGCGACGACGGCGGCGTGGCGCCGAGTGTGGCCGGCGCGTTCGAGGCGTTCGGAGCCGCTGGCTCCGGCGGTGCGGCGGCCGGCGGTGGCGAGCTCGGCGCAGGCTGTTCGAGCGCCGGCGCGCTCCCGTTCGGCGCTCGGTCCGGCTCTCGTGCGCCCGTCGCCCCGACCGGTGGCGGCGATTCCGTCGCCGGGGGTTCGGCGACCGCGACCTGGGTAGGATCATCGGCCGGCTTGCTGGTTGAGCATGCGCACGTCGCGAGGACGCCACATGCGATCAGAATCGCTGATTTCATGGATGGGTTCCTTGTCATGGTCGCGCGCGACGGACCTCCGGCGGAGGCGCCGCGCCGTGGCCTGCACTTCGAATCGTCGGCGACGCGAGCAGGGAGCAACATCCAAGCCACCTCCGGAGCCGCTCGATCGACGCTGCAAACGGGCTCAGGGCGTGGCTCGCGTTCGCAATATGCCCCGACGACGTTCGGAACGAGACATAGGAGCGCGCTCGGGCTTCGTCGTTCGAGGTCGGCGCACCCCGTGGGCAGCTCCAGCCGCCGACGGTGAGGCGGCCCGCGACGGTCGTCGCTTTCACGACGCCGGTGAGAGCGACGTCGAGGGCCGGATGCAGCGCTACATCAGGAGCGCGCAGCTGTACGACGACAACGCGGCGGTGGCGATAAGGAGCGCGTCGGCTTCGAGTTGGATCGCAGTGGCGCTTGGGCCACGTCAAGAACAATGCCTCGAACTCTAGGCCGCCGCGCAGGTCGCGGATCCCGAGCAACTTGGTTCGAGGCGCCGATCCCCGTCGCTGTCCGCAGCGCGGAATCGGGCGGAGCCGGCGGCGAAAGCGTCCACGAGGCGGGTGCGGACGGCACAGGCAGACGCCCCGATTCAGTTCGAGATCGACGCGTTCGTGGCCTCAGGGACCGAAGCAAAGTCCGGGCATTCGAGCGAGAGATCGCGGCACCGGAACGTGTGGAAGACGTCGTCCTGGTCGGTGAAGTGACCGCAGAAGGTCTCGATGCCGTTACCCGGCGAGGCCGTGTAAGCCATGTTGGCCTGGTTGAATTGCACGGCGTAGTCGCAAGCGGAGCCGCTGCAAGCGCTCTCCCTCCACCCCTCGCCGATGACCAAGCCGACGAACGAGAGAGGCGGTGCCTGCAGGTTGAAGCTTCCCGGCGTCTTGAGCCCGAAGCGCGGGGCCGTGACGACCGCGGCCAGAGTGGCCGTCTGTGCGCCCGCGCAAACCGCGCTGTACGAAGCGGCACTTCGAGCGGAAGCGTTGCCCGTGCCGGAGCCCATGGCGAGGCCGCCCAGACCATGCTGCACGGTGTGGAAGGTGGGATTCGCGGTATAGGACCAATCGAACATGAAGGTCGGATCCCCGGTGTAGAGCGCGGTGTACCCGAAGTTCTCTTTTGCAGCTATTGAGGGCCTTGGTGTTGCATGCGGCGAGTGCGCGCGCCACGTCCTCCAGCGTGGACGCGGCGCGCGTCGTCCCGATGTCGCCCGAGGGCCCCGGCGGTGGTTCGCACCAGAGCTGATCGTCAGGCAGCCCCGTCACCCGTAGCTCGACCCGGTGCTTCGCGCGCGCGGCGAAGTCGCGGAACGGTTCCCCCTCGAGGAGCTTCGGAACCTCCACGCCGTCGACCAGGCTCTGCTTGCCGATGCGCTGCGTGCCGATGACCGCCCCGTCGGCCGCGCGATACTGCGCCACGTATGCATCGGCGCTGAGCCATGCCCGCACCGAAAGCTCGGCGCCCATCGTCTCGAACGTCGTTTGCTCGTCGAGGGCGGTTCGAGCATCTCATGACCGAGCGCGGTCCGCGTCACTTCCGGCGTGGGCTCGTCTTCGCGCTGCGGCCCGGCCCCACAGGCGGCGACCAGGGATCCCAGCACGAGACACTGCGCGATGCGGAACTGCGAATGAACGATGGTTTCACGAAGCCACCTCCGGGCGAAGCGTGTACGGCGGATGCTAGAGGGCGCTCGCGAACCCGTCGTGTCCTGGAATTCAGGACGCGTGATTCGGACGATTCGGAGAAGGTTCGCAGCCACCAGCTCCGACCGTGGTGCGCCCCCTGTTCCTCCGGCGAGGGCCGTCTTCCGTCCGCAGATTGGGTCCGCGAAACGCAATGCAGAGAGGCAATGGGGTGGTCGGGAGCAGGTCGGAACGCAATGCAGAGAGGCAATGGGGTGGTCGGGAGCACGTCGGAACGCAATGCAGAGAGGCAATGGGGTGGTCG
>CAYUAW010000110.1:15820-19049 GCA_964442485.1 uncultured Polyangiaceae bacterium
ATGGGGTGGTCGGGAGCACGTCGGAACGCAATGCAGAGAGGCAATGGGGTGGTCGGGAGCACGTCGGAACGCAATGCAGAGAGGTGAGGGGTGGTCGAGAGCTCACGCAAACGCAATGCAGAGAGGTACGGGGTGGTCGAGAGCTCACGCAAACGCAATGCAGAGAGGTGAGGGGAGCTCGCGGGCATCCTCGGTAGCAATGTAGAGAGGCGTTCGGCCCGGGAGACGTTGCTCGCTGGCGACACCGTGCGCGTGCGACCACAGGGGTGTGCGCTTTCGCGGGAATGTGAGGGCGTGCGGAATGAGGCGAGGGCTCGCCGCGTCTGCACAGAGAACGACGGCATCGAGCATCCTCAGGTGGGGAGACGCGGTGTTCGTCATGATGGAGGAATCGGTCATGAAGAGGAGTTTTCACGCATTCGATCTGGTCCAGCTTCCGCGGCTCGACGCCGCGGGAGCGCAAGCGCTCGGCAGCGAGGTTCTCACAGTCGCGCGCTCGAAGGAGCTGCCGGAGCCGCTCGCGGAGTCGCTCGCGGAGCTTTCCGCCGCGCATCGCGCGCTCGTCAGCACCGCAGCGGCTCGACTACCGCTGCCGCGCGTAGATCCGGCTGTTTCGAAGGCGGCTGACAGCGCCCTCGACGCGAGCTGGAGCGCGCTCTTCGACGTCCTCGGGGCGTGGGCGAAGTTGCCCAATCACCCCAGGGCCGCCGTCGCGGCGTCTCTACAAAGCCAGATCTTCCCCGAGGGTCTGAAATTCC
This sequence comes from uncultured Polyangiaceae bacterium, assembly GCA_964442485.1. Taxonomy (GTDB): domain Bacteria; phylum Myxococcota_A; class Polyangia; order Polyangiales; family Polyangiaceae; genus DASZVB01. Next base: position 16,579 of record CAYUAW010000110.1, read on the forward strand.
TGATGCTCGCGTACAAGCTCGAATGGGCCGAGAGCAACACGCGTCTCAAGCTCATCAAGAGCCGTGAGCTCGACGCGGAGATCGAGGCGCTCGGCGCCGCCTCGATACTCAAGACGCTGCGGGACGCGCACAGGAGGTACGGCGAGGTTCTCGGCATCACCGCCCTGCGCGACGAGGAAGAGCCGACCGCCCTGCTGCGCGAAATGCTCGACGCGTTCGCGGGCGCTCTGCGGCAGTACGTCGTGCGGGTGGCGGCGTCGGTGCGCAGCAAGGATCCGAGCAGCGCCGAGCTCGCCGCTGAGCTGCTCTCGCCGATCGTGAGCTGGCAGACGCCCGTGCGGAGCACTCCAGTCGAGCCAGAGCCGCAGCCGGTGCCGCCCGCACCGCCGACGCCGACGCCACCGACGCCGAGTCCCGACCCACCGGTGCCGGTGCCCGACCCGGCGGGGGCGACAGCATCGTAGGGGAAGCGATCGCGGAAGGCGGGCGCGCCGGGCGCTCGCCTCCGCGGTCGTCACGGCCGCGCCGACGTCGTCCCCGACGCATCAAAGTACGCCCCGAAGCGAGCGCGCCGAAGGCGGCGGGGCTAAGGCCCCCCGTTACTAATAGGCTCGGCAGGGGAACTTGGATTCGTCCCAGAGAGGTCCGTCCGAGGCGTTCTTGAAACCGAAGTCGTCGAAGTGGCGCTTGGTCTCGGTGCACTGGTGGACGTGGAGGAAGCCGTAAGGCATGGCCTGCGAGCAGACGAGCTCGTCGGCAGCGCCTTCGTGATAGAGGGAATCGCCGAAGGTGACGGTGACAGGGCCGGAGAGTGCGAAGCCTGAGGGGAAGAGAGTGCAGCCAGCGGGCTTGCCGTCCATGAAGGCGTAGAGGCGCTGAGAAGAGACGTAGACGTCGAAGCGAGTGAGGCGATCCATGCCGGCGTGCTCGAAGGGCCAGTCAGCGGGCTCCTTGAGAGCGGCCTCGGTGTCGATGAGACGGTGCTCCTTGGCCTGGTTGTTGACGTCCCAGGGGTTGCCGTTGATGAGGCCGTGGATGGCCTGGACCTCGAGGCGCATGGCTGGGCCCATGATGGGCTGGACGAGGATGGTGTTGTTGGTGGCCTTGGCGAGGCCTTCCTGAATGGGAGCGTCCTGGTCGGAGATGATGAGCTGAGGGTAACGGCGATCGGTTGCGACGATGTCGACGGAGAGTGTGACGTGGAGGAACTTGGAGGGATCGGAGTCGACGTTGGCCTTCTGCCGAGCGGTGAAGCGGACCTTGCCGGTGACGTCGGCGCCGGAGTCGTCGTAAGCGACCCAGAACTGTCCGAGGAACTGCCCGAAGGTGAAGAGGAACTGAGAGCCCTCTTTTTCGAGCCTGTAGGCGCTGAAGTCGAAGTCGGTGGTCTGGAAGCGAGTGCAGTTGAAGTCGGTGCAGCCCTTGACGGCGGTGGCGGTGCCGAAGGGAGCGGCGTCGGAGAAATCCTTGTACCAGTCCCAGTCGCCGGCGTTGTTGGGCTGAGGCTGGACGGTGACGAAGGAGCGGGCGATGGCCTTGGGCTTGCTGGCAGCGTCGCCCTGTCCGTTGATGAAGACCTCGCCGGAGGGGGAAGCCTTCCTGAGGTCGTCGAGGGTGAGGAGGGCCTGGTGGACGCCGGACTTGGGGAGTGGCTGGGGTGAGAGGAAGCCCTGGAAGGGGCAGGGGGCGTCGAGTGCTTCGACCACCAGGGTGGTCTTTGCGGTGACGCCGGCCCACTCGAGATGCCAGAGGGGCCCGTTGCCCTGGTAAGCAGCGCGGAGGAAGCGCTCGCCACCGGCGACGAGCTCGACGTGCTCCATCGTCCCGACGTAGTCGACGGCCATGAGGGGAGCGGTGCCGTCGGCGGCGGCAGTGAGCACGTTGAAGGCGACGGCGGGCGGAGTCTTGTCCTTCGCGTGCGCGGCCTTCGAAGCGTCGAGGTAGTAGTACTGGTGATACTTGGTCCAGCCTTGTCCTGCGACGACCTCGGTCATCTGCGAGCCGTAGACGGGGACGGTGGAGCCGGAAGCCGCCGAGGGCACGTAGAAGACGATGCCGTCGTCTCGCCAGCCCTGACCGAGCAGCGTGGTGCGCTGGTTGGTGTCGGTCGTGTAGACCTTCACCCGCATCTCCTTCCAGCCCATCTCGTCGATCTCGGCCGCGTCCTTGATCGCTCCGAGCGCGTACACCGGGCTGCGACCGCTTCCGGCCTCCAGATAGACGTACCCGAGCGTGTCCTTCGTGTAGTCCGTGTTGAAGGTGGCGCTCACGTAGGAACCGCCGGTGTCCTTCGAGACGCCCTTGCTCGCGAGGTTCCAGGTCTGCCGATTCCCGGAGCAGCGGTACGTCGCGTTCTGCACCGTCACCGTGCCGTCCGAGTTCTTCACCACCGCCGAGTCGTCCGGCAGCGCGTACACGCGGTAGTCCTTCGCTCCGTCGATCGGATCGAACTCGATGCTCGCCGAATCGTT
>CAYUAW010000111.1:0-6361 GCA_964442485.1 uncultured Polyangiaceae bacterium
AGATCCTCTCGCTCCCCGAATCATGAGGCCCGCGCTCCCTGCTCGCGCAGGATCTTGACGACGGTCTGCTCGAGCTGACCGCGCTCGAAGGGCTTGGAGATGCACCGGTTCGGCACGGACGAGAGGAAGTCGACCGAGCGCGCGGTGAACGCCGACGCGCTGACGAAGACCACGCGAGGTGCGAGCTCCGGAAAGCGCAGGAGGAGCTGCTCGTGTAGATCGATGCCGGAGAACCCAGGCATCAGCACGTCGCAAAAGACGACGTCGAATCTCGAATCGTTCGAGAGGTGCTCGAGCGCCGCCTCTGCCCCCTCGGCTAGCACCACGTCGTGCTGTGCCCCGAGCAGGCGCTGCGCAAGCTTCAGGATCATCGGCTCGTCGTCGATGAAGAGGACGCGCGCGACCTGCTCTGCGGGGGGAGGCGGGATGGAAGGCGCCGGGTGCACGTCGTCCGTGGCGGGCAAGAGCGCGATGCGGAACGTCGTCCCCACGCCCACGGCGCTCTCGACCGAGATCGTCCCGCCGAGGGAACCCACGATGCCCTTGCAGATCGAGAGCCCCAGGCCGGTGCCTCCACTGTTCTTCTTCGTCGTGAAGAATGGGTCGAAGATCTTGTCGAGGAGCTCCGGCGGGATGCCTGTGCCGCTGTCGACGATCTCGACGACGACGAGGCCGTCCGGAGCGACGGCCGTGGTGAGCTCGAGCTTGGCGGTGTCGCGCGCGCATGACGCCATCGACTGCGCTGCGTTCACCAGGAGATTCACGAAGACCTGTCCGAGCCGCGTCTCGTCGGCCTTGACCCGTGGCGTCTTCGCGAAGCTGGTGGTCACCCGGACGCGCCCGCGCAGCTCGTGAGCCGCGGCCTCTATCGCCCAGCCGAGCACGCGCCGGACGTCGATTGCGGCGCCGCTCGACGGTGGCCGCGACAGCGTCCGGAGATCCGAAACGATGTTGCGGATCTGCCTGGAGCCGTACTCCGCCTGTGACAGCGTGGTCGTGAGCTCCTCGAGCCATTGCGGCGAGCCGAGCTCGCGTTTGCGACGCTTCAGCTCCTCGAGCGCCATGCCGATGCCGCCCAGCACCAGGGTGAGTGGATTGTTGATCTCGTGCGCGACGCTCGCCACCATCGTGCCGAGCGACGCGAGGCGGTCCGTGAGCTCGAGGTCGTGCTGCACCTTGCGCTGATCGCTCACGTCGCGGAAGACCATCACGGCGCCCACTGTGCTGCCGTCGTCGCCCACGATGGGCGCCGCGCTGTCGGCGATGGCGCGCCGATGCCCCTCCCGCGCCACCAGGGAGCCGTCGACGTGAATCACTCGCCCGCTGCGAAGCGCGCTCGAGATGGGGTTTTCGAGCTGCGCCTGCGTTTTCTCGTCGACGAGGTTCACCACCTCCGAGACGCGCCGGCCCCGCGCCTCCGTGGTGGTCCAGCCGGTGAGGGATTCGGCGACGGGATTCATGAAGGTGACGCGCCCCCCGGCGTCCGTCGAGACCACGGCGTCGCCGATGGAACGCAGGGTGGTCGAGAACCACTGCTCGCGTTCCCGGAGCCTTCGCTCCATCTCGTACTTGTGGAGCGCCACCTCCAGCGTGGTCCTGAGCTCGTCGAGCTTGACGGGCTTCAGCAGGTAGCCGAGCGGCTCGGTGGACTTTGCGCGGGCGACCGTCTCCGAATCGGCGTACGCGGTGAGATACACGACCGGCACGTCGAAGCGCCGCCTGAGGATCCGGGCGGTCTCGATGCCGTCGAGCTCGCCCTTGATGCGGATGTCCATGAGGACGATGTCGGGGCACTCCTCTGCCACCGCCCGGATGGCGTCCTCGGCCGAGGCGACCGCCACGGGCACCCGGTACCCGAGTCGAACCAGCGTGTGCTGCAGATCCTTCGCCACCACCCGTTCGTCCTCCACGACGAGCACGGTCTTGCCGGGCGGCGCAGGAGTCACGCAGCTTCCTCCCTGAAGCGGAACACGAATCGGGTGCCGCCTTCGCGCAGGATCTCCACCTCCGCGCCGAGCTGCTCGGCGAAGGTGAACACGAGATCCAGCCCGAGCGACGAGGAATTCTGTGGGTTCGCGGCCTGGGGAAGCCCGCGCCCGTCGTCCGCGACGCTGAGCTCGATGAGCTCGCCAGAGGTGCGCTGGGCGCGCACCGTGACGGTGCCGGAGCGCCTCGCTGCGAAGGCGTGCTTCAGCGCATTGCTGACCAGCTCGTTCACGATGAGGCCGCACGGGATGGCGACGTCGACCGAGAGACTCAGATCTGCGACGTCGATGACCGACGAGATCCCGCGGTCGGTAGCGCTGTGTGCGCTCAGCAGGTCGGTGAGCAACGTCTTCAGGTACTCGCCGAGCTTGATGTGGGACAGGTCGCGCGACTGATAGAGCTTCTCGTGGACGAGGGCGATGGATTGCACACGCCCCTGGCTGCTCGCGAACACGGCGCGCGTGGCCGGGTCCTCGACGTATTGCGCCTGGAGGTTCAGGAGGCTCGAGATGACCTGAAGGTTGTTCTTCACCCGGTGGTGCACTTCCTTCAGGAGCACGTCCTTCTCGCGGAGCGCCGCGCGCAGCTTTCTCTCTGCCTCGTGATACGCGGTCATGTCGAAGATGGAGGCGACGAGGCGCGACCAGGTGCGCTCGGAGCCCGGGAGCACGCTGAGCCGGAAGGCGATCTCGTTGCGCCGGCCCTTCAGTGTACGGGTGGAGCTCCGTGCAGCGAACAGAGAACCCTTCCCTTGCACGAGGAAGCAGAGCTCTTCGACGAACACCTTGAGCATCTCCTGATCGAACAGCTTATGCCAGTTTCCGAGGATTTCCGAGCGGCTCTCGGCCTCGTACATCTCGAGCGTGGCGTCGTTCACCTCGGTGAAGCGCACCCTCCGGGCGGCCGAAGCGACGACCTCGGGGTGTGACCGCAGGTAGGCGCAAAGATCGCCCACGCCGCCGGCTGAAAGGTCGTCCAGGTATGCCTTGACCTCGGAGAAATCCTGCTCGCAGAGAGCGGTGGGAGAATCGTGGAACAGCCTCCTGTAGCGCGCTTCGTTCTCCCGGAGCGTACGCTCGACCTCGACGCGGTCGGTGATGTCGCTGACCGAGGCCAGCATGAAACGCCCCTCCGCCGTCTCGAGCGGATTGACCTCCAGGTGGACGGGGAGCCGCGAGCCGTCCTTGCGCTGACCTTCCACGTCGTCGCTCGACGAGGGCAACAGGCTCGCCGGGGGCGCCGCCGACCGGGACGTGGCCGCTACCCGCGAGCCCGCCGTGAGCAAGGCGTCGAGGGGACGACCGACGAGCTCGCCGCGCTCGTAGCCGAAGATGGCCTCGGTCTTGGCGTTGACCATCGCGATCCGCCCGTCGAGGGAGACCATGAGCATTCCCGTCGGGGACGCCTCGATCATGTCCCGGAGCTGATTCGCGGCCTGGTCGCGCTGAGCGAGCAGCGCCTCGCGCTCCTTCAGCGCCACCGTGAGCTCGGCGGTCCGCGCCTGCACGCGGCGCTCGAGGTCGGAGTTGAGATTGAGGAGCCGCTCGACCTGGGCCTCCTGATTGCGGACGGTGCGGCCCGTCTCGATCACGTGCAGCGTCTTGGTGGCGACGGCGTGCAGCAGCGCGAGCTCGCGCCCCGTCCAGTCGCGCGGCGTCGAGGAGCCGAGCGTGACGCAGCCGACGCAGGAGCCGGCCTGCATGAGCGGCACCATGACGGTCGCCCGCGCGCCGACGGGCCCGTACGCGGTGTCGTAGAACGACCTCGTCCGCGGATCGGTCATCGTGTCCGTGGTGATCACGATCCGGCCCGCATCCAGCCAGTCACGTGTCTCCGCGCCGAAGGCGTCGATGGGAAACGTCCCGGTGACGCTCGGCAGATCGGCCTCGTATCCCGGATGGATCACGATCAGCTCGCGTCCGGACAGGATCTCCGAGAACACGCAGCGCTCCGCGTTCAGGTGCATCGCGACGCGCTTTGCCACGGTGGCGAACACGTCGACCGCGTCGTCCCCGTAGTCGAGCTCCCTGTCGAGCTCGCTCAGGAATCGGTCGTCGCGATCGAACGTGTCGCTCGGGCCCCTTCCCCGGGAGTCGTGGATGACGGGTCGAAGGAGCGTGTTCACCACGTCGACCCCGTCGCTCCACGTCGGGCGCAGCCGCAGCAAGGCGCCGCCCGCGCTCGCAGAGAGCTCGTAGCGGAGTGTCCCGTCGGCATTTCGCGGCTTCACGAGCCCCTCGCCGCTCCCGTCCACCCGGGCTCCCGCGAACAGCGAGTGCGCGCTGCCGTTCCCCTCGGAGGGCTGCTCGAAGAGCTCGCTCGCGTGTCTCCCGACTGCGTCGCGCCGGTCGATGCCCAGAGCGTGCTCGGCGGCGCCGTTGACGTGTTCGACGGTCCCCTGGGCGTCCAGCGCGAGGAACGCGTCCGAGACGAGATCCAGCGCCGAGACCAGGCGCCCCTCGAGGTTCCCGGCAACGTCCCGAGCCGTCATGCGAGGGCCCTCATCGACCTGCTCCCCAGGCGATTCCGAGGACGCGTACGCAGTACGGCCCGGGTCGAGGTGGGATAAGTCCGGGTTGCCTGCCCGCGTTTACGTCTTCGAGAGGCTCGGGCGGATGAAACGCCGTTGCTGTAGCGAAGGAAAATAGCGACTCTACGAGCGCTCCTTGCATGCACATGTGCCTTGGAAGAAAGTACCGTTGTGGATCAGTGGAGGGAAGCCACGTGAAGGCCAGGCGTCTACGCCTGCTCTTCCTCCTATGGGTGGCGGGGTCCGCCGGCTGCAGCGCCTCCTCGGGGAACGCGGGCCCAGTTCAGGCGGGCGGCTTCGGCGGAACGATCACCCCGGCTGGCGGCGCCGGGACGCCTGCGCTTCCCGGTGCTGGCGGCTCGGGAGCGGTCTCCCCGTTGCCACCGGGTGGAGCGGCAGGCACCGTGGGCGCAGGGGGGAGCAGCCCGACCAGGCCACCGGGAAGCGGTGCCACGACGGCTGCTGGGGGAGCTCCCCCGGGTGCAGGGGGTGCGGCCGCTGCGGGTGGGCACTCGGGCCTGTGCAGCTCGACCTTCGTCGATTGCAACGGCGACCCCGCCGACGGCTGCGAGACGAACCTCGAGACGGACGCGATGAACTGCGGCGGCTGCAAGATGGCTTGCCCCTCTGCGCCGAACGCGTCGCCTTACTGCTTCGTCGGTGAATGCCACTACGGTTGCGCGGCCGGCTTCGGGGATTGCAACGGCAAGCCGGACGACGGTTGCGAAGCGAGCCTCCTGACCGACAAGGCGAACTGCGGCGCCTGCCGTCTGAGCTGCGGTGACACGGAGTGCCTCAACGGCGGCTGCAAGTGCGCCGGCACCTCCGTGAAGCCACAGAAGATCCCGCTCGATATGTACATCGTCTTCGACCAATCCCTGTCGATGAACGACATGGTCACGGGCGGGTCGAAGTGGTCGGTGATCGTCGGCGCGCTGACCACGTTCGTCCAGAACTCGATGAGCGCCGGGCTGGGCGTCGGCATCAGCTACTTCCCGGTGCTCCTGAAGAACGCGCCCACGAGCTGCGCGATGGATTCCGACTGCATGAGCTTCGGGACCTGCACGGGCGGGTTCGTCAATGGCACCACCCACCTCGGTGGCATCTGCTCGAAGACGGACACGTGTGTCGCCGCCAACTACGTGCCAGATGTGCCGATCGACACGCTGCCCGGCGTCGCGGCGAGCATAGTGAGCTCTCTCGGAGCCCACTCGCCTGTCGGTTCCACCCCGACGTACCCCGCGCTGCAGGGCGGCTACGACTACACGAAGATGTGGGCGGCGAACCATCCCGACCACAAGACGATCCTCGTGCTCGCCACGGACGGCGTCCCGAGTGGTTGCGACATCAACACGAACAACGTTTCGACCATCGCCCAGAATCTGGTGACGCCCGCGGCGATGGCTGCCCAGCCGATCCTCACGTTCGTCATCGGCGTCGGCGCTTCGCTCACGTCCCTGAATCAGATCGCCATGGCGGGCGGCACCAGCCAGGCGCTCATCGTCGACACCGGGAGCGGCGATCCGGGCGGCGACTTCCTCGCCGCGATGAAGAAGATCGGCGCCTCCCCGGCGCTCGGCTGCCAGTACGCGATCCCCGCGCCCCCCACCGGCACTCCGGATTTCGGCAAGGTGAACGTCCAGCTCACGCCGGACATGGGAACGCCGCGGGTCCTGAAGCGCGTCGGCGACGTGAGCGGCTGCACGCCGACGGACGGCGGCTGGTACTACGACAACAACACCACTCCGAAGCAGATCATCCTCTGCAACTCCACCTGCACGTCGATCAACAACGGCGTCAGCGTCCAGGTCGACGTCGTGCTCGGCTGCGCGAGCATCGGGTAGC
>CAYUAW010000111.1:6461-18955 GCA_964442485.1 uncultured Polyangiaceae bacterium
AGCGTGACGTTCAGCTTGTAGCCGAACTTCGCCGTGACCGTCGTGCACGTCGAGGGACAGAGAAGGATCTTGCTGGGGGCCGGGCTCGGCGGGGGGGGGTCGTAGTACCAGCCGCCTCCCTTCGTCGGGTCGCAGGCAGCGGATTTTTCCACGTAGTACACGTCGGCCTTCTGCCCCGTGGGATCGAGATAGCTGACGTTCACCTTGTCGTAGTCGAGCTTGCCCCCGTTGTCGGGCTTGGGGATCGTGTATTCGCAAGGGATCTGCGCGTTCTGGCGGATCTTGTTCATCGTCTCGACGAGCTGCATGCCCGTGTCCTTCGTCGTGTCGACGACGAGCGCCGAGGTGGTGCCGCCGGCCTTCGCGACAGTGTCGAGGTCCGCCTGGTTCGGCTGGTTGGGGTCGAGGGTGCACATGCTCCCCGGGCTCAGGATGCCGACCATGTATGTCGGGATCGCAGCCTTCGCGAGTCCCTTCGCGGCGACGTCGACCACCTCGGCCACGTTGCCGGCGCCGCACGCGTTCGGCTGTCCGTCGGTGACGAGCACCACGATGACGGTGTGACCGGGATGGTCCGCCTTCCACGACGCTGCGTGGTTGATCGCACCGGTAAGGCCTGCGACGGTGGGGGTGTCCGTCTGCGCCGTGTGGGCCGCGAGCGAGCTGACGATCGCCGCGGCGCCCCCCGGGAGCGGCGTGAACTCGACGTCGGGCGTCTGGTAGTCGTAGGGGTTACACGACGACGACCCGAGTGGATCGCCGCCCGGCGCCGTTGCGCCGAAATAGGTGAGCGCGACGTTGATGCCGGACGCGCCCGAGTTCTGGACGAAGCTCGTCAGGGCCGTCTTCGTGGCCGTCCAGCGATCGCCGCCAGCGGGCACCTCGCAGAGCATCGACTTGGACCGGTCGAACAGGATGAGCATGTCGAGGGGGATCGTCTCGCCGGCCACGGTGAGGCCCGCGCATCCGCCGTCGGTGCCGCCTGTCCCCTTCCCGGCATCGACGAAGATCGGCGGCAAGGCCATGTCCCCTGCGCTCGAGCCGGTCGACATGAAGGGCGTGCCACCACTGCTCGCGGAAGAGCCTCCAGTCGCCCCCGCGCCTGCCCCGCCGCTGCCGAGCGACGCTCCGGCGCCGACGGCCGCGGCGTTGCCTGTGCTCGGACCGCTGCATGCATTGAATGCGCCGCAGGCGGCGAGCGCTCCCACGCGCAGGAATGGACTCCACCTCGACATTTGCCCGTACCTCACTGAGCTCGCTCGGAAAGACGGAGGCGCCACACACGAGACGCCACTCGACACGATACGGGCGAGGGGCCGAGCGGACCACATCAATCCACGGCGAGCCACCCATCTTTCCGTAGCGGCGCTCCTTCATCGAGCCTGCGGTGCGTCACCGGTGGCGAAGATTGCCGCCGGAGCGGTCATTTTCGCGACGCGCCGAACTGCGGGGCGTTCCCGTACCCCGGCAGGCCTCCGCGCTACTCCGCTGGCTGCTCGAGCAGAAGCGTCGTCGCGTGGAGCAGCGGCTTGCCGGCGAGGTCCTTGAACGTGACCTCGACGAAGATGGTGCGGCCGCGCCGCTTGAGGATCCGGCTTTCGATGAGGAACCGCGGGCCCTCCACCGGTTCGAAATACTCGACGTGCAGGTTCATCGTGAGCAGCCAACCGTGCTGCTGCTCCTGGCGATGGCCGGCGCTCACCGTGCGCAGCGCGACCAGGTCGATGTACGTCGGCGCGAACCCTCCGAAGAGATGGCCGCGGAAGTTCTTCGCCGCTTCCACCAGCGGGACGTCCACCAGGAGGTGGCCGTCATGCTCCTCGACGACGCGCCAGTCCGGCCCTTCCAGGAAATCCCCCGCGGGGTGGCCGGGGCCCATGAGCCTGCCGGGGTCGGGGTTTCGCCAGATCGCGCGTACGTATTCCGGAAGCGGCATCGCGCGCGGAAGATAGCAGCCCGCTCGCCGTCGTCACAGGGACGGTTTTGCGGAGCGCGAGCTCAGTCCTCGGAGAGCTCCTGCCACGCGCCGTACTCCAGCCCGTCGCTGTCGCCGGTCTGGATCAGGTGCGTCGAGAGCGCCACCATCAAGCTGTCGTCCACCGGCGCCGGGCGACCTTGATACGCGAACGCGGCGATACCCGCGTATCGTGGCTCATTGCCGATCGTCCCGCGTAGCAGGAACGGGTAGAACGTCATCCCGAGCGCGTCGGTATAGTGCGACGCGAACGGCTCTCCGCCGTCGGGCTCGTCGCACATCAGCGGCCCTCCGTCGGCGGACGTCGTCCCTCCGGGCGACTCGCTCAGCACGCGCGTCACGGCGACGCTTTCAGCGATCTCGTGCGCAAGGAATCGACGGACGAACGTGGTGAACGTGTCTGGCGGCGGCTTGGCCCCGCGCGCCGCGACGAGGCTCAAGCGGCCCTTCCTGAACAGGTAGAGGTATCCGACGGCCGCGGCGCGCTCGTCGCAGAGAAGATCGAGCGCGCGCTCGGCACGCTCCGTCGCGCCGCCTGCGCCCTTCATGGCCTGCGTGACGACGATCGTCGCGGAGGTCGGGTTCGACGTGCCGAGGGACGACTCGAAATCGGAGAGGCTCGGCAGACGTGCGCCGCCGAGACGCTGCGTCTCCTGCACCAGGCGCTCGTAGCGCGCACCGAGCGCGGAGCCCTGCCCATAGCGGTACTCGCGGGCGGTATGACGCATGTACTCCTCAGCGAGGGCCGCATCGTTCGCCCAGATCGCAATGCGGGCGCGCGCCTCGTACGAGGCGCCCAGCCGCAGGCCCGAGATGCCGAGCGCGAGCTGTGCCTCGATCACCTGCGTGAGCCGGGACGCGGCGCGCTCGAGCTCGCCGAGTCGCCCCTCGGCCAGCGCGAGCGCCCGCGAGATGTCGTGCGCCGGGACGACGATGTCGAGCTCTTCGCATTTCGCCAAGGCTCGTTCGCCCACGAGCTTCGCGTCCTCGTAGCGCTCGAGACCGATGAGCGCTTCCATGCGGGCCGCGATGGCGCCGCACCACGCGCTGTTCAGCGGATAAGCGGGTCCGGTCGGCGTCTCCAGCAGGGCGAGCGCGCGCTCGGCGGAGTGCAACGCTGCATCGAAGTTGCTGCAGACAACCTGGAACCGGGCCTCGGCCAGGTGAAGAGTCCGCGTCCACCCGGGCATCACCTCGGCGAGGCCCTTGACGCGATCGATGCAGTGCTTCAGCGCCGTGAGATCGCCCGCGAGGGCGCAGGCGTTGATCTCCACCTGCAGCACGTTCGTGAACATCTGCCGCGAATTCGCCTGAAGTCCGAGGACCTCCGCCTCCTTGCGCAGCCGCTCCGCGCCTTCCCAGTCGCCGAGCTGCATCCGCACGGTGCGGCGCAGCTGGAGCGCGCTCACGCGCTGGAGCGCATCGTCGTCCAGGCGCTCGGCCCAGTCGGTCGCCGACGGCATGCCCATCCACGCCTCGCAGGTGCCGAGGCCGAACGCGACGGCGTTGCGGATCAACGTCGAATACTGGGCCTCCACGCCAGTGACGCTCCCGAGGCGCTCGTAGACCTTCATCCACATCTCTCTACCGAGCTCGGGGTGGACGCGGCAGGTCAGCTCGCGGCTTGCGAGGGCGTTCTGCCAGATGATGTCCACGATCTCGTTGATGGGCGCGAACGGCTCGAGGAGCTCCGGTAGCGAATTGAGGAGCTCGAGATCTTGCCCGCTGCTGCCGATGGCGATCGCCGTCGCCACGTAGCGGACGAGGTGGGTGACGGCCTCGTCCGCCCTGTAGACGCGCTCGGGCTCGGGCGTCGCGAAGTAGCGGGCGTAGGTCGCTTGCATGGCGCTCGAGAGCCGCTCGCCGGGCTCCACGATTTCTGGATGAGCGAGCCAGTCGGCGTACCCCGAGTCGAGCTTGAGCCGCTCGAGCCACGCCGGAGCGACCCGGTTGAAGTAAGCGGGCTCCGTCACGATGCCCACCGAGGTGATCCAGCGCCGGAGCTCGTTGACCTCGCGCTCCGGTCGGCGAAGACGCAGGGCGGCGGCGAGCGCCAGATCGAAGGTCGGGCCGTGCTCGAGCGTGAAGTCACCGATCCGAAGGAGCTCGCTCTTCTCCGGATTGTCGGCGAGGAACGGCGTGAGCGCTTCCAGCGCCTTTTCGTCGAGGCCGGCGGCGAGCGCGTGACGGAGCACGCCGAACGGCGTGCGGCCCTCGTAGATCCCGATGAGCGCTCGGTGTCGCTCGGTACGCTCGGCGGGCTCGAGACCGCGCGTCAACGCCGCACGGAAGCTCTCGTTCGCGATGGTGTAGATGCGGCCGTCGCTCACCACGAGCTGCGACGAGACGAGATCGCCGACGGCGGCGTCGACGTCCCGTGCCGGCACATCTGGCCGAAGCCTCGCGTAGTCCTCGCGCGTGAAGGCGCCATGCGTCGCGAGCGCGTGCGCCTGAGCCATGAAGCGAGGCAAGGGGAGCAGCGCCACAATGCGCGTCTGGAGCACGGCCTCCGCGGTGGCGGGGAGGGCCCCGGGATCGAGGTAGGCCGGGAGCGTCCAGGCGCCTCCCTCGTAGCGGACGAGGCCCTCGTCGACCATGTGCTGCGCGAGATCCATCGACGCGCGCGGGTTACCCTGGGCGACGGCGTGGATGCGATCAGTCACGTAGCGGACGTTCGGGACATCGCCGAACACGGAGACGAAGAGCTGCTCGACGTCTCCGCGGTCGACGGGCCGAAGTGTGAGGCGCGTGCTGTTCTGCCGGAAGACGCCGAACGCCAGTCGGTCCGTTGGCGCCGCGCCCTGCTCCGCCGTCGCGACGAGCAGGAGGCGTCTTCTGTCGGATTGACTCGCCAGCGCGGCCAGCAGCGCGACGGATGGCTCGTCGACACGGTGCAAATCGTCGATGGCGATGACGAGGGGGACGAACTCACTGACGGCCAGGAACCACTTGCCGAGCGCGCTCTGCAGGTCCACACGGGAGACTCCGAGCGTGGCGAGATCCTTCACGCCTAGCCTCCCCGCTCCGCGCGCACCCGCAGCGGGACCATCCTCGAAGAGCAGCTCCGCCACGCCCTCGGAGTGCGCCGCGGCGAGGGCGATTTCCGGAGCCGCTGCCGCCAGGTGCTCGACCAGCACGCTGGCAACCTTGAAGCCTTCGCTCTTCGTCGCGCCGCCATAGGCGCGGAGCACGGTGCTCCCGTGCGCCTTCGCCGCGAGCGCCGTGGCATCCAGCACGCGCGAGCGGCCGAGGCCCGCCTCGGCCTGGATGAGTACCCCGCGCCCGCGTCCCGCAAACGCGCGCGCGAGCTCGCGATCGAGCGTTTCCATCAACGCGGCGCGCCCGACCATCGTGGGCGTCGAGAGATAGGCGCGCGAGACGCTCGCGGGCTCCACGCGCTCGATCCCGGTGATGGCCGCGAGGTGCTGCATGACCTCGAACGCGCTGTGCGGCCTGCTCGCCGGCTCCGTGGCGATCAGTGACAGCACGAGCGTGTCGAGCGCCGGCGGGATGCCGTCGGCCAGCGTGGAGGGCGCGTGTGGCTTGACGTCCCAGGCATCCAGGAGCTGCTGGAAGGTCTTGACCGGGTAGGGAACACGCCCGGTGAGCGTGTAGTAGAGCGTCGCGCCGAGCGAGAAGAGATCCGTGCGCGCATCGAGCACCGAGCGGTAGACGACCTCGGGTGCGACGAACTGCGGGGTGCCGACGATGATGTCGCCCGGGCCCATCGGGACGAGTGCCCCGAAATCGATGAGCTTCGCCTGGCCGTCGACGCTGCAGCGGATGTTCCGCGGGCTCACGTCGCGATGAACGAGCCTTCGCGAATGGATCAGCGCGAGCGACGAGCATACGTCGTAGATGACGCTGCACGCGTCGCGCCACGGCATCGGCGTGCGCTCGCGGAGATCGCCGCCGTCGAGGAGCTCCATCGTGTAGTAGGGCCCCGTCTCCGCGACGGAATAGTCGTACACCTCGATGATGCGAGGATGAGACAGCTGAGCGAGCGTCAGGAACTCGTGTTCGAAGAGGCTCGCCGATTCGGCGTAGTGACGGTCTTCCCGCGGCAGGGTGAACTGCTTCAGCGCGACTTCCCGCCCCGTGGCGAGATCGGTTGCATGGAAGACCGTGGCCATGCCTCCCTCCCCGAGCAGCCTGCCGATCGCGTATCTGCCGTGCACCGATTCGAGCTTCGGGGCCGCCTTCGACTCGATACGCGATTCGAGCTTCGTTTGGCCGACGTGCTTTGCTTCTTCTTCCGCCAAATCCCTCACGTTCACCAGCCAATATACAGGGAGCAATTCGCGCGCGCACCGATTTTGGGTGTCTACATTGGGTGCGCGATCACTACATGGGTAAGGCCATCGTCCGCTTCGTTCAGGTGAGTCGCGCGACGTTCTCGATTTGCTGGATCCTGCGGCGGGATCGATCGGCAACGCCGCAGTGGCCAGCGCGCCTTCAGTGCGCATCCTTCCGCGAACCGTCGCACGCTGGCGCCCCCGCACCTACACGCGGGACCCTCTACGCTGCTTTTCGCGCGAGCTCGAGACGCCACGCCACCCGGGTGGCGAGCGCCATGATCGTGATCTGGGGGTTCACGCCGATCGCCGTCGGAAAAAGGCTCGCGTCCGCCACATAGCAACCGGGGAGATCCCAAAGCTCGCCGCTCGCATCGACGACGGAGGAGCTCGCCGAGCCGCCCATCCGCGCGGTGCCCATCAGATGGACCGTGAAGAGCTCCAGGGAGCGTCTGGGCACGCGCCGCTCGTCGATCGCGCGGAGCTGGTCGGCGCTCGTCACGATGGGGTAGTCGGCGAACGGGAGGAGCACCTTCTCGGCGCCGAGCGCGAAGTGCATCTCCGCGAGGAGCCTCACCCCCTTCAGGAAGCGGCGGTGATCGTGCGCGGTCACGTCGTAGCGCACTTCCGGCATACCGAAGCGTGAGCGCGACACCGAACCCGTGGTCGAATCCTCGACGAGCACGCCGGAGAGGACCATCTGGTTGTATCGCGACATGAGCTCCCACGCCTCCGCGCCGTGGAAGGGGATGTGAGCTCCCAGAGCGCCGGGGGAGACGAAGTTCTCCGCCATCAGGATGCCCTCTGCGGAAAACTCCCGGATCTGCGCGAACTGGCTGACGCCCTTCCACGCCTCGACGTCGAACGGATACACGGCGAGCACCTTGGCGTTCGGATGGCACAGGAAATTCTTCCCGAGCTGCCCGCTCGAACGGCCAGCGCGCTGGCCCGCGAGCAGATATGGAGTCTGGACGGCGCCGCAGGCGACGACGACGGCGCGTGCGCGTACGACGACGGGATGGCTCGGGGCGCGCGTCACCGGGTCCACCGCGTGCCCGGCGACGCCCACGCATCGGCCTCCTTCGACGAGGAGCCTCTCGATGCGGACCTCCGTGAGGCACAGCGCGCCCGCAGCGAGCGCCGCCGGCACGTAGCTCACCAGAGTCGATTGCTTCGCCCCGGTGGGACAGCCGAAGCCGCAGTTGTTCGTTCCGACGCAGGCGTTCTGATTTCTCTTGTTCACCGAGACACGCCACCCCATCCGGCGCGCACCCTCCACCATCAGCTTGCTGTCGTTCCCGACGCTTTCGTCGAGCTGCGGGCTCACGCGGACCTTCTGCTCGACGCGCTCGAAGAGGGGCTCGAGCGCCTTCGGAGAGAGCTCGCTCAGCCCGGTCGTCTTCTCCCATTGGTCGAGGACGTGCTCCGGCGTGCGATACGCCATGCCGCCGTTGATGACGGTGGAGCCGCCGACGGCTCGCCCCTCGACGTAAGGGATCAGCGGATTGCCGAGGATCACCGTGGCGCCGGCGTCGCGGTAGAGGCGCGGGACCGACTCCGTAAGGTACGGGTTGAAGCTCGAGGTCGCGTGGTGCGCGCCCTCCTCGACGAAGATCACGCTACGACCCGCCTCGGCGAGCTCTGCCCCGACGACGGCACCGCCTGCGCCGGTGCCCACCACGACGACATCCGCGTCGAAGGTGCCGTTCCTCTGGTAGTCGGACGCCCGGAGGATCATCCTTCTTACTCCGCGGCCGCTTGAACGGGACGAAGCAGCTCCGCCCGCAGGCGGATCTTTCCTTCGATGAACGGCACCGGCGCGTAGCGCAGGGCGGCGTGGACTTCCTTCTGATCGAAGTACACGCCCAGCACGACGCCGCGCGTGCCCTGTATGAGGAGCCTGAGCGCCTTCACTGGACTCCGGGCCCAGCGAGCCAAGAGGCCGCTCGCTCTCGCCGCGTCCAGGCGGTGCAGTCGGAAACGGCTCGTCAGCGTGAGCACCGGCAGAACGTCGAGGAGCAGCAGGCCGAACGACAGCGCACGCGCCACCATCGGATGCATGTACCGGAGAAGACGACGAGCACCGAGCTCGACGCTATCGAAGAGCTCCCTGGAACGCGGAGCGGGCGACGGAGGACACATCGCCGAGATCAGCGCGACGAGCACCCGTCGCGCGGATTCGGAGAGCGGATACGGATCCGCGAAGGGTGGCGCGGCCGCCGCCGGGGGGCGGCTCGAGCGCGGCTGGCCGGCCTGTGCAACGGGTAGATGCTTGTGCTCCGCCTGTGCGCCAGAAGCCGGCCGAATCGTCACGTGGGACTTCTCCTTCTTCTCATGGGTACGACCGTGGACTCCGAATCTTGAGATTCGGCCGGGGGCGTCTCTTCGGTTCCTTCCGATTCGCGCGACGTGAGGTGGTCACGCAGCGCGCCGTCGACGCGCATGTAGTACGCGCGGGTCGCCTCGATCGCGACCTGCTCGTTTCCTTCGGAGATCGCGCGGATGACGTCGCGAAGATGCTTCGGAAAGCTCGGCTCGAGCACCCACAGCGACGGGTAGCGTTCGACCATGTCGCGATAGGCGTCGAGCATGGGATTTGCGAACCAGCGCACGATCAGCGAATGCCCGGCGTCGATGAGCGCGTCGAGCCAGCGCTGGAAGCCGCGTGCCACGACGCCCGCGTCGCCGCTGTCGAACGCGGCGATCAGCAGATCGTTGATGTCGGTGAGCTTCTCGATGTCGCCCTTGTCCGCGCGGCGCACGGCGAGTCGCGTCGCGTGCTCGAGCAGCAGCACGCGCGGCTCGAGGACGTCCTCCATGACGTGGGCGATCTCGCTGCCGTCGAGGCTCGCCTGCAGGAACGGCGACAGCAGATCGAGCGTGCCCGTCTTGCGGAAGTCCGCGACCGTCACGCCCTGGCCGTGCCGGACGGTGACGAGGCGCGCCTGCTCGAGCTTCCGGACGGCTTCGCGCAGGGTGTTCCGGTTCGTGCCGTACTTCGTCGCGAGCTCCCGCTCGCCGGCCAGCCGCTCGCCGGCCTTCAGCTCTCCGCAGAGGATCTTGCGCCGGAGCTCCACGAAGATGGTGTCGGCGATGTTCGCGTTACGGGCTTCTTCCTGCATGGCGACGGCTCCAGGCGGACGGTCGCGAGAGCATTTTGACTGGTTCAACCAGTCTAGCACCCGTCAGTGTCCGCGCCAGGCGAGGCTATAGCGGTGGCCCGGAGAGAGCGAGGCCCAGACGGAGCTCGTCGATCAGGGGGCCGGAAGCGGCCGCCACGGCCGCGTCGGACGCGAGAGCCCAGTCGCGCACCAGGAGCGCTCCGTCGCCGGTCAGGCGGAGACGCGGGCGCGACTCGAGGGCACGCGCGACCCGGAACGCGACGCGCTCGGCCGTCTGCATTCCTGGTCCCACGCCCCGCTCGGCGAGCACACCCGAGAGCGTGCGAAAGCGCTCGGGCAGCGACGCGTCGTTCCACACGATGCGCGCGGCGAGCTCCGCGTTCCCGGCGCACTCGAGAGCGGCAAGGTATCCGGAGACGCCCTCAGCGTCACGTGCCAGCGCGCCGTCGAGCAGGATCTCCACGCCGATGTGCCCGACCGCGAGCGCGCCCGGCCGCGGGAGCCCCATCTCACGCAAGGTGCGCCGGGCCTCGAGCTGCAGCCTCCGGAAGGTCGGGGCGTCGTGGAAGACGCGATCCGTCTCGTGATGGAACGCGACGCCGTCGGATAGATCCGGGTGAACGACTTCCGGCGGCCTGACGCCCAGCATGTTCGCGAAGTCGGGGAGCATCGCGCCGAGCACGAAGCCCGGGCGCCGGGAGCGCCACGTCGCGACGACCGCGTGCCCGAAGAAGTTCACCCTGGAACCCTAGTACAAGTCCTTGGTTCGCCGGGAAATCCAGTGGCGCCCGGTTGGGCGACTGGGCGCGCGGGAGGTTGCGTTCAGCGTCGCCCAAGCGCGGCGGCGCCTTCACGGACGGGGCCATTCGCACCGAACTCGACCCGGCGGGCCCCCTCCGGCTGCGCAGCGCGCGGACGCGGAACGCGGGTCCCGATGAGGCGCGCGGGAGCGCTCGTGACGGCGTGCTCCCAATCGCGCCGACCCGTCGGGCGCCTTCCCACCGAGGCGATGCGTACGAAGACGCGACACGCGCGCTGATCGGCTGCCTCGAGGCGGATCGCGAAGTCGCTTCCGAGCCCTTCTAGCTCGCGCGCCATGGGGCCCCATCCGGGCCGGAGAGGGAGAGCGAGGGCACCGACGAGGCGCTCGGAGCCGCGCATCGGTACGGCGAGAACGCGGTTGCAACCCATTCTGCTGCGCAGCTGTCCCGGTACGAGGAGGGGCCCCGACGTCTCGACCTGGCGGAGCCACCGCTGCAGCAGCTCGGCGTCGTCATTGTCCATTCCGGCCCCGGTCACGAGCCACCCTTGGCCCGCACCACCGCGCCAGGGGAAGCAAGCGATCACCGCGGCAGCCGGTTCCGCGAGCCAGCGCGCCTCCTCGGCGACGCGGGCGAGATCGGGAGCCATGAAGTCGCCCCAGGGGCAGCGATCGCGAAAGGCGGGCTTGCCGAGGGGCGCCTCGCTTGGCCTTTCGTCGTGGTGGGTCACGACTCGAGAGAACGGATGAACGATCCTTCCCTTGAGCGGGCCGTGGTGACGCAAGGCGTGAAAAGACTACACGGGCACCACCCGCGAGCCCTCCCGGGCTCAGGGCACCGCTCGCAACCGAGACGGCGGAAAGGACACCGGATTGTGCCGCTTCCGGGAACCCACCTGGCGCCGCGCGGCGTAGGCGACGCCGGCGAAGAGCGCGAAGACGGCGAGCTTCGAAAGTGCGCCGGTTCCCCTCGGCTCGGGCCGTAGCGAAGCGGAGGCGGAGCGGGTCGCAGCGTGGATCAACGAGAAGAGGGACGTCAGGACGCCGATGACCGCGACACCGTCGATAACGAGGGCCGCGAGGCTCTTCAGCTCGTGGGCGGTCGCCACGAGCTTCGCTCCGCGTCGTTCGAGCGCGCTGATCGTGTCGAGGAGACGGGCGCGCGACGCCTCCGCTCGCTGCTCCAGGCCGTGTTCATCGTCGGAGGGTGTCGTCACGCGAAGTGGTCCTTCATCTCGGTGATGTCTTCCGCGACCCGCCGGCGCGTGCGCGGCATGAAGTTCTTCGGGAAGCTCGTGAGGCTCAACGCGATGCCCACGCCCGCGGCGATGGCGAGGAGTGCTGCCGCGCACCCGAGCGCCGCGACGACGGGGCCGCCGAACGCGACGATCAGAGCGGCGATGCCCATGGCGACGGCCGAGAGCCCGACGGCGATCGACGCCGAGATCGCTACAGACGTCACGAGGGCCCCACGGGCTTCGTCGCCGAGTTCCTTCCCCGCCAGCGCGACCTCCGCGCGCACGAGCTCCTGGACGTCGTCCAGCGCCTTCCGGAGCAGCTCCGCAGTCGGGGCGCTCTCCGCGTCCGGGACCGCGTCCCTTTGGAGCTCAGCCATCGGGAGGGAGTGATGCACGCGATGTACCAGCGCCGCCGGCGACGGAAGCCGCCTATTCCTACCCACAGGAGCGTGACCAATCGCCACGCCTGAGGCGTCAGTACCGATATTGCCAGATCAGATCGAGCAGGCTGCTGCCCAGGTCGCCGACCGTCGTGTCGATGGACCAGTTTCGCAGAAAGCGCCAGTCTATGGTCGCATAGTTGAGATCGGGATTCGTCCCGGGCGCGGGCACCCCGAGGACGTGCGAGATGGCGACGGTGACGTCGCGAGCCACCCGCACCTCGAGCTCCGGTCGCGGGTTCGCGCTGTCCGACGTGTCGATCCGGGTCGTGATGTCGAGCCCGGTCATGTCGTCGAGCGCCTTGTTCAGGCCCTGGGTAGCGACCCCTCCGGCGACGCTGGCGGCCGTGGTCTCGGGCGAGGAGCCCGAGCTCGTGCCCTGGCCGTCCGTCGTGCCGAACAGGATGAGCGACAGGATCTCGTTCTTGTTGTGAGCGGGCTCGGACCGCAGGGTGACCTTGCCCGTCTTCAGCGGTCCCACGAAATCCGCGTAGACGCGCGTGCCCTCGGGCGCCGTCCAGCCGGCAGTCACCACCACGTTCGGGTTGTCGGGCTCTCCTATGAAGGCGATCGTCCCGTTCTCGATCTCGAACTTCTTCCCTTGAACGTAGATGAACCCGCTCTTCAGATGGATCTCTCCGGAGATGGCGGTGGTCTCGGCGAG
>CAYUAW010000112.1:0-16130 GCA_964442485.1 uncultured Polyangiaceae bacterium
GCGGGGGGAGCAGTTCGCCGAAGGCGAAGCTGCGGGGGGCCAAGGCCCCCCTTTAGGCAAGATCATGTCTCCGGCCGCGACTCCCAGAACGCGGCGAGGTCCGGTGGGAGCGGCGAGACGACATCGAGCTCCTCCCCCGTGACCGCATGTGGAAGGCGGTAGCGATGCGCGTGCAGCGCGTGTCGCGGCAGCTCGAGCCGCGCGTGGTCCTCGTCCGTGAGTTCACGGTCGGCCGCCCGTGCGAGGATGCGCTCGTCGGGGCCGTACAGCTTGTCGCCGACGATGGGGCACCCGACCGAGGCCAGATGAATGCGGATCTGGTGTTGCCTGCCGGTCAGGAGATCGCAGCGCACGAGCGCGTAGCGGCCACGCACTCCGACGACCGTGACATCCGTGCGTGACTCGAGACCGCCGGTCAGGACGCGCATCTTCACGCGGAGCGGATTCTCCGGGTCGCGCACGAGGGGCAGATCGATGATGCCCGCCGGCGGCACGCCCCAGGTGATCGCCAGGTACGTCTTGCGAATGACCGGGGGCGTGGGGCCCTGGTCGAGCCCGCGGGAGTTCGCGATGGACCTGTCCTCGATCAGGCGCTTGAAGGCGCGATCCGACGCGCGCGAGAGCCCGCAAAGCAGGATCCCGCTGGTCTCGCGATCGATGCGATGAATCAGCGAGAAGAACTGCCCCGGGGAGCGCGCCTCGAGGAGCTTGATCACGGTCGCGCTGTGATGGCGTGCGGTGGGGTGCACGGCGAGCATCGGGGGCTTGTCGATGGCCATCACGTGCTCGTCGCGAAAGAGCACCGGGAGCTCCGCGGGCTTGTCTGCCTCGTCCGGAGGGAGCCGCCAGATGGCGAGGTGATCCTCGCCGCGCACGCGATCGCTCGGGCTGAGCTTTCGCCCGTCGATGGTGTACGCCGAGTGATCGGCGATGAGCTTTGCCCGCGTGCGGCTGGTATTGCGCAGCTGGGAGCTCAGGAAGACGTCGACACGCGTCCCCGCAGCCTCCGGCGGAACCCGGAAGACGCGGACGACCGCGAGCGGCTCGACCCCCGTGGGCCGCGTCGCCACCTTCCACGCGCGCTGCTCTTCGGTCATCGTCAGCTGGGCGGCCGGTGGTGGATCTCCGTGCCGATGCCCTGATCGGTGAAGATCTCGAGGAGCATCGCGTGCTGCCGCCGCCCGTCGATGATGTGAACCTTCTCCACGCCGTTCGCGACGGCCTCGAGCGCGCACTCCACCTTCGGGATCATGCCGCCGGTGATGATTCCGTCGCCGATCAGCCGCGCCGCTTCCGCGGCAGCGAGCGACGGCAGCAGCGTGCCGTCCTTCGTCTTCACGCCGTCGACGTCGGTCATGAGGATGAGCTTGGCCGCGCCGAGTGCCTCCGCGATCCGCGCCGCAGCGGTGTCAGCGTTGACGTTCAGGGGTGAGCCTTCCTTGTCCATCGCGATGGGGGCGATGACGGGAATGAAGCCGTTCGAGATGAGGTTCCTGACCAGCCCGGGCTCGACGTGGATGATGCGTCCAACGCGCCCGAGATCCACGGTGACGTCGGCGCCGCTCTTGTCCTTCGAGCTGACCTCGTCCATTCGCGTCGCGCGCAGGAAGGCGTCGTCGCGCCCCGAGACGCCCATCGCCCGGCCTCCGTGCTTGCAGATGAGGCCGACCAGATCCGAGTTGACGGACCCCGAGAGCACCATTTCGACAACCTGCATGGTCGCATCGTCGGTCACCCGGAGCCCGCCGGAGAAGACCGCGCGGATCCCCATGCGCTCGAGCGTCTGATCGATCTGCGGGCCGCCGCCGTGGACGACGACCATCTGGATGCCGATGAGCCGGAGCAGGCAGATGTCGCGCGCGAAGCTCTCTTTCAGTGTCGCGTCGATCATCGCGTGGCCGCCGTACTTCACGACGAAGGTACGGTTCTGGAAGCGCCGTATGTAGGGTAGCGCCTCGTGAAGGATCTCGGCCTTGTGGATCAGGTCATCCATCTTTCGGGCGGAGCCTAGCCCGAAAAGGCCGCCCGCGCGCCTCGTCCGCGGGCGCGACGGCACCCGCCCCTGTTTCCGGATCCCGGAGGGGCGGCGGAGAAAGATCCCTTTTCGTCCCGCCCCTTCGGCGCCCCGAGGACCGCCGTGGTTGCGGGTGGGGGTGGCACTGGGGTACACGAGCGACCGATGGATATCCTGATGGTCACCGCGGAGCTTGCGCCCTATGCGCGGGCGACGCGAGCGGGGGACGTGGTCGCGGCGCTGAGCAAGGCTCTTTGCCAGCTCGAGCACCGGGTCACGGTGGCCATTCCGCGCTACCCAGGCTTCGAGGCGGGTGGCCTCCTCGCGGCTCGCCGCCTGACGCCCCTGAAGCTCGCGAACGGCACCGAGGTCACCGTCCTCGATAGCCAGCTGCCCACCGGTGCCAAGCTCGTGCTCCTCGACGCCCCGTCGCTCTTCGAGCGCGCGGAGATCTTCGGACGCCCCGGGGAGGACGCGGAGAGGTTCGAGTTCCTGTGCGAGGCCTCGCTCGCGCTGGCCAAGCAGCGCGGAGAGCGCGAGCCCTTCGACGTCGTCCACTTGCACGACTGGCCCGCCGCGGCGCTGGCTGTCCGGCTCCGGACGATGGGGGCGCCCGTGCCGTCCGTCCTCACGATCCACGATCCGTCCCGGCGCGGTGTCGTCCCGAAGGACGTCGCGACCCGTCTCGGCATCCAAGCGAGCGACGACGGACATCACAAGGGGCCGAGCCTGCTCGACGCAGGCGCCGCCGCCGCCTCTGCCGTGACGTCCGTTTCCACCGCCGTGGCACGCGACCTGCTCGATACGGGACGTTTCGGCGCGCTCGCGCAGGGGCTCTCGGCGCGCAGCGATTTCATCGCGGGGATCCCCAGCGGCATCGACTACGCCATCTACAACCCCGCCACGGACGCCGCGATCCGCTCGCGCTACGACGCCGAGGACGCCTCGAACAAGGGCTCGGCAAAGACGGAGCTCCTTCGAAGCCGCGGGCTCGAGCTCCGGACGGAGCGCCCGCTCTGCGTCGCCATCGTCGAAGAAGGCGCCGACAGCGGCATCGACGTCCTCGAGCGCGCGGCAGAGTCGATCCTGAAGAACGACGTCTCGGTGTTCGTGCTGCTGCGCGGTCAGATCCCGTACGACCGCCTCGATCGCCTGCGCTCGGAGCTCGGGGACCGGCTGGCCGTCGAGCAGTCTTCCGACGAACCCACGGCGCGGCGCGCGTGCGCCGCCGCGGATCTCGTCGCGCTTCCGGGCAAGTACGAGACCACGGGCACCCTCGCGCGGATCGCGCAGCGCTACGGAGCGCTCCCGGTAGCGCAGGCTTCGGGCGCGCACCTCGACGCGATCGTCGACGCGGACGCGGCGCTCGATACGGGCACTGGCTTCCTCTACGAAGAGCCGACCGCGACAGCGCTCGCCGGCGCGGTCAGCCGGGGGCTCGCGGCGTATTCTTCCGCGCGCTGGCCCGCGCTGCGCCGGCGCGTCATGAGGCTGGATCTGGCGTGGGATCGTCCGGCGCGCCGCTACGCGCAGGTTTACCGGCAAGCGAAGCTCGCGGCAGGTCGCTGACCGTTGCCGTCGGCTCGTCGTCGGGCGGAGCCGGCGGATCGACGAGCGCGAGTGCGCGTTCGAGCCACCAGAGCCTGAGCAAGACGAGCCCGAGGACCGTGGCCTGGTGCAGCGCCGCCACCGCCCAGACCCGGGCGGCGCCCGGCCGCGAGACGTCTAGCATGCCGGCCACCCAGGCGGCGAGGAGGACGAGGGCCCCGCTCGCGACGGCGGGAGCGAGCCAGGCCGTGAACACGGCGTTCGTCGCGGCACGGAGCTTCCGGAAGGCCATCGCGGCGGCGTGCGTCGAACGCACGCCGTGACGGACGACGGCCGCGCGCGCGAGATCGTGCGCGAGGCCAAGCGCGAGGAGCGGCAGACAAGCGAGCAGGGCGAACGCAGCGACGAGCAGGTCGGCGTGCCGTTCGTCCGTGACCGAGTCGAATGCTCCGGAGACGCCGTTGACGGCTCCGGCGATCGCGGCGAGCCCCACCGCCTGGGCGAGAGCCGCGGCGCCGCCCAGGGCGAGCAGCGCGGGGGTCGACTCCGCGCCGCGCTTCACGAGGGACGGCAGCGACCTGCTCGGGTGCACGAGCGAGGACAGGGCGACCGCGAAGGGGAAAGTCGCGACGATGGCCACGACGACGAAGCCGAGCCCCGAGCCCTCGACCGACGCCTGCACGGCGCGACCGCCGAGGCGAAGGGCCTCCACGAGGTAGACGCCACCCGGAGCGAAGAGCAAAGCGTCGCTCACCGGATACGTGGATGGCACGAAGGCGCCGAGCGTCCTCGCCACTGGGTACGCGAGCAGGAGCCCGCACACCGAGCGGAACAGGAAGAGCACGAGCGCCGCGCGCGCTCTCGCCCGGGCCGACGCGGTCTTCTTCACGGGCCAAGCGCTCCGAGCAGCAGCTCTTCGAGGTACGTGCCACGCTCGACGATACGGCTCACCGAGGGGCGGTCGCGTCGGATTGCGCCGTTCGTCAGGTCGTCGTCGACGAGCACGCGGAGCTCGGGGTCCACCTCGGCCGCGACCAGCGGGCTCGGACCTTCCACGTCGAAGGCCTGCCGTCGGCCACGGCCATCCCAGTGGCGCAGCGTGCGCGTTCCATCCGCGAATGACAGCAGGACGTCGACAGGCGCGTGCAGCGCGCCGTGACGGAAGACGAGCACGCGCCCGGCCCACTTGTCTTCATTGCGGGCGCCTTTCGGTGCGTGCTCCTCGACGCGGCCGCTCGCGCGGTCGAACACGCCGGCCTTCGGTCGCACCGGCAGCGTCTTCAGATCCTTCGCGACGAAGTCGACGGTGCCGCCTTCGAGGAGCGCCGATCTGAGGAAATCGGCGGCCTCGTCGCCCATCACCTCGCGCACGACTGCGAGGAAGTGCTTCGGCCCCGGGTGATCGAAGCGATAGCGCCGGGCATACCTGCCGAGTGCGCGGTCGAGCGCGCTCTTGCCGTAGATGCGGCCGAGGGTCTCCAGCACGACGCCAGTGCGCGCATAGACGAGCGCGCCTATCTCGCGGAAGCTCGCGAAGTCCGCGGCGGAGAGCGCGACGATGTCGTCGTGACCCGCATCGATCGCCGACGCGCGCAGGTAGGAATTCCCGGAGAGCGTGAGCCCGAACGCCCGCACGCCGTCGCCGTCGCCGAAGAGCGCCGTCATGGAAGACGACTCGGCGTAGGTCGTGAGGCCTTCGTCGAGGAACGGCCACGAATGCTCGTCGGTCGCGACCAGGCCGTAGAACCACTGATGGCCGAGCTCGTGGAGCGTCACGCGTTCGACCAGCGTCGAGCCGAGGTACGTGTACCAGGGGGCGCCGGTCGTGATGAGGGTGGGGTACTCCATGCCGCCCGCGGAGAGCGCCCAGGACGGCGGATGTACGACGGTCAGGACCGGGTACGGATACTTGCCGAAATGCTCGCCGTAGTAGCGGAGGCCGTGCTCGACTGCCGAAAGCGTGACGTCGGCGTTTCCGTCGTTCCCGGGTGGGTACAGGAGCCGCACCAGGACGCCGCCCACGGTTCGCGACGCCTCGAGGAAGCGGTCCCAGGCCGTCCACGCGAAGTCGTGCACGTCCTCGGCGTGGTAGCGAAGGACGCGGCGCTCTCCATGGACCTCGTCGCCGACGCGAACCCCCGTCGCGCCGACGACCGACGTCTTCGGGACGTCCAGGGTCACGTCGTAAGAGCCGAAATCCGAGTAGAATTCGCTCTGCGCGCTGAACGGGAAGTGCACCCACGCGCCGTCCTGCTCGCGGCGCGCGATCTTCGGGAACCACTGGCCCACCATGTGGAAATCGCGCACGTATCCCGTACGCTCCACGATCTCCGGGAGCTGGCTCTTCCAGTCGAAATCCACGGTGATCGTCTCGCCTGGCGCGACCTCGCGCGGCAGCGCGACGCGTACGTCCGTCTCGTCGTCGGGATCATCGACGGCGTCTGCGATGCGTTTCGGCCAGACGTCGGCGCCGCCCATCTCGCGGACGGCGAGCCGCTTCACGTCGATGTACCCCCATTTCGACGCGCCGTGGCCGCTCCGCCCTGCGCCGAACGGAGAGCGGAGAAAGACGGTGCGGTTGTTCTTGAATGCGTTCAGGTAGAGATGAAAGTAGAGCTCCGGTGCGGGCCGGCTCGAGGTGTTCTCCCACACCAGCGTGCCCTGACCATCGACGGTGTGCAGCAGCGGGTCGAGGTGAGCGTGGAGCGTGTAGGAGGCGATCTTCTTCGCGTGCTCCGGCATCGCGTCGTCGTGATCGAACGAAGCGCCGACGACGGCCGGCGGCTCGGAATCCCGGAAGGACTGGGACGCCGCGCCCGCGCGATGATCGTTACGGAGCAGGGGAGGCGCGCTCTTCGCGGCAGAGAGCGGCGTTTGCCAGGCGACGAGCACGGACAGCCCCCACAGCGCGGCTCCGAAGAGCGCTTCCGAGGCTCTGGCGGTCCGGGTGCTCATGTGGGGCGAGGCGCGGCGAGGCCTCGCTGCGGCGTCAGTTATGTAGCGTGATCACGTTCTGTTGCACGAGCGTATACATGATCCTGAGCGCGTCGAGCCGGGTCATCCCGCTGATGTCCAGGATCTCCTCGATCGACGAGACGCCGTCGACCAGGGACAGGAGGAAGCCAGCCCGGTGGTCGAGCGACAGCCACGTGATCTGGTCCGGAGGCACCGCGACGACGGCGATCTGGTCCATCGGCCCGATTCGTGCCGCGTACATCTGGGTGAGGACCTCGCGACAGCTCTGGGCGTAGCGCTTGGCGTCCTCGTCATCCGGGTTGGTGTCGAGGATGCTTTCGGCCACGACGAGCGCGCCGGTAAAATCGCCGACCGCGTAGCGGTCCTGCATGTCCGGCACGGTCGTCGAGACCGCTTCGGGCGTCGTGCTGCTCGGTGACTCGAGCTGCATCGAAACGCGCCGGTTCTCGTCGCCGGTGCTCTGGTACGCATCCACCAGCCCGAGCGGCGAGCTCATGTCGTCGAATGGATCCGGAGGCTCGAGGACCGGCTTGCGGCGATCCCCCACGCCGCGCGGGGTGATGCTCTCGACCCGGGCAATGGAGCGCTCCACCATGGGTTCGGGCACGGTGCGCTTCCGGTCGGAGCGGTCCGCGGGGTTCGCGGAATGCGCCGGCATGGAGATCGTCTGATCACGGCCTGGGCTGAGCGTCGGCATGCCGCTATCGACGAAGGGGCGACCGGACGCTCCCGGATCCGGGAGCGGCTCGAACTCGATGCCCCCGTGCACGAGAGGCGGGATCGACCCGAGCTCGAAGGGATTGCTCGCCGGAGCGGGCCGAGGGCTTCGCGCCGGCGGAAGTGAGCTGAAGTCGAGCTCGAGGCCAGTCGTGTCCGGCGCGGGCGACTTGGGGATCGCCGTCGCTCGCTCGAACACCTCGGAGTCGGGCGCTGCAGGGGTTGGGGTGGCCGGCGGCTCGAGCGTGAGCTCGTCCCGACGGCCTTCCTTCGCGCGGCGCGGGAAAGGAGGTGGTACCGGAGTGGGCCTCGTGCTGGCCACTTAGCTTCGTCCAGCTCCTTTCATGGTGGTGCTTCCCATGGCGTCACTGAGCCCGTGAAACGACGCCCTTGAACATGCGCTGGGTGCGGGCGAGGCCCTCGACCTGCTCGCGCACCGCCTTCGTCTCCTTCCGACGGATTGCTTCGCGCGACTTATCGAGCACGCTGCGGGCCTTGCTGATGGCGTCGCGTCCGAAGTCGCTGGAAGCGACGATGCGCTCGACCTCCGGAAACATGCGCTCGATCTCCGCGATGAGGGTCTCCGCCTCCTGCTTCGCCTGCTCGAACTGCTCGTCCGTGCGGCGCTCGACCATGTAGTCCTTCGCGTGCTCGATCATGTTGCTGATCTCGTCGGGGGTCAGCCCGCTCGAGGCCGTGACCTGGATGGACTGTGCCTGGCCCGTCTCGAGATCCTTCGCGTGGACGCTAACGATGCCGTCGGTGTTGATCTCGAAGGTCACCTCGATCTCCACGTGGCCCTTCGGCGCGCGGCGAAGACCGGTCAGGATGAACTCGCCGAGAAGCTCGTTGTCGTCGGCCTTCTTGCTCTCGCCCTGCATCACCAGGATCTTCACCGCGGTCTGGTTGTCGCGGCTGGTGGTGAAGACCTTCGTGCGGCTCGTCGGGACGGTGGTGTTCTGCGGTATCAGCTCCTCGAAGTAGCTGCCGTAGGTCATGATGCCGAGGGCGTGCGGCGTGACGTCGAGGAGGATCATCTCGCGCTTGTCGTCGGTCAGAGCCGCGCCCTGGATGGCAGCGCCCAGGGCGACAACTTCGTCGGGATGCACGCTCTTGTTCGGCTCACGCTTGAAGAAGGTCGCAACGGTCCGTTGGACGCACGGCATGCGCGTCATGCCGCCGACCAGGATGACGTCGTCGATCTCGTCCGTCCCGAGGTTCGCGTCCTGCAGGGCCTCCCTGCAGATGGACGCGGTGCGCTCCACGAGGTCGCTCGTCAGGGTCTCGAGAGTGTCGCGTGGCAGCGTTCGCTGCAGATGGAGGGCCTCGTTGCGGCCGGTGGAGATGATGAACGGCAGGTTGATCTCCGTCTCGCGGACGCTGGAGAGCTCGCACTTCGCCTTCTCGGCCGCGTCGCGGAGCCGCTGCAGGGCCATCCGGTCCTGCCGTAGATCGATGCCGTGCTCTTCCTGAAAGCCCTGCACGAGCCAGTCGATGATGCGCGCGTCGAAGTCCTCCCCGCCGAGGAAGGTGTCGCCGGTGGTGGCGATGACCTTGAACACCCCGTGCGAACCGATCTCCAGGATAGACACGTCGAAGGTGCCGCCACCGAGATCGTAGACGGCGACCGTCTTGTCGATGTTCTTGCCGAACCCGTAGGCGAGGGAAGCCGCCGTGGGCTCGTTGATGATGCGGATCACGTCGAGGCCGGCGATGGCGCCTGCGTCCTTCGTCGCCTGGCGCTGGTTGTCGTTGAAGTACGCGGGGACGGTGACGACCGCCTTGGTCACGGGCTGCCCCAGGTAGTCCTCGGCGATGATCTTCATCTCCTGCAAGATCATGGAGCTTATCTCCGGGACGCTGTACTCCTTGTCGCGGAGGCGGATGCGCACGTCGTCGTGCGGGCCCTCGATGATCGAGTAGCTCGATGTCATCAGCGCGTTCTTCACCTGTGGCGAGTTCCACTTGCGGCCGATGAGCCGCTTGGCCGCGTAGACCGTGCTCTCCGCGTTGGTGATGGCCTGTCGCTTGGCGATGTGGCCGACGAGCCGTTTTCCGGCTTCGGTCACAGCCACCATGCTCGGAGTCGTCTTGTAGCCGCCGCGGTTGGGGATCACGACGGGCGAGTCGCCCTCCATGATCGCCACGCAGGAATTGGTCGTGCCGAGGTCGATGCCGATGACGCGCTCCATGGACTCCTCTGATCGAGCTTAGATCTCGCCCCGCTTCAGGCGCTTCTGCCAGTCTTTCACCGTATCATCGCCCGGCGCGAGTGTCCGCGCTCGTTCGAGTTCGGACGCGGCGCTCGCTTCCATGCCTGCCTTTGCGTAGATGCGCGCGAGCGTGATTCTATAAGCCGTCTCGTTCGGGCTCAGCTCGACGGCCTTCTTCGCGAGGTCGCCAGCCTTTTTCAGGTCTCCCCCTGATTCGACCAGGCAGTGTGCTGCACGCTCGTACACGTAAGCGCTAGGACGGCCGCGAAGGACTTTTTCATAAGTCTGAGCAGCTTCGGCCAGATGGCCGCGTCGCTCGTCGTAGCGCGCTTGCTCCAGGTAGCGGTCTGCGAGGGTCGCGCTCGCCTGTCTCTCGACCCGGTCGAGCTGATCGGCGAGCACCACGTCCTCTGGAACGAGCGAGACCGCAATCCGGAGCGCATTCGTCGCGGCGATGAGATTGCCGCCGGCGAGCGCGTCCTCGGATTGTTTCACGTAGCGGCGGACTCGCTCGTCGCGGGCCTGAGCGAGCCGTGCCTCGTAGCGGCGGCGCAGGGCGTCCCCCGCCATTTCCTTCGTGCGTGGCGCAGGCTCGGGCTGCTGCGAGGTTCGCGTTGCAGTGGGAGGAACGCTCACACGAAGCTTTCTCGCCAGCGCGCGCCGTCGCTCCTCCGCGCTGAGGCTCGGCCGCGCAGGTTCGCTCGAGGCGGGTCCGCTGGGAGCGCCCGGCCCGCCGCTCGGCGAGTTTCCGGGCGAGCTCGGCCGGGAGCTGTCCTGTTCCTTCACCGGATCGCTGAGGCGCGCTTCGCGCTCGATCTCGAGCTGGATCTCTGCCACCGAAGCCGGCGCCGGCTGCTCGAAGGCGCGTGTCGCATCGATGCTGGCGAGGTAGAGGTCGTAGTCCGCGCGGGTCGCCGCACGGGTCAGGATGTCGTGGGCCTCTGTAACGCGCTGGAAGATCTTCTCGAGCTTCGGCTTGAAGGCGCCGAGGTTCTTTCCGAAGTATTTGTCCGGATGAAACAACCCGACCACGTCGAAATACGCGGCCTTGATGGCCTTCTTCTCTGCGTCGCGGGGCACGCCGAGGAGCTCGTAGGCGCTGATGTCCTCCAGCCGGTGAAACGTTTCCAGGATCCGGTGCTTGCGGTCGTCGTCCAGATCGGCGAGCTCGTCGAGCTCCCGTGCATCGTAGGAGCGCGTCGTGACTCGCGGAGCGGCGTCCGATGCGGCCGCGGCACGGGGCGCAGAGGGCACCTCGGGCTTCGCGCTCGACGACGCCGCCTTCGTGTCGCCGCGGTACTCCACGGCTCCGAGGCCGTCGAGCTTCTGCAGGATGGCGATGACCTCCGCGGGTGCCACGCCGGTCGCCAGAGCGATCTCCGGCGCGGTGGCTCTGCCGTCCACGCGTGACAGCACGAAGGCCTCCATGGGCGTAATGGGTAGCCGGCGGACGTCGATGCCGCTCCTGGGCTTCGGGACGAGGCTCTCCGTGCCTTGTGGTTCTGGGGTCACGCTCGGCCTGGTTCGACTGGACGAATGACCCTGGAGGATAGCGATTTATCGGAATCGTCCGCAATTGAGAGATGAGGGGCAGCCATCCAGAGCCAGTCTTCCGGCGAACGGAGGATCGCACGAGCCAGGGCATCGGCAACGCGTCGCGTTAGCTGCGCGAGCGTGCCGTTAGTCGCGATCTCGTCGATGACCAGCTCGAACCGCGGGCCTCGCGAGGCCGTGCGCGCGAGAGTGCCGAGAACCAGCGGACACCCGGTCTTCAGTGCCAGCAGCGAGGCACCCACCGGAAACGCGACGGTGCAGCCGAGGAACGGCAACGCAAGCGCCGCGAGCCCTCGACCCCCCAGGTCGGGAAGCACGCCGACGGGGCGGCCGCTCTTCAACGCTCTCACGATGCGGACGCCTGAACCGGGGCGCCCCCTGTGGATGACCTCGATTCCACGGAGACGGCGATGCCGGTCCACGACCGCGTCGAGGTCAGGATCGTAGCTCTCGCGGACCACGATGGCCGGTGCGAAGCCGGCTTCGACGAGGCGCGCAGGGATCATCTCGAACGGGCCGAGGTGGGCGCTGACGACCAGTGCACCCCGGCCCGATGACAGCGCCCTCGACAGCACGGCGCGCGAGGCCTCGGAAAGCACGACGTGATCCGCAGCGCGCACGTCCGCACGCCGCAGCAGCAAGGAAAGCGCGAGGCTTCTTCCCGCGTTGACGAACGCCGCGTCCGCGACGTCACTAGGGGCGACGTCGCGCAGGGAAGCAGCAGCGCGTTCGCGCGCGAGCCGGCGTGCGCCACCACTGCCGGCCCTCGCCGCGCGGCCCGCGACATGGCCCAGCACCTCGAGGACAGACCGGGGTGTCAGGTCGGCGACGCAGAGCGATGCGTGAATGCCCGTGCGGATCGCCCAGTTCTTGAGAGCCTGCGCGGGCGTCCAGACGGCGCCGAAGCGACGATCGAACGACGGCGAGTCGTGCGCTCGCTCACGCCGCTCCGTCGAGCGGGCCATCGGGCGGTCCATGCCGGCAGTCTAGGAGTCCGTCGGGCGAAGCCCGACGGAACTCCGTCGTGATGGTCCCGTTCGAGGGGAGCGCCCTCCCCTCGAGCTCCCCGCTGAGAGGATGAATGCCGCTTGGGTCATGGGCTCGATGATACGCAAACGCGAGTGGTCAGGGATGCCTGGATGGCCGCGTTCGGAGATAGAAGTTCATGCCAGTAGCGGCACGGGGCGCCAGGCTCCTATCGAGGTTCGGCCGCAGCCGCCGCGCCCTTCGCGCTTCCGGTCAGCCCCGTTGCGCCTGCGCCGAGGGAGGCGTCACCGACCCACGAGCCCGTGAACCCGACCGGGTGGGCGGTGTCGTCGATGGTCGCGCCGCCGCTGGCGGTGACGTGGACGGCCGCGCGTCCGGTGGCTGCTCCTCGCGCGAGCTTCCACATCGCCGTGAGGGCGTCCTGGCACCGTTCGGTGATGCACGAAGAGTCGCACGAGAGGAAGGGCACGTCCGAGGCGTCGCGCGCGAGCGCGGCCCCGATGTTCGTGCAGGATATCGTCTTCGCGAGCGCCTCCGGCACGCTCGACGCCGAGGTGACTTCCTTCGTTGCGACAGCCTCGGCGAGCGTGGCCGCGAGGTACGACGGCTGCCACGCGGCGGTCGCCCCGAACAGCACCTGATCGGAGGCTGCCGACGTCCACGTCAGGCCGACGGTGCCGGAGAACCCGACGGAAGACGGCGCTACGCCGCCCACCGAGCCCACGGCCAGCGAGGCCGTGCCCGCGCCCATCGCGGGTGACGTCAGCGTTCCGGAGACGAAGCTCGTGGTGAGGGAGGGGAGTCCCGCGACGATCCATCGCGTCAGCGTGTCGCGGATCCCGGTGGCGCCAGGACCGGCGGACAGAACATCGCTGACACGGCCATCCCAGCCGTGCAACCCGCGGCCGAAGATGAACGCGTCCTGCGTGAGGTAAGGGGTCGCCACGACCATCGCATCGAGCAGCGCGCTCGCGTCACTGCGCTCGCTCGACACGGCGCTGCTCGCCATGGTGGTCGCCAGCGACGACCACGCCGTTCTCCAGGTGGCGCTGTCGTCGATGCCGAGCGCGACCGGGATCTTCACGCCGTTCATCTGCAGCGGCCGATCGGTGACCGTCACGGAGACGGAGCGCCGCTCGCCGATGGCGAACGCCGGCACATCGGTGCACCCTCCCGCGAACTGTCCGGCGCGCACCGTGACGCGGAGCGGCTGGTTCAGCGGAACGTTCTGAACGAGTACCGTCTTGTCCGCGCTTGCCTGGCCGGAGAGGTCACCGTCGAGCGGCGGAATCGGCCCGGCCGGAACGCAGGGCTTGCCGTCGGTGCCAACCGTGGCGATCCACGTCGTGACGGGCCGCTTTCCGGCGTATGCGGGCACGACTTCGAGTGTCGTCGTCCCGGCGGGGTCGTCGACCGTGAGCTCCGCCGAGGCGCCGTCGACCGATGCCCGCAGCTTGAACCCTAGCGAGGAGGGGGAAGACGGCGGAGTGAGGGTGACCGACGCGGTGCCGTCCGCGTCCGTGTCCGCCTCGCTCTTGTCGAGGTAGGCGTCGTCCGCGTTACCGACCAGGGCGAACCTCACGTTGTAGACGCGCGCGGGCGTCACCCCGACGGAGACCACCTGCGGAGCGCCGTGCACGAAGGCGAGGCTGGTTGCGCCGTCGTTCAGGACGATCTCGACCGACGAGGTGGAGGTGGAGCCGCCGCTGCCCTTGGTGGACGTGGGGCCGGCCGCGCCCGCAGAGCTACTGGATGACGAGCATCCCAGGGCGAGCACCGAGCAGCCTGCCGCAAAGAAGACGAGGCGCCGCAACATTATTTTAAGCTTTCAGGAGCCTATCGCACATTCGTCGTCTCGCAAGGGACCGGGTCTCGTGGCGGCCTACCTTCCCCGCTCGGGCGCAGAAGGCGCGCCGGCACCTCGCTCCGCCGCCCCGAATTCGCTGAACTTTGGCACGACGCCCTGGCGAGGTTACCGTCGGCACAATGGAGTCTCTCGTTCCGCCGCCGGCCCGCGTCCTGGTCGTCGACGACGAGCCGGCGCTTCGCCAGATGCTCGAGATCCTGTTCCGTCGTGAGGGGCACGAGGTCATCTCGGCGCCGGGCGCCAGGGCCGCTCTCGAGGCGATCGCACAGAGTCCTCAGCCGTTCCCGGTGGTGCTGACGGATCTGGCGATGCCCGACGGCTCGGGGCTCGATGTGCTCGCGGCCGCCAAGGCGCGCTCGAGCTCGACGGAGGTCATCATGATCACCGCGCATTCGTCGATAGAGAACGCGATCGCCGCGATGCGCTCGGGCGCATACGATTTCGTCGCGAAGCCCTTCGATCCGTCGGAGCTCGGCGCGCTCGTCTCGAAGGCGCTGGAGAAGCAATCGCTGCGCGAGGAGAACGCGCGCCTTCGAGCGCACGTGGGCGCGCGCGACGACGTGCAGCTGCTGGCGCGCAGCGCGGCGATGCGCTCCGTGCTCGAGCTCGTGGGGCGCATCGCCGCGACGCGAACGACGGTGCTCATCACCGGCGAGAGCGGCACCGGGAAGGAGCGGATCGCACGCGCCATCCACGAACGTTCCGAGCGCAAGGGCAAGCCGTTCCTGGTCGTGAACTGCGGCGCCCTCCCCGAAGCCCTCATAGAGAGCGAGCTGTTCGGGCACGAGAAGGGCGCCTTCACGGGAGCGACGGCGAAGAGCACCGGCATCTTCCGCGACGCGGAGGGCGGCACGGTGCTCCTCGACGAGATAGCCGAGCTGCCGACGAGCCTGCAGGTGAAGCTCCTGCGCGTGCTGCAGGAACGCACCGTTCGCGCAGTCGGCGCGACGCAGGAGCTCGGCATCGACGTGCGGGTGCTCGCGGCGACCAACCGGGACGTCGAGGCCGACGTGAGCGCGGGGCGCCTGCGTCAGGATCTCTACTACCGTCTGAACGTGATCCGCATCGAGCTACCGCCGCTTCGCGATCGCCGCGAGGACATCCCGCCGCTCACGGAGCGCTTTCTTCGCCGCTTCGCGCGCGAGATGGGCAAGGACGTGGTCGGCGTCGGCGCCGACGCCATGCGGGCGCTCGAGGCGTATCGGTTTCCGGGCAACGTCCGTGAGCTCGAGAACCTGATGGAGCGCGCCATCGCGCTGGCGGGCTCCCGGATGATAGGACTCGGCGATCTGCCGCGCGAGGTGAGCGGCATGGCGGCGTCGCCGACGCCCGCGCTGCTCGCGCTCCCGCCGGAGGGCTGCAACCTCGACGATGTCCTCGGGGAGGCCGAACGGCGGCTTCTCGTCAGCGCGCTCGAGCGCACCGGCGGCCTACGGACGTCCGCCGCGAAGCTGCTCGGGATCACCTTCCGCTCGCTTCGCTACCGGCTCGCGAAGCATGGGCTGGATGTGGGAGACAGTGCGGGCGCCACCGACGAGCCGGAGGAGGGTTGACCCACATGTCGTCTCGAACCCGCGGCGACGATCGCGCGGCACAGGTGCTACGATGAAGCGAAGGCTGGAACGCAGGCTGCATGCGGCTCACGACGCGATGAAGACGACAGCACGGTCACGGGCGGCGCAGCGCGCCTTCACGCTGGTGGAGCTGATGGTCGTCGTGGTCATCGTGGGCGTGCTCGCGACAATCGGCGTCGCCTCGTTCCGCGCGCGCGTCTTCGGCTCGAAGACGTCGGAGGCGCTCGCCATGATCCAGAGCATCCGCGCCGCGGAAGAGCGCTGGAAGGCCGAGAATCTCACGTATCTGAACGTATCGCGGCAGGGCGCGTGGTACCCCGCGGCTCCCACGACGAGGACGCGCCGCGCCTTCTACAACGCGGGAACGTGCGGCACGCCGTTGCCCGACAACGACGATTGCCGCTGGAAGCTCCTGAACCCCACGGCGGTCGGCCCGACCGAGTTCGGCTTCATGGTGACGGCTGGTCCGCCCGGCACCGCCATGACAGACCCGGACTCGAAGGCACGGCCCAAGAACTGGGGCGCGTGGCCTGCGAACGGCGATCACTGGTTCGTGATCCAGGCCATCGCCGACTACGACGGTGACGGCGTGTACGCGAAGTTTCTCGCGTCGAGCATCCGCGGCGACGTCTACAGAGAAAACGAAGGCGAATGAGCCGCTCGTCCAGTGTAGCGGCTCC
>CAYUAW010000112.1:16230-17423 GCA_964442485.1 uncultured Polyangiaceae bacterium
ACGGATCTGACGAGCGCTCTGGACTTGTTTCTGTGTCGCGCGACTTCGTCGCGCTCCTGAAGACCTGAAGCGGTTTCTGAGTTTCGAGCGAGCGTGCTCCGTGCTCTGGCCATTCGGATGGACGGGGTTGCTGCAAACCGCCACGCGTCGCTGGGCCGGTGTATGCGGGTGTGCTGCGCGCTCTGACCTGCGAGGGCCGTAAATTGTCAGTCGTGGTTCGGGTGAGTGACAAATCTCGGCACCGCTAAGTGCCTAACGAGCGTGAAACAGGGGTAAGGGTTCCCGCGGAGCGGCCGTTCCTCGGCTGGTGATGCTGGCTTTGGTGCATGGCACGCCGGCTGCTTGGTCTAGCAGGAACGCCATGATGATCCGCCGACGACAGAGCTCGAGCCGAGGGTTCACCCTCATCGAGATGATGACCGTCGTCGTGCTGGTCGGCGTGCTGGCCACGCTCGCGGTGTACGGCGTGCGCAAGTACATCCTCTCCGCGAAGAGCGGTGAAGCCGTCTCCATGATGGCGAGCATCAAGGCCGCGGAGGAAGCGTTCAAGGACGAGACGTACGTCTATCTGAACGTCTCGACGGACTTCACCGACCCGAACTGGTATCCGAACAGCAACACCGCGACGCTGGGTAAGGTGAAGGTCCAGTGGGGCGGGGGGCCCGCGGCGCTCGCGAACAACTGGAAGACGCTCGGCGTCTGGCCGAATGCGCCGACGCAGTTCTCGTATGCCGTCGTGGCGATCGCCCCCGGTGGTTCCGTTCCGGCAACGCCCACGGTCGTGAAGACGAACTTCGGCCTTCCGACCTCGGCGACGGAGTGGATGTACATCGCCGCGGCGAGGGCGGATCTCGGCGGCAAGGACGGCGTCTACACCGTCGTCATGAGCCACAGCCTGAGCTCCGACATCTACGTGGAGAACGAGGGCGAATGACGAACCAGAAACTCATCCGGCACGCGTGCTGCGCGCCGGCTCACGGAGACAAGCGTGGTGGCTTTGGGTGGTCCACCATCGAATCGAAAGAAGGATCCACCCGAGTCACTGAAGGAGACAACACAATGCGTGCCATTCGAAAAGCGAAACGGGGCTTCACCCTCGTCGAATTGATGATCGTCGTCGCCATCGTCGGCGTCCTCGCCGCGCTCGCCATCTACGGCGTCCGCCGCTACATCCTGAACTCGAAGACGGCCGA
>CAYUAW010000112.1:17523-18868 GCA_964442485.1 uncultured Polyangiaceae bacterium
CGCGCCCCGGCCGGCTCACGCCGTCCGGGGTGCGGTCTTTTTGTGGCTACCGCGAAAGGGTCCCGGGTCATGGTACGTTCCCGCCCGCTTGCGCGTCTTGAGCCCCCTCGAAGCAGCGTCCGGCTTCTCGATCCTCGGGTCGGTGCTGGCGATTGCCATTCCAGCATTCATGCGGAACCTGCACGCGTCGCGTCTGGTCGAGCCCATCGACGGCCTCACGCACATCGCAGCGAAGGCCGCGGCGCTCGCGGCTTCCGAGCCGGCGGAGACGGCATACCCGGACTCCGTCGGGCTCACGCCGGAGCAGGTTCCGCGTGGCGGGTCTGTCACCGACCCGCCTGGTACCTGGGACAACCCGACGTGGCGGCTCCTCGACGTGAGCTACGCGACGGCGCACTCCTACAGCTTCGCGTTCGAGAGCAGGAACGCCCCGGGAAAGGCGACGTACCGCGCCGTCGCTCACGGCGATCTCGACGGAGATGGGCTCCTCAGCACGTTCGAGATCTCCGGTGAATCGAGCGATGGGTCCGAACCCGTGACCCGTCCGATGGAGTCACGGCGTGAGATCGAGTAGCGCACGTTCGCCGGAGCGCGGCGCCTGGTTGGTCGTGCTCGGCGCCGTCGTCGTGTTCTCCGCCGTGCGACCGTACGCCGCGGATCGATTCAGAAAGGCGGGCCTGTCCGCGGACGTGTATCCGCTGCCGCCGCCGGCCGAGACGGTGATCGCGAGCCTCGGGTACCGAGCGGCGCTCGCCGACGCGCTCTTCGCTTATGTGCTCGTCCAGTTCGGCATTCACTCCGGCGAGCGCCGGCGCTTCGAGTTCGTGGGCGAATACGTGGATACCATCAATGCGCTCGACCCGAGCTTCCGGGAACCCTACCGCTTCGCCGACTCGTTCCTGGTCACGACGCCGCCAGTGCAGACCCGCGACTGGGAGAAGGCGCGCGAGATCTTCCGTCGCGGCCTCAAGAACCGTCCGTACGACACCGAGCTCTGGAACACCGCGGGCCAGTTCCTCGCGTATTTCGCGCCGCCCTACCTGCCCCCGGAGCTGAAGCGCGAATACCGGCTGGAAGGTGCGCGCGTCATGGCGCACGCCTGCGAGCTCGCCAGCGACAACGGCGCCATTCCGTACTCGTGCATGACGGCCGCGAGCATCTTCAACGACGTCGGGGAGCGTGAGGCGGCCATCGAGGCTGCGCGGAAGGTGCTCCAGGTCACCGACGATCCGGAGATAGAACGCCGGGAGCTCGGCTTCCTTCGCAAGAAGCTCGACGAGCGCGCGGCCGACGACACCGAGCGTCGCAAGGCCCTGTTCCGTGCTGCGTGGACGAGCGATCTCCC
>CAYUAW010000113.1:0-16088 GCA_964442485.1 uncultured Polyangiaceae bacterium
CATCAGACTGGGGGTCTGAGGGTCGTCGGTTCGAATCCGGCCGCCCCGACCATTTGGGTGGCACCCGTGTGGCACTCATCGAGAGTCGGGAGGGGCCACGCCGGCTCGGTTCGCGCCTTCGAGAGCTTCCGAAGGAGCGCTTCGATACCCGGGATCGGCGACAGTTCGGGGATGCACAGCACGAGCGGATCGACGTCGCCCAGGTCGAGCTCGGCGAGCGCCGTCGCGCCCTGGCGGTAGCGCAAGAGCTGGTCCGACTTGTGGCCGGTGCGGCGACGCACAACGTCCTCGTTCACGCCGAGCGCGAGATTCCGCGTCACCATCGAGCGCCGGAAGCAGTGCGTTCCGAACCGGCCCTTGTTCGGCCCGACGCTGTACAGGTCGGCGCGATCGAGGCCTGCCGCCTTTTGCATCCAGGCGCGGAGCTTGTCCGCCATGTGGTCGACGTCAATCGGGCCGTTGCTCTCGTCGACGAAGACGCGTTCGTCCGGCTTCACGCCCCCGCGCAGGGCGAACCACGCCGCGAGCGATTCCGACACCCCCGGGGCGAGCTTCCAGAAGCGCGGATGGTCGGTCTTGTTCTCGTCGAGCGACAGGGTCCCGTGCACCAGGTCGACGTCGGCGCACTGCATCGCAACACCCTCGCCACGCCGGCAGCCCTCGCGGTGAAGGAAGCCGAAGTACAGGCGCGCCCAGAGCGGGATCTTCGTCGCACCGAGGAGCGCGCGATCTTCGGTCGGGTACAGGATCGGAAAGCGCTTCTCGGGCGACGGCGCTCCCGCCCAGCCGCGTGGGAGCGGCGAACGGTCGACGTGGCCCGCGAGCTCGGCGAGCCCGAAGATCCGCGTCATGAGCAGCGCGTACTGCCGGATCGTGCTGTCCGAGAGGTCGCCGCCCTTCGGGTTCGCGGGGAGCTGTCGAAGAACGGCGTCGCAGTCGCCTCGCGTGAGCTCGCCGATCGGGCGGCTCCCGATCAGCGGGTAGATCGCCCGTTCGAGCCGTTGTGCGCACCCGCTCGCGTGCTCGGACGTGATCGGCTTCACCTGCCGTGGGTAGTCCTTCCGAGCGCCGCCGCTCGTCCACCACTGGCCGACTTCCTTGAACGTCTTCTGATTCGGCGCGCCCTTCGCCGGGATCTTCCCGCCGAGGAGTTCCTCGCACACGGTGATCGCCGCGCGAAGCGCCTTCGGAGAAGCAGCGGCGAGGATGCGGAGCGCCTCGTCCCCCTGGGCGCGGTTCACGCTCGCGAGGCGGAACTTCTTCGCGACTGCCGCCAGAAGCGCCGAGCGCGCTTCGGCCTCCTCGTACTCGTGGCACGTCGGCATCTGGATCGTCTCGCGCTTCACCCAGGTCCGGACGACCGCCGAGTACGCGCCCGTCGAGCTCTTCCGAACCTCGCCCTTTGCTTCCGTGCCCATGTTCTTCGTGCCTTTCTTGAACGCACTTCTCACGATGCGTGATTCGCCGCGCGCTTCTCAGAATCCGCCGGGGCGTCGCATCGAGTACCCGGTCCGCGCTCGCGTCGCCTTGTTCAGATCCTGGAGAGACGCCGGCTTCGGCGGCGCCTGTTTCTTCGGTTTCACGGCAACTTTGAGCTGCTTCGCAAACAGGTGCAGACCACGACGAAGCACGTCGCTCTTCGACAGATTCTCCTTCTTGGCGCATGCGTCGAGGAGCGCACGATCGTTTTCATCCAAACGGATCGCCAAGTGCGGCTGTCTCATGCATCAGGTATATACCCGATGCGCGTTCTGGCAAGCCCCGATGTCGACGTCAGCTTCACCCGACGATCGCTTCGAGCTCCGCGTCGAGCTCGTCGGGGGTCCCGATGTTGGCGAGCATCTCGCACTTGTTCGGGGGCTCGGGCGCCTCGGTGTCGGGCGGCGCTGCGGCCTTCGGTCTCTTGCGCGTTGCCTGCCCTCTTACTGTGAGCTTCCCGTACGCGCCGCACATGGCTCCGGGGACGCCTTGAAGCTGGAGCAGACGGATCTGGTTCACCTCCGCCCAGGTGCTTTCCGTCACGATCAGGACGCGCACCGGGAGCGGGAAGAAGATCCGCTTGTTCTTCGGCGCTCCGAGCGGCGCGAGGAGCAGGGGGCGACACGACACGACGCGGCCGATCCACACCTCTTTCTTCTCGCCGCGCTGAAGGCAGACGATCTGCGCGTCCATGATCTCGGCGCCGATCGAGTGCGGCGAAGAGCTCAGCGTCCCGGCAACGATCGTGTGCACTAGAGACGCGTGCTCCTCGTGATGTAGCTCGCCGCCGATCCAGAGGGGTCGCTCGCGCCGACGTAGAGCCGGCCGTCGCGGGCAACGATGGCGCCGATTCTGGAAAACCCGTGCGAGGTGGTCCTGATCAGCGATTGGCTCGCGACCCACGTCGCGCCTCGATCGACGGAAAAGTAGAGGGTGCCAGTGTCGTACCCCACTACGAGGCAGCCGTTGCACGCGGCAAAACCTCGCGAGCTCGGGAAGATACTCGCGCCGCCCGGCCTGGTGACGCCCGAAGTGCTCCACGTCGAGCCGTCCGTCGAGACGAACGCTCCAGAGGTCGTGACGGACAGTGCGATGAAGACGCCGTCGCCCCACGCGAGCAGAAACCCGCCGGCGAGGGCCGAGGTACTCGCCGTCCACGTGATGCCGTCGTCCGAGTACGCGATTTTCGTCTGGTTCGCCCAGGTTGCGATCATGCGCCCTGTGACCGGGTTCTGAGAGATTGAAAGTCCAACGTTCGATCCGGTGATCGCCGCCGGCACGGTCCTCTGAGTCGCGACAGGGATCGTCGCGTTCGTGATCGTGCAGAGGTACGGCGCTCCCGCCGTTGCACCGATCGCGACGAACTGGTTGTGCACCTGGTCGTAGACGATGCGGTCGATTCTCGTCGGGGATCC
This sequence comes from uncultured Polyangiaceae bacterium, assembly GCA_964442485.1. Lineage (GTDB taxonomy): Bacteria > Myxococcota_A > Polyangia > Polyangiales > Polyangiaceae > DASZVB01. The sequence continues at coordinate 2,895 of CAYUAW010000113.1, forward strand.
CGGGAGCGTCAGAGTCGAAGCGACGAGGCCGAGGGACGTGCTGAAGGCAGACGTCGCGAGATCGGCGTACCGGCATTGCCCGTTCGTCCCTCCGAAGATGGTCACGCCCGCGCCGATCGCCGCTCCGGACGACGAGCCCGCACAACACCCGAATGAGTTTGCGCCGAAGCCCGTGAGCGGAGACGGAAGCTGCCAGGATGCTCCCCCATCGGTCGAGAGCCTCAGCGAGGCGTTGGCTGATCCGTCAACAGCAACAAGAAGACCGTCCGTTTGCCCGCTGATATCGTCGAACTGGCGAATGGCGAAGTTCGAAAACGTCGAGTCGACCGGCCGTAGATCCATGACAGCTCCGAGCCACTTAGCTCCTGTAGTGACGAACGCCGCGTCGTCGGCGTTCTCGCTGATCTGAAGGCCCGCGCCGCTCACCTTGATGATGGACGTTGGCGACACCTTACCGCCCGCGCCGCCGTCGAGCAGCTTCGACGCGACGTTGATGTCGAGCTGCGTGAGCTGAGGGCCGCCCGCTGGCGTGTTGTTCGTGATGCCCGTCGGCCAAACTCTCGTGAACATTGTTTCCCTTTCAATAGCCTCCAAAGGCGTTTCCGTAGCCGAACGTTCTGTCGCCGGGACGCCGCTGCTTTCGGTAGCACTTCAACACGACGCCCAGGCCATGAACTACTTCGAGAACGGGCTCCGACGCCGCGACGGGCCGAGTGTTCCCGAACTGATATTGCGCCGAGGTGTAGTCGGGCCTCGGCGTCGCTCTCGGCACGCCCCGCGGCTGATTAGTCCGGCGAAGGCGACGCGCGAGCACGTACGCCGCGAGGATGAACGCGCTCGCGAGATCACAGTGGCCGCCGTACTTGCTCCGAGGCTGACGGATGACGACGCCGCCACCCGCGACGGGTAGCGCGACGATGCTCCGAAGCTGGTCGACGAGCCCGCGGTGTGCGGGCCCGAAGCGGAGCTTTCCCTCGTTCAGGAGGGTTCTCACCGTCTCATGGACGCGGAGCTTCCCAGCGCTCCCCGAGGGGCTCTCGACGGCGCGAATCCCGGCGCCCTCGAGCCCCTCGCGAAGGGAAAGAATGTAGTGCTGATCCGCGAGAATTGAGTCGACGCCGTGCACGCCGGCCGTCTCGGCGAATCGCTCGAAGACCGTGGACGGTTTGAGGGGCTGGTTTCGCTTCGGTTTGATCTCGAGGAGCTCTCGCGGGACGATCACGCCGCGCGTGGCCGACGCGATCACGAGGGCGGACGCGTCGCGTTTCAGTCCGAGGTCGGCTCCGGCGCCGAGCGCGTCAGAGGGGCCGACCGCCGGGAGCTCGTCGACCATCGCCGCGTCGAGCGCGACCGAATCGAAGAAGAGCGTCGACGCCGAGGGGAGCTCGCAATCGTACTCGACCGACGCAGCGATCGGGTCGAGCGCTCGCACGCGGGCGACGTCGGCGAGGACTTTCTTGTTGGACCGCATGCTCTCGGTCGGGAGCCTCGCGGCGAGCGCCTTCGTCGGCCGTCCCCAGTTGTCCTCGACGAGCTTCCAGAGCAGATTGCTCGGCAGCCACGGGGTCGAGCCGAGCCAGGTTGTGCCTTTGCAGCGCGTGACGACACTCCGGAAGACGTCTCGATCGGAGACGGCGCCGCTCTCGTCGCGGAACATCGAAGCCTCGTCCAGGGCGACCTCGACGAAGCGGCGGCCTCTCGTCGCTCGGCCCCCGACGCTCGCCGGGAGGCATTCCACGGCGGTCCGCCCGTTCTCCCGCCGGATGATGAAGCCGTCGGTCGTCGGGTTCTCGATCAGGCCCGAGATCGTGGGGTGACGCTCGGCAAACTCGCGGGCAACACGGATCGGGATCCTACCGGTGCGAACGTCCGGGGCTACGCAGAGTGCCGAGCGCACCTCGCCGGGCGCCGCGTCCGAGATGTCCGCGGTGAGCGCGCGATAGAGCAGCCGAAGCCCGAGCACGAAGGACCACCCGATCTCGGCGCCCTTCACGGCGGCGACGACGCTCCTCGCGCCGGCCGGGATTGTATCGACGTCGCCGAAGAATGCGCGCGCGAGCGCTCGGTCTGCCCCACGGAGCTCGCCCGGCTCGACGCCGTCCGCGGCGATGCTCCAGAAGACGCGTTGTCCCGGTTCGAGCGTTACGCCGAGGTCAGCGACGAAGGCGAGGAACGACGGCGCGGCGGTCTTCTTCTTCCGCGCCGCCATCGTCTCACGCCCACCAGTCGAGGTTGATCAAGTCCTTCAGCTGCCACGTCGTGCGGCCGACAGCCTTCAGCGCGCGGGCGCCCGCTCTGTTGAGCTCGCCCCTCACCGTGCCGGCGTCGATCGCAGCGCGCCGCAACGGCATCATGTGCGAACGCGGGATCCCGAGCTCCTCGGCGAGCTCGGCCGCTTCGCTCGCTGCGTTCTGAGACGCACTGATCTCACGGTAGAGATCGAAGGCGATCTGCAAACACGTCCGCATGTTCGATTCGAACAGCTGGAGACGCGCCTCCGTCTGCCGTTGAAAGGCGCCGAACGAGGCCTTTCCGCAGAGCTCCACGAGACGCGCGAAGTCCGCCTTTCGAGCTTTCATCGATGCGGCGAAGGCCTGCGCCTTCTGCTTCGCGGCAGCCGCTTTCGCCTGCGCGATCGCCTCGTCTTCGATGGCCGACCGGAGCGCATCTCGATGGGCTTTGACGTCGTGCTCCGCGACCCTTTTTGCCGCGTGCTGCTGTCTCTCGTGGGCCTTCTGCACGTCGTCCTGAAGTCCCGTGGCGATCTCCTCGAGCGCGTGCAGGTGGCTCTGTACGAGCTCTCGGAAGCGACGAGCGCTGAAGTCGCTCGCTGTCTTCTGTGCGGCCGCACTCTCTTCGGTGTTCCGGTACTTGATCAGACGATCGGCGACACGAAGCACGTCCGTCGGTGTGAAACCGACGAGCGCTGGATGGCTGGCGATCAGCACGATCGCGCCGTGAACGAGGCCGCCCTCGGCCTCGCCGGCCTTCCTGATCTGAGCCAGCGTCGGCGCCGACGAGCTCTTCACGATCGCGTCGAGTGCGGCGTCGAGCTCCTCTGGCGAACGATACTGCGGCGCCCGGAAGCGCTGAGCTGCGGTCCTCATCGGAGGCACCCCCAGGAAAGCTCGATCTCGGCTGTCGTGCCGATGCCCTGCCCGTCCGAGCTCGCGTACCCGATGATGCGATCTCCCGGCGTCGTCGTCGACACGGCGCGACCGCTGCCGTCGCTCGTGATGGCCGCTCCACGGGAGAAAGAACCGCCGCAATCGACGACGCGCTTCCCGCGCAGGTGACTGTTGAAGAATTCTCCGACGAGCGCGGTCGACTCGCTCACGCCGAAGAGCACGGCGCTAGGGCCCGTGGCGAGCACGACAGCGTCGGTCGATGCCGAGGAGAGCGCGACGATGCGCCTCCTCGTGATGGCGATGGCGTCCCGGTTCACAACCGAGCGGACCGAGTCGACGGAAGTGAGCTCCTTCTGAACGAAGACGACGGCGGCCATCGTTCAGACTCCCTCGACGTCGATCACGCCCGGAGCGGTTCGGAGAAATTCGGCGGCTCCGGCAACCTTCGACTCCCAGTCGATGTCACGAAAGCCGGGCCTGTGATTTTCGAGAAAGGAAATCGCTCTCTCGGTTCTGTTGCGTCCTGCGAGGTACCGGAGATCAACCGCGGCCGATCCGCTTCCTCCCACGCCTCGGCTCGTCGTCGCGAGGGGAACTTGTTTCGGGTCGACGAGCCGCACCGATGAGCTCCGCGCCGGCTTCCGCGCGCCATCCGCAGGCCCGGGCTCGGGCAACGCCGCGAGCTTCAACACCTCGTTCACGCGCCGGGAGAGCTCGACCCAGTCGTGGGAAGCGCGGTGGGGTTCGAGCTTCCGCACGAGGGACGTGCATTGCTCAACCACGTCACGGCCGGGCTCGGCGAGGATCGCCGCGCGGAGTTCTTCGAAATTCATCTCGTCTTGGGGCACGTCGTTTCTCCTGTCGAAGGACGCCACGGGTGGCGCCGAATGAGGGTGTTCTCGGAGGACGCTTTCGTCCGTCGGAAGGGGCTCGCGCGGGAAGAAGAACGGGCCTCCGTCGATGAACGGCTCGTCGTCGTTCTCGTCGTCGTCGGTGAGCACGGCGGAATCGATCTCGTCGCCGTCTTCCAGGCACTCATAGAGCGCGTCCGGGTTCTCGAGCGTCGCGACGAAGGAGGCGATTCGATGCCCGATCGGCTCGCCCGTCTTCGCGTCGACTTGATCGGCCCACACTTCCGGTTCGAGCGACGCGATGCGGGGCGCGTGGGCGTGATCGTCGCCGATCGTCTCGACCGTCACCGCGAGCGTCCCGGGCTGCCCTCCGATGCTGACCGAGGTCGCGAATGCGATCGCAGGGGTGCCCTCGACCGCCGCGACGTCGGGGTTCGGATGCTCGGGCCCCGTGACAGCGATGTCGCCGCGCCCCTGTTGATTTCTGACGACCTCATCAGCGGAAACGCCCGGCGGGAGCTCGACGAGAAAGCTCGTCACGACGCACACCCCGCGGCAAAGATTGTTGACCGTGACCGTAGGGCCCGTATACCAACCGCCAATCTCACGGCCGCCACGCTTGCGCGGCTTGTTCGAGGAGCGCAAAGCGTGGCGGCCCGAGTCTTCTGAAAGGCCCCGGGCGCGCACCGCGGGATCATCAACGCACCCCGGGAACCATTCCCCGCGGCAGGGGTGAAGAAAGAACCCGTGCCGCACGCGGTGCGCGCCAGAGAAGTTCCGGCGGTCGCGGCGGAGCAACCACTCTCAGGGCCATCGCCCCCCACGTGCACGGGTGAGGCCGCACAACGCAGCGCCGCGAGCGCCGAAGTCTTGATGGTCACGAGTCGAGCCTCCGTTCGGGGTCGGGCCTCTCGCTCGCGCTGTCGCTGCCGGGCGCCACGTCGAGCGCGGTCGCCTCGATGGCGACGTCGGTGTGGGTCAGGGCGATCTCGTGCCGGTCGGTGAGGGCCCACACGACCCAGCCGAGCGCGCCGAGCTCGATTCGACCCGAGCGCTCACCGTCGCGCACGCGCTCATCGACGACGCTCGCGATGGCACGGCCGACTCTGGCGCCGGCGACCATCACCCGGAGGTCGAGGACGCCCTCGATCCGCTCCGCGAGCTCGGCGATGCGCGGTTTCATTCGTCGTCTGGCTCCCGTGGCTCGTCATCCCCCGCGCCCGGCTGCCCCCGTGGCGCGTCTTCGTCGTCGGACGGGTCGTCGGCCGCTTCGGTCTGCTCGGGCTCGTCGTCGGGCTCGGCAGCGCGCACGAACGGCCATCGGGGCGCGTTCGCCAGCCGACGGGCCGCCGCTTCGCGAGCCGTGAGCTCGTGCGCCGCGAGGAGAGATTGCCGGCTGTCCACGGCGAGGCGACTCGCGAGCGCGAACTCGCCCTTCGCGAAGGCGTATCGCGACGCGGCAAGCTGAAGCGCGGCGGAGGCCACCATCGAGCTCGGCGCAGCTCCGCATGTACCGTTTCCGACGAGCCGCGCCAATCGCGCGCACTCGGTGCGGCGGAACCGGTCGGCGTCGTCGGCGAGCTCCTTCGGCAACGGGCCGAGCTCGCCGAGGCCGAGGCGGGATGCGAGGCGCGTCCGCTCGCGGTTCGCTTTCCCGCCCAGGCTCGCCAACTTGCGCATATCCGCAGCTGAAGCGGCACGTCCGTTGGGAAGTCGCCGCACGCTATCGAGCACCGCGCGCCGCTCCTCGTCCACTTGACCGACGGGAAGCTCGTCGACTCGAGCGGCGCGGATGCGAGTACGACCTCCATCGTGAGTGAGCGGCATTGGAGCCGCCCTATGCGAACCTTCCGCGCCCTGCCTAGTGGGAATCGGCACGCACGGAGCGGGTGCTGCTGGACCAGCGCCCTCGTCGCCGTGGCACGCCATGTGGCACTCGACCTCGAGCGAGGCCGATCTCGCGGCTTTCCCGCTTCTCGCTCAGGACTCGGAGTCCGACGCGGACACTACGAGCGCGACGACGGCGCGGCGCGAAACACGGAAGACCCCGCGGGGGGAGTGGAAACGCCTGTCGCCAGCTTGGGCCTATAGCCCGAGCGTACGGACGCTGGGGACGGCACCCCACCCGGTATCGAAGCTAATGAAGCCCGTTGCCCCAAGCTCCGTTCCGAAGACGATGTGGAGGGCGTCCATCGAATCTATCTCGACGTGACGGTCCAAGAGTCGCTTGTGAGCCTTCCGACGCGCGCGGGCAGCGACGATGCTGTCACCGACGGCCCCTACGCACTGGATCTGCACGCCGCAGAGCTCAAGTGCGTTTACCGCAAACTTCATCATCTGCAACATGTTCGCTTTTGCCGTGGCATCGGCGACGGCAGATGCTCCGGGGTCGCGGCTCTTGAATTGCCGCCAAGTGGTGTACCCGCGACTCTGAGCCTCAGACGCGCGCTTCTGATTGCGCGTGGCTGCCGCGAGCTCCTCGACGCTTAGGATCGAAGTCCGCAGAGCTGCACCGGCCGCCTTCGCCTTCACGAGAAATGGCACGAGCACCTTGAGTCGCCGCGGAGCTTCTTGGGGCACCGGTAGCCCCTCGAACAAACCTCGCCCTTGCGCGAGAGTCATCACAGCAGACGTGTCGAGATAGATCGTGTCCGCTGGCGTCGGAACCGTTACGGCAAGACTGCTCTGCGGCATCAATCGGTGTCGAGCAGCTCGGCCAGATCCTCTTCGCTAAACGATGCGCCTGGCACCGGAGCGTCGTCGTCGTCGCCGTCCTCAGCCTCACAAAGGGCAAGAAGCCTCTCTACCCGCAGCTTCTCCTCTGTCCGACGTGAGCGCTCACTTGCCAGTCGCTCGGCTTCCTGTCGCGCAAACAAGGCGATGAGCTGTTGCGCGGCGCCCAGCGCAGCAGCCGCTTTCTCCTCGGCAATACGGACGCGATCTGTCCTCGTGGAGGCGGCTACTAAGGCGAGCAATTCGTTCTGGCGATCGGGAGCAATTGAGCGAGCGTGTAACCAACTCGGGCCGTGACCGAACGCGGCACGGCCGAAGTCCGTATCCGTGTCGGCACAAGCCCACCCGTCAGTCAGAGTAGCTTTTGCAAGTAACGCTCGCATCGCTGTCGCTCCTCGGCCCAGAGATCCAATGTATCCCACTTTGCTTCGACGAAGTAGCTGAGCCAGGCAAGAATGTGACCCTCTCGCTGCTCCGACCAGCGGAACTTGCGCACACCGCGTCCCGGGGTCTTCGCGCGGTACTCAGCACCGGTGCCTACCAGGACCACGTCATCCATGTTCAGTGGCGACGCGACGACCAACCCGGGGCGCCGCTGCCAGTCCTTGAGGTCAAGGGAGGCGTCCACGAGCGTAAGGGGCTCCGGCGTTGCTGCCAAGAGCTGGACCAGTCTCTTCAGCAGCCAACCGCTTCTGTGTCCGGACTCCGCTAAGCGTAGCACGGACGGGGGTGGCTTGCCCGACGGCCTCTCCTGATACCGCAGGTGGACGAAGTAAAGCTCCCGGTTGTCATCGTTGGGCGCATTCGTCTCGTCGACGTGGAAGAAGACGTACCACTTCGCTGCATCGTCCTCCGCTAGGAGCGCCTCACGGAGAACAGTCGGCTCTCGAACGCTGCCCCGCTTCGGATTGGCAGCATCGAGCTCTTTGCTCATCCGCCGAACGACGGCGCGGCTCGCCGTCAGACGGGGCACAACGAATGTCAGGTCGAGTCCGGTCAGCTCTGTGCGGGCATCAGGCATGGCCAAGCCGGGGCTCACCGTTCCGATCGCGAAGATCAGCGAGCGGGCAAATGTTCACCATTCAGGGGGCGGGCCGAAGGAAAGTCGCTCGGTCGGCGGCCGTCAAGGTCTTCCTATCGGCGGCACGGAGACCGCTCGCCCGCCGAAGCGCGTCCTCGGCTCCCCGGCCTCAGACGTCCAAGGGCTTCTTGGACTGCTGGCGGTCGCTTCCTAGGCTGGTTTCGACGGCCTTGATGACGGCGGACATTGCTCTTAGGGTCACGACCGCCGTCCGGACCTCCTCGTATGCCAGCTCCAAATCCATCTCCGCGGGATCGGGGATTCGATCGAGCCGTTCGAGCGCCTGAGCGGCCGACTCATACGCCGCAACAACGTCGCCCTCTCTCCGAAGAGACGCGACGAAGGGGTGACTGACGCCGCACTTATTCGCAGTCCAACGGTCGCTCTGATCACGCCATTCCTTGTCGTCGAGCACGAGGCGAACGGCGCGGCGCTTGTCCGCGTTCGAGCGGCGAAGGCCGTGCTTCACGTTCGCGCCGACCGCGTGAAGGAGCGCGTCGCGCCGCGTCCCCCGTCTCACCCGAGCCTTGATCGTCGCCCGACCGGCGCGCGTCGCCGCCGCGATTCTGTGATTCCCATCGCCCACCCAGAAGGCGCCGTTCTGGTCGAGGTAGAGCTCGACGGGCGGGAGCTCGTCGAGGACCTCGGCGTAGTCGCAAACGGCGGCCGCGTTCAGCGAGACGCGCGCCTGTAGCGCCGCATCAGCCACGATCCGGCCGATCTCGATCATCTGCTCGGTCGGGGTGGTAACGGTTACCACCTCTGCTTTTCTGGCCGTCATCTTCTTCCGCTCCTTTTCTCCGCAGTAGACGCACGTCGTCGTGATTTCCTGGATGCCGCGGCACACGTCGCACTCGGCAGCATCCGGGACGTTGCCGTGCATGCAAAACCACCAATGGATCGCCTCGACGAGCGCCGCCGCTTCCACGAGGCTCTCGGGCGTCGGGTGCTGCCGATCGCGGTAGCTTGCGTGCAGCGCGTACAGGCGAGCGTAGCTTCGAGCGGCGTGCTCGACGTCGACCCGATCGAGTCGAACGGCGTTCATCGGGTCCCCCACGCGATGCCGATCCGGCGGCGGTACATCGCCCGAAGAACCTCGAACCGAACGGCCTCGGGTACTTCACCACGAAGAGGTCGCCACGACTTCACCGCCTCCACGGCGGCCGCGTATCCCGAGTACGAGCGAGCATTGCGCAACGGCTCCGCCCACGCCTTCGGCGTCTTCAGCACATCATTGCCGGCCACGCTGGCGCTCCAACGTTCGTCTAGGAGCGACACGAGCTCCGCCTCGTCGATGCCGGCGCGGACGTCACCAACGAGGTGCGGGTGCAGGTGAAAGCATCGCCCGTGGACGAACGGAACGTGGAGCCCTCCCACGGCGCGCGGTACCACTCTTCGGATCGCAGCCCGTCTCGAGAATGCTGCCCGCGCAGCACCGAACACCGATAGCCCGTCGACCAGTCGACCTCGCTCAACATCGACGCTGAGCGTGATCACGAACGGGCGCGAGTAGTCTCGCACTCGCTCTCGCATCCACATCGCGACCTTTCGTGCTCGACGCTCTGAACACGAAGGGCACTCGATCCTCCAGCAGGGTCGTCGAAAGCTCCAAGGCGTGCGATCCTCGGGAGCAGGACAACGCAAGATCGCTTCGGCGTGCTGGTCCGTCGATCCGTCCTCGAGAGCATTTCTCGCAGCTTCCACGTGCATCGCAGAAGGTTCGAAGGGTAGACGCTCAACGAGGTCCCCAAGTCGTTCGGCGACAGCGTCGTCACGGTAACCATTACGAGCCGCGGGCTCTAGGAGTGTCCCTGGCTCGTCGTCGGTCCTTCGCGACGTTACAGGCACGCGATGGACGGGCGATGCGTTCGAATGTATACAATCCATGTTCCTGTTCGTTTCCCAATGCGCCTCGGGCCTGCCAGCCCGGGGCGCTCGTCTTTCTGAGGGACGCACGCCCGCGGCGCGATCGATTGAATCAGCTCTTCTTGACCACCTCGCGCGCGGCCTCCTCGATCCTCTCGAGCGTCGTCCGCCACATTCGAGCGCGCTTCTCGAGCGTGGCGGCGTTGTAGACGCTCGCGAGCGAGACCCTCGCCCGCTGCGCGATCTCGCGCTTCTGTTCGATCGTGAGCGTTCGCAGCTCGGCCGGCGTCATCCTGCCCTCTGAATTCGCTCACGCATCGCGGCGAGTTCGTCCACCAGGGGTAGCTCCTCGGTCGGCGTTGCGCGCTTCGAGATCGCCTCGACGAGCTCGCTCGCGATGATCACGCGTTTCGAGCCGATCGCGATGACGCGCACGCCGAGCTCGGCCGCATGGCGACGCCACCAATGCCACGGCACCCCGGTCGCCTCGACCGCGTTACCGGGGCCGATCAGGACGGGGGCATTGTTCGGGTCGAGAGCAGGACGCAACATCGGAGGGGACTCCTTGTTGCGCGGCGGCTGCTCTGATCGGTTGACCCTCCCGGACTAAGGCGGGGAGCTGGATGGTTCGAAACGAACTGCGGGCGCGCGAGTTGTGGGGGCTTTGTTCTTCGATCAATCCTTAGAATGGTATCGAGGCGGCTGTCAACGCGCCGACCGGCGCGCGCGCTCGGCGTCGAGGTTCACGATTGCCGCCGCGGAGCGCCCCGCTCGCCGCGTTTCGAGCTCGCGAGCGAGCTGAGCGACGGTCGCCCACTCGCCGGCCTTGGACGCGGCGCTGAGCGCGTCCGCGAGGGCTGCTTCAACGGCATCAGGAACGTCGTCCGCTGCCACATCAGTGCCACGCGGGTCCGGACGGGTCGCGACGGCACTGGACGCGCCGATGCGCTTATCCCGCTCGTCCGGTGATTCGTGGAAGGCGGTATCGCCTGGGGGTCTGAGGGTCGTCGGTTCGAATCCGGCCGCCCCGACCATTTGGCGCTGTTTTTCTCGGGGGAAGTGAGAAGGACGCGAGGCGGGGGGAGCGGCTTCGTGTGCCATGAGTGCCGCCGTTTCCACTGCGTTTGCGGCACCGGCACCGGTGCGGCAAGCCTTCGAACCGGTGCCCCTGGTAGCGTCTGGCGCAGGGAGGACCCTGCCGCGTCCACCCGTTCCCACGGCAATCGCGTGCGCCATCGGCAGGCCTGTCGTGACGACGCGGTTGTGAAGCGTGGCAACCGCGCTCGAGTTCGACACCGCCGCCATCGCCACGGGAGATCCGGCGGACATCCAAGGCCTCTCGGCTGGCCACCGGAATCTGCGCGTGTTCGCGCTCTGACGACGAGCGGTCTAACCGTCCGGAACGTCCTTGCACTCCATCGCGCGCACGACCGATTCGAAATGGCGCACGTTCGACGTGACCATCGCCGCACCTTCCGCGAATGCCTGCACCGGCGTAGCTCGTACCGACTGCGGAGACCGCGCCGCAAGCTGCAATCGGGACGCGCACAGAATGGGGACTCGGCGGCCTTCGGTATTTTCCGGTCTCGATGCGGGTTCCGCGTCGCAACCGGTCCTCGGGAGTGGACGCGAAGCTGGCTCGTTTGCGGCGGCGCAGCAACGGCGCCGCAGTGGCGCCATCGTGGCGCTACCCGTTGTGCGGGTTCCTCTCGAGCCGAGCCCGCTATTCACCGTCGCCGCCGGCGCGGGGAGTTTCTGGCACGGCGCGTGCTCCGCGCGGACTGGCGCTGGATCGTTCGTCCGAGCGCAAGCGAAAGCAGAACCTCGTGAAACAGGAAGGCAAGAAGAGAGAACAAGGAGGCGCCCCTTGCTTTCTTGCGCTCCCTACAGACCTCTGCGAGCTGGTCGGAAGGGTGCGCGGTAGCGCCCTGGCGATTCGCGTGGCCGAGGCCGAGCACGCCCACAGTCTCGCGGTTCTTGCGCGGGCTTCAATCGGTCGCCACGTCACGGGTGACGTGACGGCGATGGAGGCCTGCGCGGAGGAGGTTGGGGTGGCTCGGCGCACCCTTGCAGCTTTCTCCGTGATCGCAACGCGCTGGGATCCGCTAGAGCTGCGCGCGTTGCTCGAACAGCGCGGCGTCGACGGGCATGCGTTGTCGGTGTCTCAGCTCCTCTTGCTGGCGTCGCTGCCACGGGCATCGCGTGAGTACTGGACAGAGCGCGTGTTCCGCGAAGCGCTCGACGTGCGCGCGCTAAGACTCCTGATGCGCGAAGCGCAGCCGGACTCGGAAGAGTCCGGGGCGCTTTCGAGCGGTTCAATCTGAATGTTCTGCGCGTTCACGGTGGCGGACCGTCCGCCAATCCGCGCCGGTGACAGTTTCGGTGATTGACCAGGAGATCACGATCAAACTATGGATATTGCCGGGCCTGGCTTCACACGCAATCGCTCAGTGCTTTGGGCAGAACCGAATGCCCAAGACATGCGCGCAACGCACGACCACGCGGGGACTGGGAGACGACCATCATGCGAATTGCCCAAATGCGTACTTTGCTCGCGCTAAGCGCGGTAGGCTGCTCATCGCTCACCGTGGGTTGTGGCCCCGACGACCGCATCGGTGGTCGTTCTACGAATGACCCGCAAAACACGGCGACGGTTTCGGAGGCGGTCACCTCTACGTCATGCACTTGCGTGGGCTCGAATCCAGACTGCACCTGCGTAGACACGAGTAACTCCGGGTTCGCGTTCGTCCCGAACCCAACCCCAGGTCAGAAGTCAGCCTTGTCCCAAGCGCTGAACACCATAGGACAGGCCGCAAGCCTGGTCGCCAGCGCGTTCGGCTACTACAACACGGCCGTCACGATACTGACGCAGCTTGGAGTACTGGACGCTCCCGTGGACGGCGTGGCCGCGTCGCTGAAGGCGCTCCACAATCAGATCGATCAGGTGGCCGGCACGATTCAGTACCACGACGACGAGACATTGCGCACGACGCGACTCAACGGGCTGCTGGCCGGTCTCCTCACCATCAAGGATAACGCCAACCCTCAGACCATGCAGATCGTGGAAAATCAGTCGTTTTGGGACAGCAACGATTCCACGTGGACGCAATACGTTCTCGATGGCGCCAGTGACGTGGCATTTCTGAGGCACTACGTAGACAGCGATACGGACGGAAAATTCATAAATGTTCCTTTCCAATTTGACGCGTTTGCACCGCCGCCAACTCCATATATGTGGAAAGAGATCGTCCCCTATACCGAGAGCGCCACGTCGACGGCCGCGGATACCGATCTATTGCCGGACGGGCACGGAAATGTGTACGACTGGCGCTACGCACTGCCGGCGTTGCTACAGCTAGATGCACTGCGCGTGTTGCTGCTCGCAGCCGAAGAGTCGAGCTTCAAGAGCGATTTTGAGCACAATCGTAAGCACCACGACACACTGATGAAGTTCCACGATGATCTAAAGACGCACCTCACTAGACTGAGCAATGGTCTCAAGTGTGGAATACTCGACCTCGGTGGGTACTATCCC
>CAYUAW010000113.1:16188-18804 GCA_964442485.1 uncultured Polyangiaceae bacterium
GTTTCCTGTGCTGACATCTACAGCGGGCTGAATGAAACAGTGGAGGTCGATTGCGAACCCACTACGAACCGCGCTACTCCGGGAGCCCCGTGTCCCTCTGCAGCGAAGGCCGCGGAGGCAAAGGCCTACAACGACGTGCGGGCCTTGACTCCCTGGTTCGCCGTACAGTCGATGGTGGACACGCTCTATCTTCTGGCGAACGGACTCACGGATCTGACGGTAGGCGATCCAGCGATTCACCCTGTCGTCGCTCCGACGCTCTGCCTCGGCTTGATAGGTGAGGGGAGCGGTGCCCTGTCGACTTGCAGCAGCTCCGATTCCTGGCAGTCGTGGACGTACAACCGGGCCGCGGGAACGCTCGCCGTGAAGTCTTCTGCGCTTTGCCTCGACGCGCAAGGTCCGATGCTGAGCACGAACGTCGTTGCAGGCAGTTGCAATGGCAAGCTCGCGCAAGAGTGGAGCTACGATCCCGAGCATCTCGTGTTGAACAACGCCCTGGGGAACGCCCTGGATGTCCCGGTACCCAAGCCCGCCCCGGAGCAGCTCGTCGACACCTTCATCTCGGCGGACCTGAGCGGGCTAGCGCAGGATTTCAACGTCTACGATCCCAACACCAACTACGTCCCCGAGCGTTGGAAGCAACAGGCACACTACTTGGTCGCGAAAACCGGACGCGTCGGCTCGGTCCTTCTTCCGAGTTGCGCGTCTTGCGTGAAAAAGCCGCTGGCGATTGTGAGTGCCGGAGCAGATGGTGCCTTGTACACGAGGGCCATCCAAGACGGAGCCTACTCGGGTCCAGTCGCACTCACTGCCGGGGGGTTTGCTCCGACGGATGCGGCCATCGCTTCAGGGCAGCAGACGTCGACTCAGACCGACGCGTTCGTCGTTGCGAACGACGGAAAGATCTATGTGACAGCGTCGGTGAACGACGCCTGGCAAGCGCCTTCGGCGCTCACGCCGGCCGGTCTCGCGCCGCCAGGAGCCACTATGGCGACGGCCAGCCAGGGCGGTCAGCTCGGGGTTGCCGTCGTGGACAAGAGCGGCAAGCTCGAAGTGGTCTCGTGGACCGCGGCGCACGGCTGGGTGGGTCCAGTCGCCGTCACGGCGGCGAACTTCGCGCCGCCCGGAGCGGCTCTCAGCATCGGCACCCGCGCGAGCGGGGAGCTCGATACGTTCGCTATCGGCACCGACGGCGCGCTGAAATACATGGCCTACGTCGCGGGTGCGTGGAGCGGCCCTTACACGCTTTCAGTGGCGGGATTTGCTCCGCCAGGAGCGCCGGTGGCTACCGCGGTGGACGTGCACGGATTCCTCAATGTGTTTACCATCGGAAAGGACGGCGCCCTCTATACGAAGTGGGATGCGACGGCGCTCTGGAGCGGACCCACGGCTCTAACGGCTACCGCCTTTGCGCCGCCCGGCGGCAACGTGTCGGCCATCAAATTTGCAAATCAGTCGATCAATGCGTTCGTCGTCGACCAGACCGGCGCGATAGACGTCCTTTCGAATGCGGGCACGGCTTGGAAGGGCCCTGCTGCCATCTCGGCTGTAAACACCGCGCCACCCGGCGGTTCGCTGAGCTCCGTGGTGGACACGAGCTCGAACCTCGAACTCTTCTCCGTCGCCGCGGTCGGCGGCATCTTGGAATCGATCGAGACCGGCGCTACCTGGTCGGCGCCGATGCCGCTCGAGTAAGGAGGCGCTCTTGCTCGCTAGAATCGTCCGTCCGCTCGCGCTCGCTGGAATCACGCTCGTCGTCGCTTGCGGAAGTAGCCCGAAGTCGGAACCGGAGGTCGGGACCGCCACGGCTCCCCTGTCACAGTCTGGCAGTGGACGCTTTCAAGCTGCCAGTGGGCTCTGCATCGTGCCCGCTGCGGCCTCGCCGTTGACCGGAACGCGCATGCTACTCGGCGCCTGCGCCGCCGCCTCCGCCAACAAGTTCACTCTCGGTCCTTCCATAGGAGTCGGTGACGCGCTTCTTGGGCAGACGAAAGCGCCCACGGTGAGAACGGGCTCTCAAGGCACTCTCATGGTGCACGGACTCTGCCTGGAGGGCGACCCATCGACGGGGCTCGTTCTGTTGAAAACCTGTCAGACGACTTGCCAGACGATCGAAAACACCAGCGACGTCATCTACCCGACCGACCCTTGCGTTCCTTACGCCAATGGAGCCGGCCTGACGAACGGGTCGGCGAATGGAAGGCAGGAATGGACCTGGTCCGAGGGACAGATCCGGAGCGCCTTTTCGCCGCAAAAGTGCCTGACGGTCTCGAGCCTCTCTTCAGGCTCCGCGCTCGGGCTCCTCGACTGCAATTCGAATTCATCGACCCTTCAATCGTTTCTTCCGCTCGACTTCGACCTGATGTTCGCGAGTGGCATCCCGGCGGCGTCTCAATACGCCGGCCCTCACCCAGCGGTGGCGCCGCTTCTCGCTCCGCCGTCTGCGACCAAAAGATTTACCTGCCTGGACGTATATCTCGATTTCGAGACCGTGGTGAGTAACCCGCTGGATGCGTTTCAGTGCAACGGCACCGACGCCCAATGGTTTCATTTCGATGAAACTGGCCTCTTGAGGACGCGTTCGAACACGTGTGTGGGCGCGCCGGGAGGTGGGGC
>CAYUAW010000114.1:0-4727 GCA_964442485.1 uncultured Polyangiaceae bacterium
CCGTCGCTCCGTCGCGGGCAGCCGGGACCCGTGACGCTCGACGAGGCGCTGAGCAAGCTCTACGTTGCTGGGCTCAATCCGAGCTGGGCAGGGCGCTACCCACGGGGTCACGTCGTCTCGACGCCGACCTATCCCTGGCAGCGGGAGCGCATGTGGCTCGAGACGACCGACGCGATGCCGTCCGTGCCTGAACCGGTGCGTCCGCATCCTCTGCTCGGGCGGCGCGTCGACGGCCCCGATACGCGCACGCTCGTCTGGGAGCAAACCTTCGGCGGCCCGGAGACGGCGTACTTTCGCGACCATTGCCTGCAGGACATCCCCTCCGCCTCGACGTCGGCCATGGTGGAGATGATCCTCGTCGCCGCGTCGCAGACCCTCGGCACCGACGCCCTCGAGATCATCGACCTGGAGCTCCTCCACGCCTTCATTCTGCCGGAGGACCTTCGCTATCGCGTGCAGACCGTGCTCCGGAACGACGGCGAATGGTCGGCCGAGATTCGCGGGCGAGACGACGCGCGGGGCGACGCCTTTCGCACCCACTGCAGGGCGCGTGTCAGGCCCGCCACCAGTGCCCCCGACGTTCCGCGCTTCGATTCGCCGTTCAACGAGCGGCTCTCTCGCGACGTCGCCTACGAAGAGCTCGCCAGACTGGGAATACAGTACGGGCCGGCCTTTCGAGGGATCGAATGGTTGTCCCGGGGCGGCGAAGGCGTGCTCGCGAGCGTCCGCATGCCCCCGGGGCTCGATCCGCGGCCTTACTTCTTTCACCCGGCCTTCCACGATGCGGCCATGCACGTGGCCGTTCTCGCGACGGCGTGTCGCGCGCACACCGGCTTCGTCCCCGTGCGCATGCGGCGGATCTGGGTAGCGTCGCGGCCAGCGGATGAGCTTCGCTCCCACGCGCGCGTGACCTCCATCGACGGAGCCATTCTCGCCGACATTCGCATCGAGAAGACGGACGGCTCCCTCGTCGAGCTCATCGAGGGTGTCGAGCTCGCTCATCTCGACGACGCGATCGTCGCCGAGGACATCTCGCCCGAGGAGACGTCGTGGCTGTACGGCGTCGAGTGGAAAGAGCACGTGCCGGCGATGCCGTCCTCGAATCCTCCGGCGGGCGCCGTGGAGAGCGCACGAGGCGCGGCTCGTGGAGCGTGGCTCGTCCTCGCCGACCGACAGGGGGTCGGCGATGCCCTCGCGGCTCGCATCGAGGCAGCGAAGGGCCGCGTGCTGGCGCTGACCCTCAACGCGGTCGGCGGCACCGGGCTCGCGAGCATCTGCGACGCCGATGCTCGAAAGGAGCACCTGGTCCGTCGCATTCGCTCCGCGCTCGGGCGGGAAGAGTCGCTCACCGGCGTGATCCACCTGTGGAACCTGGATCTTCCCGACCTGGAAGGGATCGACGAGACGAGGCTCGATACGGCTCTCGTCGACGGGTGCGACTCCGCATTCAGCCTGCTCCGCGCGCTCGAAGAAGTGTTCCCGGCGAGCCCGACTCCGACCTGGTTCGTGACGCGCGGAGCCCAGCCGTGGAAGCTCCAGGCGCGATCGATGGCGCCACTGCAGGCCGCCGTGTGGGGGCTCGGCAGGGCCGTGGCGGCCGAGCTGCCCACGCGCTTCGGAGGTCTGGTGGATCTGGATCCCGCGAAGCCTGCGGCGGAGAGCGCCGCGCGGCTCTGGGATTGGGCTCGCGAGTCGCACGAGGGCGAAGACGAGGTCCTGTTCCGGCGCGACGCGACGTACGTCGGGCGACTGACACGCCGGCCCCCGCACGAGCAGACGCGAAAGCTCGAGATTCGCTCCGACGCGAGCTATCTCGTGACCGGCGGCACCGGGGGCCTCGGGCTCGAGGTCTCGCGATGGCTCGCGTCGCGCGGCGCCAGGCACCTGGTGCTCGTCGCGCGCACTCCCCTACCGCCGCGCGAGTCGTGGACCGACCTCCCGGAGGAGTCGCCGTTCGCCGAGACGATCGCGGCGATTCACGGAATCGAAGCCGCGGGCGCCACCGTTCGCGCGGTCTCTCTCGACATCGCCGACGTGCCCGCCGTGCTCGAGTTCCTCAACGATCATGAGCGCAACGACTTCCCTCCGTTTCGCGGCATCATGCATCTTGCCGGGACGGTCCACCTGGAGGACGCGCTCGCGCTCGACGCAGGGGCGCTCCTCGAAGCCGTCCGGCCGAAGGTGCACGGGTTACTACCGCTGCACGAGTGGTTCGACGGCCTGGACTTCTTCGTTCTGTTCTCGTCCGCGGCCTCCGTCATCCGATCGCCGCGGCTCGCGCACTACGCCGCCGGCAATGCTTTCATGGATGCGCTAGCGCACTATCGCCGCGCTCGCGGACAGCCGGCGATGGCCATCAACTGGGGCCTGTGGCGAGACGTGGGGTTCATACGACGGCTGGGCGCTCGCGGGCCGGCCACCATGGGCGGCATGAAGTCCATGGCCCCGGAGGCCGGCATCCGCGTCCTCGAGCATCTCGTCCAGAGCGGCGACGTCCAGACCGTCGTCTGGCCACCGGACTGGAGGGAGTGGGCGGAGCGCTATCCCGGCTTCGTACGGACGTCCTTCGTCGCCGAGCTCCTGTCCGGTCCGCCCGCACCGGGAGCGCTCGCGGCCGTGCATGGTATCCGCCGCCTGTTCGACGCCATGCCCGCCGAGCAGAGGCATTCGGCCGTCACGGCTTACATCACCAAGGAGCTCGCAGATCGTCTGAAGCTTCCCGTCGAGCAAATCCCCACGGAACTTCCGCTCGAGCGGCTCGGCTTCGATTCGCTGCAGGCGACGGAGCTGCAGGCGCGCCTGCTGCAGGATCTCGGGGTTCGCATCCCCGTCATGCGCTTCCTCGGCTTCTCCTCGGTGGCGAGCATCGCGGGGGAGGTGGTGGAGCGCCTCGGCAGAGAATCCGCCTCCGAGCCGGCTCAGGCGCTGCGGCTCATGCGAGGAAGCGACGTGCGAAAGCTGGTGGGCGAAGCCGAATTGGCGAGCGGGGACGACGACACGGATTCACGTCGAGGGATACAAGGCCGAACGAGAGGAGCATGAATGACGTGGAAAGAAGCCGCCGACGAGCTGCATGGTTACATCGTCGAGAACATCCTCGACGGACGGGATGCGGATGAGCTCAAGCTCGACAGCCCACTCCTCGAGTGGGGTCTCATTGACTCTCTCACGATCGTCGACATCGTCGAGTTCGTGAAAGGGCGCTTCTCCGTGAGCTTGCCAGCGTCGGAGCTCAACCCGAGCAACCTGGAGACCATCGGAGCGCTCGCGTCCCTGATCGAGCGCGCCCGGCAGGCGGCGGCGTCGTGAGCGCCTGGCGCTCCGTGCTTCTCAGAAGTACTGACCGAACCACTGCCCGTTGATGCAGCCGGGCGCGTGCGGGTTCTGTCCGGTCGTCAGCACGAACCCGACCCCGACGCACATCTCCCGGGGGAAGGTGACGGCATCGGTGCGGTTGTTGGTCCAGTTGCAGGTCGTCTTGATGGTGTCCCCGCTGTGGATCACGAAGGGAGCGTCGACCGACCACGTCGAGTACACGGCGTTGAACTGCATGTCGTAGGTCCACGCTGGATCGTCGTGCAGCATCTCCGACGCGCCGCCACCTGCGGGAAGCACGACCGAGGTCGCGCTCGAACCGAAGTCGTGCATGTGGTTGGTCATCATGAGCATATTGATGTCGGACTGTGCGACGCAGGCGGTGCTCGAGGTGCTCTCGGCCTTGGGCGCCAAGTTCACGTCCAGATTGACGTTGACGAACATCGCGGCGATCAGCCGACTGGGATCGACCTCCGCGAACTTGATGTCGATGACGGAGTCTCCGTTCACGACCTGATCGGTGGTGTTCAGGTAATGGACGTTCATCATGACGCCGTCGCCCTTCCTCAGGCGAAAGGAGACGCCGTCCGGGAGCTTCACGCCCGACTTTCCGTTGCCGCCGGCCCCTCCGAGGAACCCGCCGATAGAGAGGCTCTCGCTGGCGGAGTTGTCCGTCCCTGTTCCCGCCGTCATGCTGAACTCGGTGCCCATGCAGGGGAAGACAGTGCCGATTTCCTGCGTGCCGTCACCGGTGTAGGCGAACGCGATGGCGTGATGGCCCGTCGCGGATTGAACGCCGGTGAGGTCCATGATGTCCTGGTCGTGGTCGGTCGGGGCCATCACGTACTGGCAGTACGTCACGTCGCCGCCCGGCTCGATGCCCTCGATCGTCTTCGCGGCGAAGCGCGTGTAGCCTTCCGCGACGGGCGGCGGATTGAAGGCCGTCGGGTCCGACGTCGTGTCGACAGTGGTCGACGGCGCTTTCGCCTTCGAGTGCGTCGTCGGTGACGAGCCGTCGCCGCCCCCGCAAGCAGGAAGGCAGAGGAAGGTGAGCGTGCCCAGAAGAGGTAGATTACGCATGATTCCGTTCCCCGCGTTTCGTTGCAGTCCCCCGACTGGCCGTTGTCAGTAAGCGTCTCGGGTTTACAGGGCTCCTACACCGGATGCCAGCGGAAAGCTTGGGCGGCCCATCGGGCCTGACGGAGAAAACCACTTCGCGTCAACCAGGGGTGTGGACCGACGCGCCGGGTATGCTCTGTCGCATTTCATCCAGCCACGCACCGAGGGCGGTCCCCGTCGCGTCCGCGCACTCCAGCATCGGGAGGTGACGTGCGCCAGGGATGTAAAGCGCGCGGCCCTTTGGAATTTGCGCCGCCTGGGCGCGGGCCTGGTCGAAAGTCCAGATCGGATCG
>CAYUAW010000114.1:4827-7016 GCA_964442485.1 uncultured Polyangiaceae bacterium
GCGCGGAACACGCCCCGTTGATCGCCGGTCCCCATGCTGGTGACGAAGAGAGTCTTGTGCTCGGGACCCCCGAACGCGACGTTCGTCACGTTCTCGGCCTGGCCCACCCCGACGCTGCCGATCTCGACGCCGGACGGCGAGAGAACGACGATGCGCTGGCTCGAGGTCGCGTAGAGATTGCCGGCGCAATCCATGCCGAGGCCGTCGGAACCGCCGGAGAACCCTGCGATCCGCACGCCGGAGCCGGGGGCAACGCTGCCGTCCGGGAGGACGGGATAGGACTCGATGCCGTCGCTGCCCGAGACGTAGAGGCTGCGTTCGTCCGGTGAGAGGGTGACACCGTTCGGCTCCGAACGAGTAGCGTCGATGACGGTGGCAGCGCTCTCGCCAGGGGCGACGCGGTAGAGGCGCGTCTGGGTCTGCGGCGCGGGCTTCGGCGCCTGGTAGTCGGGATCGGAGAAGTAGATGTTGCCGTCCGAGCGAACGGCGAGATCGTTCGGGGAGTTGAACCGCTTGCCGTCGTAGCTCGCGACCAATGTAGTGGGTGTCCCGAGTGGGAAAGAATAGCGGACCAGCGCGCCGAGACGATGATTGGTCGCGATCAGGTTGCCGCTCCCGTCCACGGCGAGGCCGTTGGAGCCCGAGCTCGGAATGGCGACGGCGACGGCAACCGGGCTGGTCGTCGCGATGGCGAGCACGCGCGAATCGGGCGGCGTGGGAGACAACGGGAACTCCGAGACGTACAGCGTGTCCGCGATCCAGACGGCGCCCTCGATGTTGGTGCGAGTGACGCCGTTGCCGTTGAACGCGTCGAGCGGCGGCACCCCGTCGATGCGCTGTGCGGTCGCGCCCGATGGCACCGGCGAGCCGAAGGGCCCAGCGGGGCAGTGGAACGATGTGCCGTTGCCGCCGGCACTCGTGCTTCCGCCGCCGCCGCTGGAATGCGAACCCCCGGCGCTCGAGCCGGAGCTGCCTCCGCCTGCGCTTGCGCCGCCTGCGGTCTGCATCGAGCCCCCGGCGCCCGCGGTCGCTCCTCCGGCGCCTGGAGCGGCTCCCCCTGCGCCGGGGCTCACCCCGCCGGCGCCTGGACCGGTACCGCCGCCCGCGCTGTGACCACCGTCGATGCCGCTCTGCGGTGGTGAAGTGCCGCCCGTTCCGCCGTTCGAAGTGCCCGAACTCACCGAGCTGCACCCAGCTACTTCGAGCAGGCCGAGCACTCCGGCGGTGAACGTGTTGACCATCGTCATGGCACGGTGCTCATCCTCACGCATCGCTTCGCGCATTCCCAGGTTGCCGGCTACGGTGACGCCTTTACGACGCGCAACTTCTGCGCTTTTTTTTGTCGAAATGCGAGTCGCGTGGAACCCGTGTGGGGTCGGCTCCCATCGTGTCAGGGATTTCCCCCACAGCGCCTCCTTGCAGTGGTAGTCTCCGCTGGCGCAACAAGCCTTGCTGTGCCGCTGACGCGTCGCTCGATCTCCCTGCTCGAGGCCTGAGCAAAAGAACGCCGATGCTGCAAGGCTTTCCTGGAGCTCTCGCCGTTCCAGGTTTCCCGTCTTGCTCGCCGAAGTCTCACGATGACGATCTCAAGACCGCTCGAAGATCAGCGTGTTCGCGGAATCGACCGCGCTGACAAGCGAAGCTCAGCACGATGAGCGGCGGGGGTGATGCGCACGAGGCAGTGATCGCCACCTGGATGGAGCAGGCGGATTCTTCATCCCCGGAGCAGCTCGTCGATCGCTTCGAAACGGGACTTCATCGGATACTCGAGCGCGCGCAGCCCACGCTCGGAGCGGTGACCCTTGGCGCCATCGTCGATCGCGTGCTCTACACCGCGTGCGAGCGGTTTCCGTTCCTGGGCTCGCTGGAGAGCACGAGCAGCGGCGTCGACTTCGAGGATCTCCGCAAGGCGTCGCACGCCCTTTCCTCCTGGGCCCTGGCCGGCGCCGCCCGCTTCGCGCTGGTCGAGCTGCTGACCGTCCTCGGACACCTGACGGCCGAGATCCTCACGCCGGCGCTCCATGCCGAGCTTTCGACCGAGGCGAACACGCACGGCCAGCCGAAGGCTCGCGCGAGGGAGACGAACGAGTGACCCCATGACGAAAGCACCGGACACCTTCCGCGTGGAGACCGGCGTACGCAATCTCGATGCGCTGCTCTTCGGCGGCCTGCCGGAGGGCGCGGTCACC
>CAYUAW010000114.1:7116-18771 GCA_964442485.1 uncultured Polyangiaceae bacterium
ATGGAGCACGTGAAGCGGCAGAAGCCCGGCGTCGTCGTGATCGACAGCTTCAAGGTCTTCGACGACCTGGCTCAATCGAGGGAAGAGCTTCGGTGGTTCGGCTACGAGCTCGCCGTTCAGCTCATGGCGTGGGAAATCACCGTCCTGCTGCTGGGCGAGTACGGCACCGAAGAGGTCGCAACGAACCCGCTCTTCTCGATCGTGGACGGGCTGCTTCTGGTCAAGCAGCGCGAACAGTCGGGAGAGCAGCAGCGGTTCATCCAGATCATGAAGATGCGCGGCACCGATCACAGCCGCGACGAGCACCCATTCCTCATCAGCTCGAATGGGATCGAAGTGTTCGCTCCGCGCGTGACGATCCAGCGAGAGGCCCACGGCTCCGAGGTCACGCGCTGCAAGACGGGTATCTCGAAGCTCGACGACCTGCTCGGCGAGGGCATCCCCCGCGGTTCCAGCCTTCTCGTCGCGGGGGTCGCCGGCACCGGCAAGACGGTTCTGCTCCTGGAGTTCATCTATCGCGGCGCACTGGCCGGAGAGAAGGGCGTGATCTTCTCCTTCGAAGAGACGGGCGACCGGCTGCGGGCCGCCGCCGCAGGCCTCGGGTGGGACTTCGAGACCCAGATCGACCGCGGCATGATCGAGATCGTCTTCATCCCGCAACCGGACATCCTGGTCGAGAAGCACCTGCTGATGATGCGTGACCGGATCGAGGCCGTGCACGCCAGGCGAGTCGTCGTGGACTCGATATCGGTGTTCTTGCACAAGATCCAGGACCCACAGACGAGCCGTGAAAAGACGTTTCAGCTCGCGAGCGTCGTGCAAAACGCGCAAGCCGTCGGCCTCTTCGCGACCGACGTTCCCTACGGGTCGCATCAGATCAGCCGCTTCGGTGTCGAGGAAACCGTGGTCGACGGCGTCATCCTGTTGACCTCGACCGAGGAGGGGTTCGAGCGCCAGCGGTACGTCGAGGTGTACAAGCTCCGCAACACGGCGCACGCCAAGGGACGGCACAACGTGCTGATCGGCGCAGGGGGCGTCCAGGTCTTCCCTCGCTACTCGTCCAGCGAACGCTACGAGCCACGAAAGCTCGAGACCTCCGAGCGGTTGACGTCGGGTGTTCCCGGTCTCGACTCATTGATTGGCGGAGGCTTCCTTTCCGGGAGCGTGACGCTGCTCGCTGGGACCGCCGGAACGGGCAAGACGACGGCCGCATTGCAGTTCGTCATCCAGGGCGCCGAGAGCAAGGAGCCCGGGCTCTACGTCGCGCTGGAGGAAGGCCGCGGGGAGCTCCTCCGGACGGCCGCGGAGCTCGGCCTGCCCCTTCAGTCGAGCCTCGACCAGGGTCTCGTGGAGATCGTCTGCCTGTCGCGGGAACACGTGCGCGCCAATCAGCTACGCACGATTCTCGCCGACCGGATTCGAGCGAATGGGACCCGGCGTCTGTCGCTCGACAGTGCGAGCTACCTCATGACGGAAGGGCTCGCCGCAGTGGAGGCGCGCCAGGTCCTTCGGGGGCTCATGACGACCTTCAAGAACCTCGGAGTCACCAGCTGCTTCACGCTCGAGACGGGCGCTTTCGCGAGTCATCCCCCCGAGCGCGGGCCGTTGTCCCTCGCGGACAACGTCATCCTCCTGCGCTCCGCCGAGGTGGCGGGGGGCCTGAAGCCCACATTGACGGTGGTCAAGACGCGCTCGAGCGCCCACGACTTCGCCACGCACGACGTGACGTTCGCGGCGGGTGGCCTGCGCGTCGAGTCGTCGGCCGTCGCCGGTGCCGTCCGGGCCGCACTGAAGCCTGCGCGCCGGCGTTCGAGCAAGCGCGCTTCGAAACGAAAGAGGAGGCAAAGGTGAAGGCAACGCATCGTACACGCCGTCCCTGGCAACGGAGCGGCTCGGCGAGCTGGATGGCTCTGGGGTCCCCGCAGAGAGTCGGGATCGCGAACGTGTCGCACTCACCTGGCGTGCCGCGCGGCACGGTGTCCGAGCGCAAGGTGCTCGGGTTGACGCACCGGCGTTTGCTCGACCTCCACGAGATCGGCAAGCTCCTGATTCGCTTCGAGGCGTCGGAGAGCGCCATCGCCGGGGTCCTCTCCATCCTGGCCAGAGCGCTCGCCTCGTCGGGAGTGCTCATTCTCTATCAGGATGGCACTGGCTTGCGTCTCGGTTCGAGCGGTGAAGGAAGCGGCACGCTGGGCCAGCTCGATCAGACGCGTATCAAGGCAGCCTACGGATACCTGGCGGGCGTCACCGAGCAACTCCCGCAGAACGACGTGGCTGCCGAGGAGCGGCATGCCCGGCCGTCGTCGAAAAACCTTTTCGAGGGTATGGGCGACGACCGGCGCGAGAAGTGCATCGTGCTTCCCCTCGTGGTCACCGTCGGCAGAGCCTTCGGCGCGGTGCAGATCAGAGGCTCTGCGTCGTTCGACGAGCTCGACCTCGTATTCGCGAACATGGTCGTGTCCGAGGTCGCGATTGCGCTGACTCGCAGAGCGGCGGCCGACGCGGAACGCGCGATTGCGCGGGGGCGCAACCTCGAGCTGAGGCACGCCGAGCGCCAGCAACGTTTCATTTCGGACGTGAGCGCAGCGCTCATCGACGTCTGCTCGCAGGACTCGGTCCTCGCCAGGACCGTCCGGTTCGTCGTGCCCTCGCTCGCCGAAGCGTGCTTCGCGGACGAGATCTCGGAAGACGGAGCGCTTTCGCCTCTGAAGTACTGTTTCACGGACGAAGCTCACGGGGACCTCAACGCCGCAGTACTGACGCTCTCCACCCACGCGGCTCCACAGACTCGAGCGCTCGGTCCGGGAATGTCATTGCTGATCTCCGATCTCTCGGACACGGCGTCGCTCATGCTGCCCGGCATCGAGAAGCTCAGAGCCGCCGGGGCGCGCTCGGTCATGCGAGTGAACCTCGAGGCGCACGGGCGGCACCTCGGCGCGCTGACCCTGGTGGGCGGCGAATCGCGCAACACGTACGGGCCGCCGGATCTGCGGCTGGCGGAGGAGATCGCAAGCCGCGTCGCGATGGCACTCGACAACGAACGGCACGCGGCACGTTCAGCGCGCTTGCTTCGCGATCGTCAGGAAGTGCTCGCGCTCGTGTCGCACGATCTGCGAGATCCACTCGCGGCCCTCTCGATGGGAGCGGCCGGGATGCTCCAGCGAGCTCCCGAATCCGACCGCCGACGTAGCCGCAAGACGCTGGATATGATGGACCGCTCCGTGCGTCGAATGGACCGCATGATCGGGGACCTGCTCGACACGTCGAGCCTGGAGGCCGGCCGTCTATCGGTTCTGAGAGAATGGCATGCCGTATCCTCCATCGTCAGCGAAGCCGTCGAGAGCCACGCCTTCGACACCAGGGGTGTGACGCCTGCGATTCGCGTGGAGCTTCCGGAGGAACCGTGCCTCGTTTTTTGCGACCGTTACCGGGTCCTGCAGGTGCTCACGAACCTCGTCGGGAACGCGGTCAAGTTCACTCCGCAAGAAGGCTCCGTGGTAGTCGCGGTCCGCCGGAACGGGCTCGAAACGACGTTCTCGGTCACCGATACGGGGCGCGGCATGGCACCGGAAGAGCAGTCACTGGCCTTCGAGCCGCACTGGCAGGCGCGCGCGGCTGACGTGAATCGGCAGCGAGGCGCCGGTCTGGGGCTCTATATATGCAGGGGTATCGTCGAGGCGCACGGCGGGAAGATCTGGGTCGAGAGCGAGCTTCACAAGTGGTCCGCGTTCACGTTCACGATCCCGCACGGGCCTCCGGCCGCGCTCCCTTGCGAGTGATCAGCGACGACAGCGGCTCTACCTGAAATGCCACATGTCGGAGTCTGATCGAGGCGTATTGCGGTACTCGAGTCGGTAAGTCGTGGTTTTCCCCGGCATGATTCGGTCAGACGAACATGGCCCAGGACTTGCCGATCTCCTCAGGCGCGCGCTGTTTCAGCCGTGCGGGCGATCGGCGTCATTCAGATTCGCCGGCTCGATCGCCCTCTGCCCGACGAAGGCTCGGTGAACGACGTCGAAGGTCGACGTGCGTCGCGATGCCAGGAAAATCCGAACAGGGATCATCTCGAGGATTCATGGAAGCAAGTGGGGAAGCTGGCGGAACGCACACCAATCACACATGCGTACTGGTGGTGGACGACGAGGAGGACATCCGTGAGACGCTTCGTGATGTCGTCGAGATGGCAGGGTACTCCGCGGTCGTCGCTGCGAATGGGGCCGAGGGCCTGAAGCTCCTCGAGGAGAATCATCCGTGCTTGCTGATCGTGGATCTGCAGATGCCCGTGATGACGGGTGGTGAGATGATCCAGGCGATCCGCAGGCACCGGGCGTTCGACGATCTACAGATCGTCGTATCGACGTCTCTGCCGGACAGGGCGCCCGCGGGTGTGCCGGTACTGCCCAAACCAGTACACCTGAAGGCGCTGTGGGACTGGATCGAGAAGACGTGTCACCACGACGGGGAGACGGGTTCGGACTTCCACGGCACGATGCCCGCCTGAGCCGTGTGACGCGGGTGTCGCGCTTCAGTCGTGCGCGACCGATTCATCGCCGACCGTGATTCGTGCTCGGAGAGGCTGAGACAGGGCAGCCTTCTTGCGCACATGAATTCTCAACAGGTCGTCACGCAAGGTGGCGACCATCTTTTCGCTCTCGGCGTCGCAGTAGAGCGGGATCGCGTGCTCGAAGGTTCGCGACACCGTTTCGACCCTGCGATACTTCCGGCGAATGCGCTCCTCCTGCCGGGTCCGGGTTCCGTGGATCCGTAGCATGCGCCCGTCGAAGACGATCTGTATGGAGTCTTCCTGGACGCGAGGGAGATGACCGCTGACGATGATGGAATCGTTAGTCTCCCGGATCCGAAAGATCGGCACGTACGGCGCCACTCCATTGAGGAGCTGCAGAAGCGATTCCGACAGCGCCCTGGCCGTCGCGTCGAGCGTCCGGAACGCCATCGACACGAGCGGCCGGCTGGGCCTGTTGCCGCGAGGCTTGCCCGCGCTCTTC
Source organism: uncultured Polyangiaceae bacterium (assembly GCA_964442485.1). Taxonomy (GTDB): domain Bacteria; phylum Myxococcota_A; class Polyangia; order Polyangiales; family Polyangiaceae; genus DASZVB01. Next base: position 12,123 of record CAYUAW010000114.1, read on the forward strand.
TCGGCGCCGTTCCCGACCTTCGCATGGGCAGCGCCGTTGCTACCGTTTGCCCCGTTCGTGCCCTTCGTACCGTTCGAGCTCTCGTCCTTGATGTTCAGTCGCATGAGCGTCCCTTTCGGATGGCGAGCCACACGAGACGGCCTGGTTCCGTTGATCGGAACCCGGAGGCCGACTTCGCAAGAGTCGCTTGCCCGAGCAACGTTCGTGCCGCTACGCGCTATCGCGCGACCTCGGTGTCTTCGTCGTATGGACGCTGGTCGCGTTGCCCAGCGAGGACGCGCAGGTGCGGAGAAACCCGCAGGTGCGGGAAATAGTCCCCACCTCGTCGAATGCTCACGGCAGATCGGAGCCCAAGCGCCCGTCAGGTCGGATTCGTGAGAAACCACCGGCGCTGTGAAGGTTCGTCGTCTTGGGACTCGGATACGGTCTGCTCCCTATCTCCGGAGACGGCATCCACGAAATCACGCTCGGGAGAGATTGAGCTGGAAGTCATGGGGAACGGCTCGCGAGTCGCTTCCCCGATATTGGAAGCGTCCGTTCCCTCGGCAAATTCATCGCGGCCGCCCGTTTCCACGAAGGGTCCGCCGCTCTCTTCCTCGAGGGCCTTGTCCCAGTCGTCCGCGAGATGGCTCTCGCCGCTGGTCATCGCGGATACGGCTTCTTCTCCGAGCCGCTCCGTCAGGTCGTCGTGAGAATGGCAGTGCTTGACGAACGCGACGTCGTTGTCGGTCACCTCGGTCGCCCTCGACAGGGCATGCAGCCGCGCTGCGTGACCTGGATCGAGGTGACCCGCGGCGGGTCGGGGCGAGCTCTTGGGAGCTGACGCGCCTCGCGGCGCCGTTCGGTTGCGTACGGCGGCGACCGAGTCTTCTCGTGTTGTGCGTTTCATGACTCTTTCAGTGCAGCAATCCGATGCCGGCGAGGTTCGAGTCCAATGGGTGGATTTCCACCTGGCGGGCGCTTGCTCCGGGTGGCATCGGCCCCTGAGCCGCCAGCTCGTCGACGAGATGAAGCAACTTCAAGATCACGAGCGGCTGAGCCGTGACGCCCACGAACGTAACCACGCCTCCCGCAGCGCGCACGTTCCGGGAGAACGTGAGGAGAGTCCTGACGCCGCAGCAATCCATCACTCGCAGGTGCGAAAGATCCACGCGGATCGGGCGTTGACCCTGCTGCGCGAGCGCCGCGAACACGGGCCGAAGCTCCTGGCACGACAGTGCGTCTAGCTCGTCACGCACACTAAGTACGGATCCACCGGCGTCGACGACCAAGTGATGTTCCATGTTCACCGAAGAGACGCAAGAAGTGGACCGCCTTGCCTACGTCGGCACGTCATGGTCGTCGTCCCCTGCGGTACCAGGCAAATTCGACGATTCGCCCGTCAGATAGATTCCTGCTCCGACCAGCGCGATGAGAAGCGCACCGATCGCCAGGACGAACGAACGCGAGGCCAGAAACAACCCGAAGACGAAGAAGGCAGGCGTGAGGAAAATGGCGAGACCTTCCCAGTCCCTGGCGATTGGATGTCGAGACATGTGAGGCTCCTCTGAGCGAGCGATGAGTTCCACGCGCTCGTCGTCCACAGCAGCAAGGAGCGTGCGCGCCGACCAGGTCGGCTTCAGCAGCGTTCCTGGACTCCAGCGGCGGCGGCTCAGCGAACGTCGTGATGGGCGCCCACGTTGTCGACCGCGAAGAATGGGGCTGAATGTCTCGATGTTCGTCGCAGAGCTCGTCGCTCATTGTTTCGCAGCGAAGATGGCCACGAAAGGCAGACGGCTACCGTTGCCTTCGCCGAGTTGCCGCGGCAGGGTACGACGTGATCCGGGAGAAACGGTAGGTCGCCGTCAATGGCAAGCATTCTCGTCGTGGACGACGACGAGCTCATGCGATGGTCGCTTCGCGAACGGATGGAAGCAGCCGGGCATGGCGTCGTCGAGGCTGCCACCGCGGCGGAGGCCGTGCAGGGGTTCCGGCAGGGCGTCGACGTCGTGCTGCTCGACTACTACTTGCCTGACGCCACCGGCGTCGACGTGGCGCGAGAGCTTGCGATCATCGATGCGGTCACACCGGTGATTTTTTTGTCCGCCAAACCTTCCGTCGAGCGTGCCGTCGACTCGATGAAGTGTGGCGCATATCACTACGCCCCCAAGATGGTGGGGTTCGACGAGATCCTGCGCCTGGTCGAGGGAGCGCTCCAGTCGACGGGGCTCGCTCGACAGTTGCGTACGATCCACGCGGGTGAGCGTGCTACTCACGGTGTCGAGAGTCTGCGGGGTGCGTCGGAAGCCATACGAGCCGTGAAGATGCTCGTACATCGGATGGCCGACAGAGTGACCACTGTGCTGCTTTCCGGCGAGAGCGGGACCGGAAAAGATCTTGTGGCACGAGCCATTCACGCAGAGAGCACACGCGCTCCTTGTCCATTCATGAACATCACGTGCTCGGCCCTGCCGGAGAACCTGCTCGAGAACGAGCTCTTCGGTCACGAGCGCGGCGCCTTCACCGACGCGCGCTCACGGAAGAAGGGCCTTCTGGAGGAAGCGGCCGGGGGCACCGTCTTTCTGGACGAGATCGGTGAAGTCGCGGTGGGCGTGCAGACCAAGCTGCTGCGGTTCCTCGAGGAGAAGACGTTCAGGCGCCTGGGAGGCGTCGCGGACGTGCGCCCGGACGTGCGCGTGATTGCAGCGACGAACCGGGACCTTCGCGGAGCGGTCCGAGCCGGTGCGTTCCGTGAAGATCTCCTCTATCGATTGTCCGTCGTCGATATCGAGCTGCCTCCGCTTCGCGACCGAACCGGCGACATTGCGGTGCTGACCGACCACTTCGTCGATCAATTCAACACGGACCTCGGCACCAGCGTCCGCGGAGTGAGCATGGCGGCACGCCGAATGCTCGACGAGCACTGGTGGCCCGGGAACGTGCGCGAGCTGCGCAACACGATTGAACGCGCCATGTTGCTCAATGACTGCGAGGTGCTCGACGTCGAGCATTTCAAGATCGCAGAGCCTGTCCGCGAGCTGAAACGGCGCTACGAGCTGCCGGTCGACGGCATCGATTTTCGCGACATCGAGCGTGACCTGGTCGAGAGCGCATTGCAACGAACGGGTGGGAACCAGAGTCGAGCGGCGGCCCTGCTACACATGAGCCGCGACCAGATGCGCCATCGAATGGAGAAGTTCAATTTGCTCGCCTCGACGGACGAAGTGGACGCGGAGACGGGCTGAGCGAAGGGCTCGATGCTTCGCGCATAGTCGGCCAGTCAACTGGTCACATCTGCTGAGCTGGGACCGCAGGCCCAGTGGTCGGCGCATCGCCCTCTGCCCCGCCTCGAAGGCCGGTCGACACGGCGTGAGCCAGGGGACGAGTAACCAATATCGTCTCCGAAAGCTACCCGTGGATGAGCACCAACACCGAGCCTGCTCGATCGAGCCGGCTCGTCGGCTCTTTCCATCGAGGTCCACAAACATGGCTTTGAATGAATTCGCATACCGTAACCGACTCGTCAGTCACGAACTGGTACTTGGAATCGCTGCGGGCGCTGCACTGATTGCGTTCGCGTGCAGCAGCGACACGAGCTCCAATGGTAGCCCCGACGCGGGGGCCGGTGGAAAGACAGGATCGAGCACCGGGGGTACGTCGAGCACTGGAGGTCAGAGCAGCAGTGGCGGAGCGAGCGGAAGCTCTGCTGGCGGCAACAACACTGCCGGTTCGTCGGCGGGCGGCTCGACCGGCAGCGGTGGCAAGGGAACCGGCGGCAAGACTGGAACTCCCGACGGCGGCCCCGACGGCGCTGCCGGAAACGACGGTGGCGGCGTCATAACGCTGGTCGTCAAGGAGACCGATCTGGTCGCGGACACCTCCGGGATCGCGCCGACGACCGATCCGAATCTCTTGAACCCCTGGGGGCTGGTACCGAATCCCACGGCCGGCGCATTCTGGGTATCGGACAACCACTCCGGAATGGCGACGGTCTATCAGCCCACCGGAGGCGCCTCCGTCCTGAACGTGAAGGTGCCCGGACCTGCCGACGAAGACGGCGGATTCACCAGCGCTCCGACGGGTCAGGTTTTCAACGGCACGGCCGCGGACTTCAACGGTGACAAGTTCATCGTCGACTCGGAGGACGGGACGATCTCGGGCTGGCAGACAGCCGGCCAGCCCTTCGTGCGGCGCGTCGACAACTCGGCCGACTCCGGATACAAGGGCCTCGCGCTCATCAAGAACGGCACCGCGCAGGAGCTCGTCGCAACGAACTTCCACAAGGGTACCGTCGACGTGTTCGACGCGCAGTATGCGCCCGTCGCAGCCCCAGGCTTCGTGGATGCCGGTTCCCCGGCACTGCCGGGCGGCTTCGCGGCGTTCAACGTCGTGTCGATCGGGACGAGCGTCTACATCACCTACGCAAAGCAGGACGCGGACAAGGCCGACGACGCGAAGGGGCCGGGCAACGGCTACGTGAGCGTCTTCAAGACCGACGGCACGTTCGTGAAGCGCCTCGTCTCGGCGGGTGACCTGAACTCGCCGTGGGGCCTCGCGGTCGCGCCCGACAGCTGGGGCGCGCTCGCCGGCACGCTCCTCGTCGGCAACTTCGGCGACGGCTCCGTGCACGCCTACGATCTGACGACGGGCGACGCCCGCGGCGCGCTGGTCGACGCCCATGGTCCGCTGGTGCTGCCTGGGCTCTGGGCGCTCGTCGTCGGACCCAAGATCGCCGCTGCGGATTACTCGAGCTCTGTCTACTTCACCGCGGGACCGAACGACGAAGACGACGGTATCTTCGGCAAGCTCGACGTCGTGAAGTAGTCGGCGCAAGTCGGACGAAACGACGCACGCGAGAGCGCCCGGCTCGCGTGCGTCATCGCGTCGAAGGGTTGCGCGCGTGATTTGCACCGGGCGCGCAGAGCCTTCGCGCGCTGGCGTGCGCGGAAGCGCGAAGCGCCTTTCCCCGGTCCGGCTGGAACCGCCGCGCAGGCACGTCGCTTGCTGTGCCCTCCGACGTGGGACGGCCGAGGCTCGTCGTAGCGATTTTCTTCGTCGCGCTGTCGCTCGCGTCGGTCGCTCGCGCGCAATGCGGTGCGGCCGCTTCGTCGTGTCGCGAATGTCATCAGCCCGGGGGGAGCGTCGGTCCGCCTCCAGCCGCGAAGTGGCACGACGATCACGCTCTCGCCGACTTCTGCGCCGATTGCCACGGGGGGGATCGGGCTGCTCACGACGAAACCGCGGCTCATCTGGGGCTCGTCGATCCGCTCGACCCTGCATCGAAGCGGTGCGTGTCCTGTCACGCCGATGACCCGTCGAAGGCGACGGCGTATGCATCGCTGCGCGAACGGCACACTTCGGTGCCGGCGATCGCGCCGCCGCACGCTCCGAAGCGGCCGACCGGCGGGCGCGGTGGTCACTCTCCCGGAAACGCCTTGCTCGCGATCCTCGTCGTCGCGCTGGCCATGGCCAGCGCAGCGTTCGTGTTCTGGAACGAGACGCGGCGTCGTACGCGCGTGGCGACATTGCCCGCGGTGTTTACGGCGCGGCAATGGTCGCCGTACGTGTCGGGTGCGCTGCTGGGCATCGTGGTTGCGGTGTCGATGGCGTTGTTCGGTCATCGTCTGAGCGGCGGGGGCGCCTATCAGCAGCTCGCCGCGCCCATCGGACGCGTCATTTCGCGGGACTCCGTGTACTTCCACCGCGTGCTTACGGGCGCGGCCCGCTGGGAGCTCACCGCGCTATTCGGCGCGCTCCTCGGTGCGTTTGCGTCGTCGCGACTAGCCGGCACGTTTCGCGTACGGACCATGCCGGACGCGGGGTGGACGGAGACGTTCGGCTCGAGCGTGAAGAAGCGATGGCTCATCGGGTTCCTGGGCGCGGCGCTCACCGAGATCGCGTCGGGCATCGCCGGTGGCTGCACCGCGAGTCTTGCCGTATCGGGCGGGGCTGCGCTCGCTCCCGGCGCCTTCGCGTTCATGGCGGCGATGTTCGCCGGCGGAATTCCGACCGCCTGGTGGTTCCATCGACGAGGCGGCTCATGAGCGAGCTCATCCAGGCCGCGAGCGTCGGGTTCGCCTTCGGGTGGCTACTCCAGAAGGCCGGGCTGTCTCGCTACGAGCGCATCGCCGGCGTGTACCGCTTCACCGATCTCGCCGTCGTGAAGTTCCTGCTCAGCGCGCTGGTCGTAGGCGCGTTCTCCCTTCGCGTTCTCGTCGACCTGGGCCTCGCGAGCTCGCTGCCGGTGCCACCGACCTATTTCGCCGGAAATGTCGTGGGCGGCGTTCTGTTCGGCGCGGGGATGGCGCTGTCCGGCTTCTGCCCTGGCACCATCGCTGCCGGCGCAGGCGAAGGGCGGCTCGACTATCTGATCCCCGGGATGCTGGGGCTCACGACCGGCGCGCTGACCTTCGGCTTTCTCTATCCGCGAGTGTTCTCCCTCGTCGGAAGGAACGTGCACGCTGACCTGACGTTCCCCGTCTGGGTCGGCGCTTCGCCCTGGCTCGTCGTACTCCTGCTCGCCGAGGTCGTGCTGCTGCTCTTCTACGTCATGGAGAGACCCATCGGCGGCGCGCGCTACGGGAGCGCTCCCCGAAGCATCAAAGATGCGGAACGACGCGAGCGAAGTGAGCGCGCCGAAGGCGGCGGGGGGAGCAGTTCGCCGAAGGCG
>CAYUAW010000115.1:0-18751 GCA_964442485.1 uncultured Polyangiaceae bacterium
GGCTCTAGCGCGGGCCGCTCCTCGGTGCGAGGGCAAGCTCGCGTCGAGACGATTTCGGTGGAAAGCTCGCGCCCACGTGTCGACGACGTCCAGCAAGGAGGCGGACCGCGAGGAGCGGCCGGTCGCGGCAGAGAGTCTCCGCGCCGACGGAGCCACGGTCTCGTGTGCCGTGAAGCTCTCCCCGGAGCGCATCGTCGTGCCTCCGGACTGCGCGTGCTGCGGCGCGCTCGCGTCGCGCGTCGCGCTGGAGGCTCGCTTCGGAGTGCAGGCCCGCGTGCTCGTTCCTTATTGCGCGGAATGCCACGTGCACGTCGCGCGCCGTCGGACGCGCGCCCTCTCGGCGACCATCTCGTCGGCGCTGCTCGCGCTCACGCTGACGGCGGGGCTGCCGCTCCTCTGGCAGCCGCCCTCCGCCGCGGTGTATGCGCTGGTCGCGGCGCTCGGCTCCGCCCTGCCGCTCGTCCTTCTCCGGCAGCGCCGCCAGGGGCCGCTCTCAGGGCACAGCGCGGTGGGACGCGCGGCGTTCTGGGCGCCGGACGGCGCGCTCGTCTGCACGCGTCGCGAGTGGGCCCGAGCGCTCGCCACGGCGAGCAACGCCGCCGTCGTTGAGACGAGCGCGGGAGAGCCCGCGACGCCCGCGTGGGCCGTGCTCCTCCCGGCTGTCTCCGGCGTCGCCGCGCTGCTCCTCTTCGGCGCACACTTTCCCGTCGTGCGCGTTCTCAACGTGACGGCGACCCGGCTCGCGGTGGCAGTCGACGGGCGCACCTACGCCGAGGTCGAACCGACGAGCGCTGAGAGCGCGACGGCAGGGCTCGTGGTGCGCATGCCCGCCGGTCGGCGCGTCCTCACTGCGACCGACCCGTCCGGGCGCGTCGTCGACAGCGCCACGGTGAACGTGGAAGGCGGGTCCCCCCACCTGTATGCTCCCGCGAGCGACGGCGTGTGCTTCTGGGTCGAAGCGACGCGGTACGGTCGCAGTGGCGCGGAGCCGCCCGCGCCCCAGCTGTTGCCGCGGACGAGCACCTTCTGGTCACTACATCACGACATCGATGTGTGGTTCGCGCCGGCGCCCGTGCCTGGCGAAGACGCGCGCTCGAGCGGAGGGCTCACTTATGCCGTCCGGCAAGCGCCGTGTGAGGACGTGCCCGACACCCTGCGAACCGGCCTCTAGGAGCCTGTCGGGCGAAGCCCGACAGCGCTCCGTCGTGACTGTCCCCTTCGAGGGGAGCAGGGCTCCCCTCGGAACGCGACCATTCAGGCCTCTCTGCCCTCTCGCGCTCCCCGTTTCGAGCCCACGGCCGAAATACTATTTGTCCTCTCAGCTGGGGAGTTCGAGGGGAGTGCGCTCCCCTCGAGCGAGACCATCACGACGGAGTTCCGTCGGGCTCTGCCCGACGGACTCCTAGGATGGACTTCGAGCGATAAGCGACGAGGCGTGGGTTGCAAGCGCGTCAGAGTGATTATAGTAGCCCCCACCGTGGACCCCGAAGGACCGAACGGCGAAGCCGCCCCCGAGACGCAAGTGAGCTCCGAGCCGAGCACAGCGCAACCGGACCCGCCGGATCCGCTCGAGCAGGCCCGGCAAGAGGCAGCTCGGTTCAAGGACCAGCTCCTCAGGACGGCCGCGGACTTCGACAATTTCCGGAAGCGCTCGCGCCGCGAGCAGTCGGACGCCGAGAAGAAAGCGCGGGAAGATCTGCTCCGCGAGCTGCTCCCGGTGTTCGATAACCTCGAGCGCGCCATGATGAGCACGGAGAAGGCGACGGACGTTCAGTCCGTCGCCGAGGGCGTCCGGATGGTAATCCGCCAGTTCACGGACACGCTCGCGAAGCTTGGAATAGAGCGCATCTCCACCGTGGGTCTGCCCTTCGATCCCGCTCTTCACGAGGCCATCCAGCACCTCGAAAGCGACGAACACCCACCTGGTACGGTGGCACACGAGATACAGGGCGGTTATCGCGCCAACGACCGGCTCATCCGTCCGGCGCTGGTCGTCGTCGCCAAGGCGAAGTCCTGAGCTTCACCCCGGTTCGCGTGTCGGCGTTTCGGGGTAGCGCACAGCGCAATACGCGCAACGCACGATAGCCGCGTGTAGTTCTCGGAGCACCCGGGCTTTCGGCCCTGCCACACTGGTGTTGGCTGGCTCCGGGGGGAGCAAAATCGCGGGCGAACATCTATTCGACGAGCGCTCGAGCGCGCTATCCTGAGTTCTAGCCTCCATGGGGAAAGTCATCGGCATCGACCTCGGAACGACAAACTCCTGTGTCGCCGTGCTCGAGGGGGTCAGCGCGACGGGTACGCCGGAGGTCAAGGTCGTTCCGAACGCCGACGGCGCCCGCACGACGCCCTCCGTGGTGGCCGTCGCCGCCGGCGGCGAGCGGCTCGTGGGGCAGGTGGCCAAGCGTCAGGCCACGACGAACCCGGAGAACACCGTCTACGCCGTCAAGCGGCTCATGGGGCGGAAGTTCGAGGAAGAGGAAGTCAGCAAGCAGCGGTCGTCGGTGCCCTACCGGATCGTCCGGCACGAGAACGGCGACGCCTGGGTCGACCTCCGAGGCAAGCGCATGTCGCCGCCCGAGGTGAGCGCCCTGGTCCTCGGCGCCATGAAGGAGATCGCGGAGACGTACCTCGGTGAGCCCATCGAGGAAGCCATCGTCACCGTTCCCGCATACTTCGACGATGCCCAGCGTCAGGCAACGAAGGACGCCGGCGCTATCGCCGGCCTGACGGTGAAGCGCATCCTGAACGAGCCCACCGCCGCCGCACTCGCGTACGGCCTGGACAAGAAGGGAGCCGAGCGCATCGCGGTGTACGACCTGGGCGGCGGCACCTTCGACGTCTCGGTCCTCGAGATCGCGGGCGGCGTGTTCAGCGTGAAGGCGACCGGCGGCGACACGCACCTCGGCGGCGAAGACTTCGACATTCGCATCATCGACAAGCTGGCCGAGGAGTTCAACGTCGAGCACGGCATCGATCTGCGGAAGGATCGCATGAGCCTTCAGCGGCTCCGCGAGGCTGCCGAGAAGGCCAAGCACGAGCTATCCTCGTCGCTCGAGACCGAGGTGAACGTCCCCTTCATCGCGTCCGGGCCGAGCGGGCCGCTGCACCTCGAGCGCAGCATGAAGCGCAGCGACCTCGAGATCCTCACCGCGGATCTCGTCGAGCGGACGATCGCATCGTGCAAGACGGTGCTCGCGGACGCGAAGGCGAAGCCGCTGAACATCGATCAGGTCGTCCTGGTCGGTGGGATGACGCGCATGCCCGCCGTGCAGCGCGCGGTGAAGGAGTTCTTCGGCAAGGATCCGCACAAGGGCGTGAACCCCGACGAGGTCGTCGCGGTGGGCGCGGCCATCCAGGGAGCGGCGCTCGGCGGCGAGATCGACGAGGTGTTGCTCCTCGACGTGACGCCGCTCTCGATCGGCGTGGAGACGGGCGGCGGCGTGTTCACGCGGCTCATCCCGCGCAACACCACCGTCCCCACCGAGAAGAGCGAGATCTTCACGACCAGCGTCGACAATCAGCCCTTCGTGCCCATCCACGTCCTGCAGGGCGAGCGCGAGATGGCCGCTGACAACCGGAGCCTCGCGAAGTTCGAGCTCACCGGGATTCCCCCGGCGCCGCGTGGCGTTCCCAAGATCCAGGTGACCTTCCGCATCGACGCGAACGGCATTCTGTCCGTGGAGGCGAAGGACCTCGGAACCGGGCGCGTGCAGGCCGTGAACGTTCGTCCGACCAGCGGCCTGAACGAGACGGAGATTGGCCGGCTCGTGACCGAGGGAGAGCGGTTCAAGGAGACGGACGAGATCCGGAAGAGCCTGGCCGAGCTGCGCAACCAGGCCGAGACACTCATCTACACCACGGAGCAGGCGCTCGAGGGCTATTCGGACCTCCTCGGTGAAGAGAAGGTGGACTCGGTCAAGGCGGACGTGGCCGCGCTGAAGGACAGTCTCGAGAGCGGCACGGATCTGCAGGGCATCCGCGACGCCTACGCCCGCCTCGAGAGCGCGACGTTCCAGATCGCCGAGGCCATGTACGGGGGGGTAGACGAGGCTTCCGGAGGCGGATCGCCGCCCACCTAGTGCGGGCGAACCCCGTCGATTCATCATGAGCTCGGCTCCGCAGCGACGCGCCGTCGGCCGCTACGAACTCCTCGAGTTCATCGGTCAGGGCAGCGCGATGGAAGCCCATCGCGCCAAGAGCTTCGGCGTGGAAGGTTTCGAGAAGACGCTGGTCGTGAAGCGACTCTTGCCGGAGTTCGCCGCCGACCCGGACTTCGTCGTATCGTTCCTTTCGCACGTGCAGCGCGCGATGCGGCTGTCGCACGCGAACCTCGCGCAGGTGTTCGATCTGGGTCGCACGGACGAGGACGACGGCCCCCCGTCGTACTTCCTGGCGACGGAATACGTGTCGGGCATGGACGTCGCGGCGCTCATGACGCGCGCGCAGGCGAAGGGCGGCGTCCCGCTGTCCATCGCCGTGTACCTCGCCCTGGAGGTGGCCAAGGCACTCGATCACGCCCACCGTCGTCGCGACGAGCAGCTCCGTCCGCTCGGCATCGTCTACGGCGCGCTGGCGCCTCACAACGTGCTCGTCAGCATCGACGGCGACGTGAAGGTCACGGATTTCGGCATCATGAGCGCGCTCCTGACCCTTCCGCGACCTCGCGCGGGTCTCGCGCGGGCGTACGCGATGGCGAGCCCCGAGCTCGCGGAAGGCGGCGCAGCCAGCGTCGCGGCCGACGTGTTCTCGCTCGGCGCGCTGCTCTATTCGCTCGTCGCCGGTGCTCCGCTCTACACCGGCTCCACACCGGAAGAGGCTCTCGAGCACGCGCGGCGTCGGGAGCTCCCCAGGGTGGAATCACTTCGCAGCGACGTTCCCGCGCCGCTCGCGGAGATCATCGGGCGTGCCATGGCGCGCGACGCGACGGAGCGCTTCTCCTCGGCTTCCGCGCTCCACGAGGAGCTCCTCGCGGCGACCTACGCGTGCGGGCTCCGTTCGACGGCCACCGAGCTTTCGGCCTTCGTCGAGCAGCATCGCGCGATCGTTCCCGTCGAGTCGGTGGAAGCCATCGGCGTGCTGCTTTCTCGCCCCCTCACCGTACCTCCCGCGCCGCTCGACCTGGAGCTCACGCCGGAGGACGTCCTCGGCGCCCGCGTGCCGAGCGTACCGCCGCTCACCGGCTTCGGTCAGATGCGGCACGTGTCGGTGCTCGTGCTGTCGCTCGTGCAGGGGCCGCTCGGGGAGTCGCTCCTCGACCGCATGCACGCCGTCCTGGAGCGCTATGGCGGCACGGTGATCGCGGAGCGACCGAACGAGGTGATCGCGCTCTTTGGTGTTCATCGCAGCGACGGGCGGGACAGCGAGGCCGCCGTGCGCTGCGGCCTCGTGCTCGCGCGCGGCCTCGATACCGGTGCCGTCGCGCCTTCTATCGGGATCGACGCCGGTAGGCTCCACCTCGACGCGCAGCAGAAGCCGGTCCCCGACGCGCGGACCGAGCGGCTCATCGGGCAAGCGCGGCTGCTGTCGGGCGCGAACGGCATGGTCCGCGTCTCGCAGCGCATCGCGCCGTCGCTCCGCGGGCGCTTCCCGCTGGAGCCTGCAGGAGCCGGTTTCCGCGTGACGGAGTTCGCGCAGGACGGCTTCGCCGACCCGTTCATCGGGCGGAAGGCGGAGCTCCAGCACCTCGGCGAGACGCTGGTGCGCGCCGCGCGCGGCGAGCTGCGCGTGCTCAGCATCGTCGGAGACCCGGGCATCGGAAAGACGCGGCTCGCGGTGGAGATGCAGCAGCGGCTCGCGCGCGGCTCCATCGATCTCGTCAGCTATTTCGCGACCTGCCCGCCGCGCGGCAAGGAGCTCCCGCACAGCGGTATCCTGGCCATGCTCCGGCGCATCACCGGGGTCCGCGACGGCGACCCGGAGGAACGCATCCAGGCGCTCGAGCCGCGGCTCCGTGCGCTCGGCCTGGACGGGGACGAAGTGACGGCAGTGCTCGGCGAGCTCGGCGCGGCGACGCCCTCGGCGCGCCTGCCTGTATCGGCCGCGCTCCGCAGCGGCTTTCTCCGGATGCTCCAGAGCCTCGCGGACGATCGCTTCTCGGTGTTCGTGTGGGACGACGCGCACGAGCTCGACGGCGCGAGCGCGGACGTGCTCGGGCGGGTCGCCGCGCGGCTCGGCGCGTCGCGGATCGCGCTGGTGCTGTGCGCGCGACCGGAGCCAGGTGCGCCGTTCCAGGCGCTGCCGATCCACTCCGAGCTCCGCCTGGGCGAGCTCGATCCGGCCGATGCGGAGCGCTTCATCGCGCAGAGCCTCGGCGTGGAAGAGGTGCCCGATTCGCTGCTCGACTTCCTCCGCGAGCGTGCCGGCGGGCAGCCGATGTTCGTCGAGGAGCTCGTGCAAAAGCTCGTGGAGAGCGGCGCGCTCTCGGTCGTGAACGGGCGCGTGTCGGGGCTCTCGCTCGACGACGGTGTGGTCGTGCCGCGCACGCTTCGCGCGCTGATGGGCGACCGCCTGCGACGTCTCCCCGACGACGAGCGCCACCTCTTCGTGGCGGCGGCAGTGCTGGAGCCGCCGATCGCGCCGGAGCTTCTCGCGAAGATGCTCGAGCTGCCGCTCCACGTGGTCGACACCGTCGTGGATTCGCTGGCCGGGCGCGGGCTCCTGCGCCGCGACGGTCCCGCGTCGTTCGGCTTCCCCTCGCCGCTCGCGCGCGAGGTCGTCCTGGCCGAGCTGACCGCCGAGGACCTTGCGAAGCTGCACCGGCGTGCGGCCGACGCGCATGGAGCGCTGCTCGGCGCCCGCCTCGACGAGGAAGCGGACGAGGTCGGCTATCACCTGGCGGCCGCGGGCGATCGCGCCGCGGCCGCCGACATGTACGCTCGCGGTGGGTTGCACGCGCTCGCGACCCGCAAGCTGGATCGCGCGACGCTCGATCTCGCCTATGCGCTCGATCTGGCCGATCTGGAGTCGCGGCCGGGGGCGCAGATCGGCAACTGGCTGCGCGCGCTGGCGACGTCCGTTCGCTACGTACGGAGCGGTCCGAATCTGTCCGGCCTCATCGATCGGCTCATCCGGCGCGGCGAGGCAGGCGGCATGGAGCTCTCGCTCCGCGCGCAGATGCGCATCGATCTGGCCCGGATCCTGGGCGCGCTCGACCAGCCGCTGCTCGCCGAGGCGCTCCTCGACAGCGGCGCCTCGGAGGGCTCGACCAGCGCCGAGATAGCGACGGGCTTCCTGGCGATGCACGCCGAGCTGGCGTCGGGGCGCGGCGAGTTCCGGCTCGCGCGTCGCGCGCTCGATCCATTGCAGCTACAGACCGTCCTCGACAAGGCGGAGCTTCACGGCATCACCCTCAGCATGGCGCGCACGCTCGGCGCGTCGGGGAAGGCCGAGCAGGCGCAGGCCGCGCTCACCGACGCCGAACGGCTCGTGGCGCCGTCGGACCCGCTGCTCGCGCTGGATCGCGCCGCTACGCGGCTCGCGCTGGCCGGCTTCGCCGGCAAGTGGCGCGACGCTGCCGAGGCGAGCGTGCAGGCGGCGGCGCTCGCCGAGGAGCTCGGGCTTCTCTACGAGGTCGCGTCGTGTCTGTCGGAGCAAGCCGTGGCCCTCACGCGGCTCGGGGACGGCTCGCGCGCGCGCGCCGCGGTGGCCTCGGCCCTCTCCGCCGCAGAGGAGACCGGCGCCGAGCGTGTCCTGTCGCGCTGCCGTCTCGTGCTCGGCTTTCTCGAGTCGATCGACGCGGGTCGGGCCTCGCTCGACGCGCAGCGTGGCTACATTGCTGCGGCGGAGAGCCGTGGCTGGATCGGTGATGCTCTGCTCGGCCGCTATCTGCTCGGCCGCATGGCGGCGCGCCTGGGGGCCGTCGACGAGGCGCGTCACGAGCTCCTGCTCGCCGCCCGCATCGCTCTGTCTACCGGCAATCACGCGTACGCCGATCAGTGCAGCATCGAGCTCGCGAAGCTCGGTTGAGCGCCGGTCGAGGATCCCGGGCTACGCTGGCCGCGGCGTGGTCGCAGGTTCAGCTTCGCGCTTGGGGCACCTGTAAGCCCGCGCGCAGGGACGTGACGCGGAGCGAGAGTGTCGCGGCGCGGGCCGTCTGCGTGCGACCGCGCCCGCGGGACGGTGGCTCCCCCTGAAAGATCGACCTGCGATGGCCCCTGGCTGAACACCCGAGCGCCGCACTGTGCGTCAGTGTGCGGCCGACACTCCCGAGAGGCCCGGGTGATACAGGAACTGGACCTTGTTTCCTTCCGGATCCGCCGCGTAGAACGAGCGGCATCCATCGCGGTGCGTGCGCGGCGGGTCGGCGACGTTCGCGCCCTCGCGGTGCAGGTGCTCCGCCCACGAGTCGACCTCCTGCGGCGTGTCGAGGAGGACGCCGATGTGGTCGAGGTGCGTCTCTCCGCCCGAAAGCGACGGCTCGACGTGCAGGGCGAGGCTGTCCTCGCCGCTCGTCAGGTACACGTTCTCGGGGTCGGGCCTCCACTCGACCCGGTAGCCCAGGAGCCCGACGTAGAACCGCTCCATCGCCGAAAGGTCCTTGCACCGGAGCGCGACGTGACGGAGGCCGCGCATCTTCGAGGGCAGCGTCATGCGCCCTCGTATACCACCCGACCGGCGTGCGCGCCGGGGGCTCAGTCGTCCGACGACGCGAGGTACTGCTCGATGGCCTGGAGGTGCGCGTTGACCTGGGGGTCCTTCTGGCGAAGCTGCTCCACGCGGCGAACGGCGCTCATCACCGTCGTGTGATCGCGCCCACCGAAGGCGCGCCCGAGCTCGGGGAAGCTGCACCCGAGCCGCTGACGGCACAGGTACATCGCCACGTGGCGAGCGAACGCCACGCTCTTGTGGCGATCCTTGCTGAGCAGCTCCGAGTTCGAGAGACGGAAGTGGCTGCAGACGGCCTTCTGGATGTCCTCGACGCTGGTCGTGTCGGCGCGTGCCGGCGAGATGGCGGAAATCTCCGCGCTCGCGAAGTCGAAGTCGATCTTCTTTCCGGTGAGCGATGCCTTCGCCGCCAGCCGGATGAGCGTCCCCTCGAGCTCCCTGACGTTCGTCTTGATCCGTTGCGCGAGGAGCACCGCCACCTCGTCGCCGAGCGTGATGCCCTCGAGCTGCGCCTTCTTCCGCACGATGGCGACGCGCGTCTCGAGCTCCGGGATCTGGACGTCCGCGACCAGGCCCGAGTTGAAGCGTGAGATGAGGCGCTCCGGCATGCGCTGCAGCTCCTGGGGGTACTTGTCGCTCGACACCACGATCGGCTTGTCCGCGTCGCGGAGCGCGTTGAAGGTGTGGAAGAACTCTTCCTGGGTCTGCTCGCGCCCCGCGAGCGACTGGATGTCGTCGAGCAGCAACAGATCGCAGCTCGAGCGGTAGCGCGTCCGGAACTCGTCCATCTTGTGGTGCTGCAGCGCCTCGATGAACTCGTTGGTGAAGCGCTCGGCGGACACGTACACGACGCGCGCGTCCGGCTTCTTCTCGAGCACGCGGTGCGCGATGGCGTGCATCAGGTGCGTCTTGCCGAGGCCGGTGCCCCCACACAGGAAGAGGGGGTTGTAGCGGGGGCCTCCCTCCCCTGCGGACGCACATGCGGCCGCATAGGCAAGCTCATTCGACGGGCCGACGACGAAGTTCGGAAATGTGTGCTTCGCGTTCAGGCTGTCGCCGTGGAGGAAGCGGCCCGGGGGACGTGGCGGCGGCACGCTCGAGACCGGCCGCGAGCGCGGAGTGATGCGCGAGTCCCTCATCTGACACACGGGGTTCAGTAGGTCGGCGGAGATGCGCCACTCGACGCGCAGCGCATCGGGGGTATCGAGCCCCGCGAGCTCACGCATTCTTTTCACCAGCGTGGGTTGGAAGTGAGTCTTCACCCAGTCACGGACGAATTCGTCGCGTGCGACGAGCGCGACCGTACCGTCATGGAAGCCGTCGAACTGCACACTCGCGAACCACTGCTCGAACGACGCGGGCGATAGCGCGCGTGCGTGCTCCAGCGCCTCGCGCCAGATGTGGAAAGCCTGTGAAGAGCTCGCCATGCTGCTGAATGACACGTCCAAAGCCTTTGACTCCAAAGAAGAAATGGGCGCCTCGCACAGATTGTCCCCAAGTGGACAGCCTGTGCGTTACGCCGCGGCCCGTGTCAGCGCCTGCCGTCTCGGCTTCGTCGTGCGTTGCGGTGTCGGACGGGGATGAGTCTGCATCGCACTAGGAAGAGAGGGAGGTCAGGCGAACCACTCGACAATCGGCGGATGTCACGTCGGCGCTACCCGAAAGTGCCGAACGCGCCAACCGAGCGTGAGCTAGCACCTCCTCGCGACGGAACTCAATGGGGTATTTTTTGCCGTGCACGATCCGGGGAAAAATCTCGTCGTTCAACGCGCACTCGATCGGTGCCGCGAGCGATTCGTCGCGACGCGCGTTCGCTCGCGATCAGTAAGTCGTCAAAGTCAGCAGAGAATTGGTCGACGACGAAACGTGGGGGTGTTCGCTCACGCATCAACTTCCGTGTTTTTCGTCGTCAAGAGGCAACGGGCAAGCGCGTCGTGAACGGAAGTTTCGCGCACGCGAGGACTGATTTCTTGGCCGTCTCGAGAGCGCTGCGCTAAGGGGCGGTTTCGTCGCGAGACTCGGAGCCTCGCGAGCCGCTCAATGCGCGAAGCATCTCGATCTGCTGCCACGAGACCGGCAATGCTCGCCGGCCTCGCGCTCGTGGCAATTTCGCCCGCTGCGCACGCCGACCCGAGCAAGCTCCCGCCGGAGGTCGGTTACAATTACGGAGCGACGGAGGCGCCGCGCACCGCCGGCATGGCGGGTGCCCTGCGCGCTTTCTCCAACTCTACCGACGCCCTGTTCATGAATCCAGCGAACATGGCCTCGTCGCGCGTGTATCACCTTGCGGCGCTCGCGCAGATCTGGCCGGAAGCGTCCCGGCAGACCTACGGCGCGGCGATCGTCGATTCCATTGTTTCAACATCGCGACTGGCCGGCGGTCTGGCGGCGAGCTGGACGGGTCAAGATCCTAGCGGCGTCGACCGGAGCGCCTTCGACGTGCGCTTCGCCCTCGCATTTCCGTTCTCGGATCATTTTTATCTCGGGGCAACGGGCCGGTATCTCTCTCTGAAGCAGAATGGTTACCCGAAGGGGCTCTACGATCTGGCGCCGAGCCTCGCCGCGGGTGGCGAACACGGAAACGCCATCTCCCAGGGCATCACCTTCGATGCGGGCGCGACGCTGAAGCCGATCGAGGAGCTTGCCATCTCGATCGTGGGCTCGAACCTCACGAACCCGGGCACGAGCTTCCTTCCTCTCATGTTCGGTGGCGGCATCGGTTACGGCACCACCGACTTCACGGTCGAGGCCGACGGGCTTGCCGATTTCACGACGTACGGCAGCACCAAGGCGCGAGCGATGCTGGGGGGTGAATACCTCGTCGGCGATCACGTCCCGCTGCGTCTTGGTTATAGATACGACCAGGGAGCCGAGAGCCACGCCGTCACCGGCGGCCTCGGCTATCTCGACAGCGCGTACTCGATCGATCTCGCCGTTCAGCGCGTCGTCTCGGGCGCTGCCGCGACGGCGATCATCATCGGCTTCCAGTACCACGTTGAGAGCGGCGGCAGTCTCACCCCGGAAGAGTGAGCCGCGCGCGCGGAAGCGCTACGGCACGCTCACGCTGGACCACGCACCGAGCGGGCTCCCTTCACCGCAGCGCACGGTACAGTTCATCGTACAACGCGTCGGCGCCCGCGGCGAGCGCCGCATCGGTGGTCGTCCGTTCCGGTGAGAGGCGCGCCTCGTCGCGGAGCTGCTCCACGGCGCGCGGGTTTCTGTACCAGTCTTCCTCGTGACGCTCGACGAGCTGCTTCGCCGTGGCCCCGCCGAGGAGTATGCCGGCGAAGCGCTGGGGATCGTCCGCGTGGAGCCGGAAGAGGGCGCCGGCCACGTCCGGCTTCGTCGCCATGCGGAATGCGCGGGCGACGTGTTCCTCGAACGCTTCACGGAAGGCGCGCCGTCCAAGGAGCGCGCTCCTGCGGCACAGCACCCGCAGCGCAGCGGCGCGAGATGCGACCAGCACCGTGACGCCGAGTGCTCGGCGGTGTTCTGCGAGCCGCGCGCCGCTCAGGCCGAGCGCGCGGCGGGCGAACGGAGTGCTCCACGGCAGCGAGCCGAACAACGCCCCGAAGGTCCGTCGACGGAGTCCGAAAGGGTCGTGCGCGATGACGAAGGGCTGATCGGTCGGCGCGGTCGCGTCGACCCACGCAGCGCCGACCTGAGCGAGCGCGCGCAGGTAGCTCGCGGGCGCCACGGCGCGCGGAAGCTCGCCCGGATCGAGGTCCACGTCGCGGAACAGATCCGAGCCGCGGAAGAAGTCGAGGATCGTCCAAGGCGTGAGCGCACGCGGCCAGCCCTCGCGTGCCTTCTCGCCGAGCGCGGCGTCGACGACGTTCGCGAGGGTCATCCGGCTCGGTCCTTCGAGCAGATCGGCGGTGCGATCGAGCCATGCGGACGCCGCGCTCGCCACGTCTGCTCCAGGCGACTCGATGGCGTCGGGCCCGGCGAGGCCCATGCGCGACGCGACCTCCTGCCTGCGTTCCCACAGCAGACACGTTGCCTCGCCGAGCGGCGCGCACACGCTCTCGAACGAGGCGAGCCACGCCGCGCGGCGCGGCGGCTCCGCGAGCGCTCGTGAAAGGAGGCCCGACGGCGACAGCTTGACGCGCTCGGGGTTGGTGACGACGTGTTCGGTGTGACGCATCTCCACCGTGACGGCGATGAGCGCGCCGGCGTCGATGCGCTGCTCGGCGAGGCGATACACCCACGCGAGCAGCGCCGGACGGAGCGGGTCGTACTCGGGCAGGTCGCGCACCGCGCCGAACGCTCTCTTGCCGGTGACGAGACGCGCGCCGTAAAACGGATCGTCGTCGAGCCCCGCGCCGCCGCCGAGCCTGCGACGCCAGGAACGGACGGCGCCCGCGACGCGCGCGAGCTCCCGGTCGAGCCGGAGTGGATCGAGGGACTCGAGATCGCGTTCGGTCAGCGTCACGCACGGGAGGATAGCGTCTCTTCGCGGGCGACAGTACGATCGGCGGGACGAATGCGCCGCCTGCCCGTCATCCAGCAGAGCGCGGTGGAGGACGAAGAAGCCGCCGCGCGACCGCCGTGGCACTGGTGCTTCGTCGGCGCGGGGCTGGCCGTGACGATCTGGGTGCCGCTCGCGGTCGTGAGCGCGCCGTTCGGCGCCGCGCTCGCGGCGCGGTGCCTTCGCGTCGTGCCCTCGGACGTGGCGCGGGGAGCGGTCGTGCTCCCGGCGCGGCAGGCGGCGCTGCTCGCGGCGCTGAGCGCGCTACCGCTGATCGTTTGCTTCGGTCTCGCTGCAGCTCTCGCGGGGGCGCTCGTCGGGCGGTTCGGCGGCCGGGCGGGCCGGCGTGAAGCGGGAATAGCCGGCATGATCGCTGCGTTTGCCGTCACTTCACTGGCCACCCTCGGCGGCGCGGGGCTCTCGGCGACGGGTGCGGTGGCCGCTTGTCTGGCCCTCGCGGCGGTCGGGGTGCCTTCTGGTTTCGCAGGCGCCGGAATCGGCGTTCGCAGGCGGTCCGTGCTAGGTTCTCCCCGATGAGCAAGATCGACGACGAGCTGGCGAAAGCCGTCGAGGACTCCGAGGCGGACGAAGCGTCGCGCCCCGTAGTGATGACGGGCCCCGTGGAGCCGCATGGAAGGAAGCCGCGGCGCGAGCTGGTCCTCCTCGGGACCTTGCTCGCCATCGGCGCGGCCATCCTCACGCTCGTCATGACGAACCTCAACGACGCCGCCATCTACTCGAAGGGCGTCGACGAGATGATCGCCCAGAAGGACACGCTGAAGGATCGCAACCTGCGCGTGCAAGGCACCCTGGTGAAGGGGACGCTGGCTCGCCGCGACTCGCCCTGCGAGTACCGCTTCCGCATGAAGAAGAACGGCGCAGAGGTGGAGGTCCGTTACCCGCAATGCGTGGTGCCCGACACCTTCCGTGACGTCCCGAACATGGATGTCGACGTGACCGCCACGGGGAAGCTCGCCAAGGACGGTCACTTCCAAGCCTCGCAGATCATGGCGAAGTGCCCCTCGAAGTACGACATGAAGCAGATGGCCGCGTCCGGTAAGCAGATGCCGCACGGGATGGGCCAGCCGTCTGCGGGGGCGGCCCTGCCAGCGACCGGTAGCTACTGAGCCACGCCGATGTGGGATCGATTTCTGCGGGCGTGCCGGCGGGAGCCCGTCGACGCGACTCCGGTGTGGTTCATGCGCCAGGCCGGTCGCTACATGCCCGAGTACCGCGCCATCCGCGAGAAGCACACGCTCCTCGAGATCTGCAAGCTTCCCGAGGTGGCGACCACGGTGACGTTGCAACCCGTGCGCGCGTTTCCGATCGACGCGGCGATCCTCTTCGCCGACATCCTCTTGCCGCTCGAGCCCATGGGCGCTCCCTTCGAGTTCGCCGCCGGGGAAGGCCCGCGCTTTTACGAGCCGGTGCGTGACGCCGCCGCCATCGAGCGGCTGCGCGTCATCGATCCCGAGGAGAGCCTCGGCTACGTGCTCTCCGCCATCCGGATGATCCGGAAGGAGCTCGACGGCAAGACGCCGCTCATCGGCTTTGCCGGCGCGCCCTTCACGCTCGCGAGCTACCTCATCGAGGGCGGCAAGAGCGCAAACTACGCGATCACGAAGCGGCTCATGTACCGCGAGCCCGCCCTCTGGAACACCCTGATGGGCAAGCTCGCGGAGGTCGTACGTCGCTACCTGCGCGCGCAGATCACCGCGGGTGCGCAGGCGGTGCAGCTCTTCGATTCGTGGGTCGGGGAGCTGTCGCCCCTCGACTACGAGGAGTATATCCTGCCACACGTACAGCACATCCTGTCGGACGTGCAGCAGGCGGGCGTGCCCGTGATTCACTTCGGCACCGGCACGTCCATGCTGCTGTCGCTGATGAAGCGCGCCGGCGGGACGGTGATCGGCATCGATACGTTCACTCCGCTCGACTGGGCCCGGAAGGAGCTCGGGCCGTCCGTCGCCGTCCAGGGGAACCTCGAGCCGCTGCTGCTCAATGCTCCGCGCGAGCTCCTGGCCCGCCGCGTGGACGACGTGCTCCGCCGCGCCGGCGGTGCGCCCGGGCACGTCTTCAACCTGGGTCACGGGATCTTGCCGGAGACGCCGCCCGACGCGGTGAAGTACGTGGCGGAGCTCGTGCACGAGCGAACAGCGCGGTAAGCGGTCATGGAGTCACTCGCGCGCAGGATGGCGGCTTCGGAGCCCAGGCGCGTCGTGGTGGTGGGCGGCGGCGTGACCGGCCTCACCGCGGCTTACGAGATCCACCGGGTGCGACCCGACGTCGAAGTCCGTCTCTTCGAGGCGCGCGCAGACCTCGGCGGCAATATTCGCACGGAACGCGAAGGCGGCTTCGTCGTCGATGCCGGTCCGGATTCCTTCGTCGTCACGAAGCCGGACGCGCTTTCCCTCTGTCGCGAGCTCGGTCTGGAGGGCGAGCTCTGTGCGACGGAAGACGAAGCGCGTCACGTGTTCGTCGCTCACGCGGGCGGACTCGAGCTGATGCCGGGAGGCATGGCGCTCGCGGTGCCCACTCGCATCGGTCCGTTGCTCCGTACTCCGCTGCTCAGCATCGCCGGGAAGCTCCGCATGTTGCTCGAGCCGTTCGTTCCGGGCCGCCGGGCCCGGGACGACGAGTCCATGGAAGCGTTTCTCACGCGACGCCTCGGCCGGGAGGGCGCGTCGCGTCTCGCGGGGCCGCTGCTCAGCGGTATCTACGCCGGCGAGCTCGCCGAGCTGAGCATCCTTGCGACCTTCCCCCAGCTCGTCGAGCTGGAGCAGCGCTACGGCAGCCTCATGCGAGGCTTTCTCGCGCTGGAGCTGTCCCGGGGCGGCGGCTCCGACGCTCGGCCCGGCATCGCTTCCCTGGTTCGCTGGCTGCGTCGCTCGGGCGCCGCCCAGGCGCCGAGCCCCTTCCGCTCGATGAAGGGTGGCATGGGCGTGCTCATCGACGCGCTTGCGGCGAAGCTCCCGGCGGGAGTGGTCCGGTGCAGCGCCGAGGTGACGGCCATCGAGCCGCTCTCCGGCGGTGGGTTCCGCGTCGTGACACGCACTGAAGCCGTCGTCGCCGACGCCGTGGTGCTGGCCGCGCCTGCGCACGCAGCCGCGCGCCTCGTTCCGGATCGAGAAGCGGCGCGCGAGCTCGCGCGCATCCCCTACGTCTCGACGGCGACGGTCTTCTTCGCCCTCGACAAGGCACAAGTGCGGAGCGACCTCCGCGGCTTCGGCTTCATCGTGCCGCCCGGCGAGGGGGACATCCTCGCCGGCACGTGGGTGTCGAGCAAGTGGCGCGGGCGCGCGCCCGACGGCGCCGCGCTCGTGCGCGCCTTCGTGGGCGGCGCGCGCGATCCGGAGCGCGTCGCCGCCTCCACGGATGGCCAGCTCGTTGACTTCGCGAAGCGGGAGCTCGAGCGGCTCATGGGCCCGCTCGGCGCCCCGCGCTTCGTTCGAGTGCATCGATACGAGAACGCGAACCCTCAGCCGCGTGTGGGTCATGGTGCGCTCCTCGAGAAGGTGCGAGCGCGGTGCGCCGAGGCCCTGCCGGGCCTCTCGCTGGTCGGCGCCGCCTACGACGGCGTCGGGATTCCGGACTGCGTCCGCCAGGCGCGAGCAGCGGCGGGCGCCATCGTCAGCGCACTGCCGGCGTCGACCGCAGCCCTCGCCTGAGCGTCGGCGTCTTGACGGCGCAAGAATGAAAACGTCCGAGACAAAGGAACGTTTAGCAAGGATAAGCACGCGTTACTCCGGAAGAAGGTCGCTCCGTCGACGCGCTGACCCGCATGATTATGCACTCAAGCGTCCCCCCGGTTCGGCCGTTCCGTCGAGAGCATGCTGGAGCGTGACGCCACGACCGATTCGACCGACGCCCAGGGCGCGCTCGACGGTGCGCTGGCGGAGATCGAGCGGCTCCGGAAGGAGCTCGCTGCGACGCAGGAGCGCGAGGCGGCTCTCCACGCGCAGCGTCGCAAGGACGACATCTATCGCCAGATCGTGAAGAGCCTGCCGAGCGGCGCCGTCTTTGCGTTCGACCACGAGCTGCGCTTCCTGGTCGCCGAAGGCCCGGAGCTCTACCAGGGCGTGGGCTTTCACAAGGACGAGATCGAGGGCCGTACGCTGTACGACATCACGACGGCGGAGAACCTGTCGGTGCTCGAGCCGATCTATCGCGAGACCCTCCGTGGCAATCCCCGCCGCGTGGAGGTTCGCCGCGGCAAACGAGTATTCGATGTGCGTACGGCACCGGTGACCGACGAGACAGGCACCATCATCGCCGGCTTCGTGAAGAGCTACGACGTCACCGAACGACACATGGAGGCCGAGCGGCTGCGAACCGTCACGGCGCAGCTCGCGATCCTGCTCGATCACCTCAGCACCGGCCTCGTCTTCTCCGGCAAGGACGGCGACATACAGATCGTCAATCGCGCGATGGGGATGCTCCTCGGCATGTCGAACCCCGCGGAACTGGTCGGCACGAAGACGGACGCCGCCGCGCACTCCGAGCGCTTCGAGGACGCCGAGACGGTGTCGCGCACCGTCAGCGAGCGTGCTCGCGCGAGAGTTCCTGTCATCGGCGATCGCCTGCACCTGAAGAGCGGTCGCATCCTGGAACGCGACTACCTGCCTCTCGAGATGCGCAGCGCGTTCGGGGGCGATCTATGGTGTTACCGCGACGTGACCGATCGCGAGCGGGCCCGCCTGCAGCTCGCGGATCACGCCAACGCCCTGCGCGAGCTCTCCATGCGCGACGAGCTCACGCGCCTGAACAACCGCCGCGGCTTCATGCACCTCGCCGAGCAGCAGGTGAAGCTCGCTGACCGCGGCGGCCGACCCGTCGCGCTGTTCTTCATCGACCTGAACGGCATGAAGGCGATCAACGACCGCCTCGGCCACGACGAGGGCGACAAAGCGCTGCTCGACGCGGCGCACCTGCTGCAGCAGACCTTCCGCGACTCGGACGTCGTCGCCCGTCTGGGCGGTGACGAATTCGTCGTGCTCGCGACCGATTGCCCGGCGAGCATGGTGCCGGCAGTGAAGAAGCGCCTCCAGGCGGCGCTCGACCTCTTCAACGGCGAGCCGACGCGCCGCTATCAGATCTCGATGAGCGTCGGAGTCACCACCTACGATCCGCCCGCCTCCCGTACGCGGAGCATCGACGAGCTCCTGGTCGAGGCCGACGAGCGCATGTACGAGGAGAAGGTGCTGACCTATCGCGGCGCGCCGCCCCGCTCGTCCGTGGTCTGTGAGCGCCCAACCGTCTCCCCGTCGTCGCGCGGAGAGGGCTGGCGCTCTGTGCCCCCCGGCGTCGCCTCCCGCTGACGCCTGGTGAAATCCGCGTACGGGCTGCTATGCTCGCGCGCGTTTTTCCGGTGTCGTCCAAGGGCAGGACAAGGGACTTTGAATCCCTGAATCGTGGTTCGATTCCACGCGCCGGAACCAGTAGTCAGGTCATCTGGCCACCTCGAGCTCGGACCGAAGTACTGGAAGACGACGCGCTCAAAGCTGGCCCTTCGGTCGTGAAGGACATTCTTCGTTCGCAGGAATTGACCATATCGCCGCCGTTATTCTCTGGCTGCATTTCCAAGGTGACCTTGCCTCCACGTTCGCTTTGAAACCTCCGGGCAAGGTGACCTTGACCTGATCGTTCATTTCGAACGTCGGAGCCAAGGTGACCTTG
>CAYUAW010000116.1:0-15789 GCA_964442485.1 uncultured Polyangiaceae bacterium
CGCGCGCGCGCCGACTCTACTCGAGCCCGCCCAGCCGCCGGACCGCTGCGAGCCTGCGGCCCTTCGGGTAGCGCTCGACGTATTCCGTCGCGCGTTCGTGAGCGAGCGTCGCCTCGCCGGCGCGGGACCAGCTTTCCACTTCGCGAGCGAGGGCGTCCTGGGCGAGCGCCCCGTGCAGATCGAGCCTGCGCGCGGTGGCGAAGGCCTGGGCGGCCTCGCGCGGCCGACCGAGCTGATCGAGAAGCGTGCGGCCGAGGGTGAACGCGGCGAGGGGTGCGCGCGAGTCGCTCGCGTGCGCCGAGACGACGAGCTGCAGCGGGGCAACGGCCTTCTCCGGGTGACCGCCGAGGCGCGCGACGTCTGCCGCGAGCAGCAGATCCCCCGGCTCGTCCTGGACGGCGCTCGGGCCGTCGCTCGTCATCTGCGCGAATGCAGCGGCGTAGTCGCCGTCCTCGGCGAGGGCGCGCCAGGAGACGGTGGCATGGGCAGAACGATCCACGATGTGCCGCGGCGCCGCGTTGAGCGCGCTCTCCGTCGCGGGTCTCTCCGGTCGCGACGCGCTGCCGATGGACTCCGGGGTCACGTCGTGTCCAGCGCCGGGCACGTCGAGCTGGGTCGGGATCGGCGCAGCCATGGCTTCGGTGCCGCTCGGCACGACGACCTCTTCACCGACGGTCAGCTCGTGCTCTCCTGCAGGCCACGCCACACGGACGCGGCCGCGTTCGACACGGACGCGCACGTCGGTCGGTTCGATGGCCACCGTGAAGATCGTTCCCAGGACGGTGACCGTCACGTCGCGGGCCATCACGCGGAAGAGCCGCTTCGGGTTCGGCGTCACGGAGAAGCGAGCGGCGCCAGCGGTGAGGCGCGTCGAGACGAGCTCCGGCCCGACCTCGATGGGCTCGGCGCGTGCGTCGGTCGACGCCGCCGTGACCGTCGAGCCGTCCTCGAAGTGGAGCAAGGGCAGCGCGGCGGTCGCGCGCGCCGCGACCCGCGTGAGGCTCTTGTCCGGGCCGACGCCGCGGCTCCAGAACACGAGGGCCGCTACGAGCATGAGCAGCGCGCTCGCGGCCGTCGCGACCACCTGCCGTCGCTTGCGCCTCACGATGGCGCGATCGAGCCGCGCGCGCACCTCACGCTCGCGCTCCGCGGACCAGTCGGGAGCGACGTGCCTCGCAGCACCCGCCATCCGTTCCGTCGGGCTAACCATCGGCGAAGGCCTCCTCGATGGTGCGCGCCGCGGCGCGGATGCGGCGCTTCGCCGTCGCGAGCGAGCAGCCCGACAGCGTTGCGACGGATTCCAGCGGCTCGCCTTCCACGTAGCGCAACGCCCACGCGAGCCGTTCGTTGGTCGGCATCTCGTCGAGCACACGATACACGCGCTCGAGGAGCGCGCGCTGCTCCGGGCTCGCCGAAGGGTCGGTCACCTTGCCGTACGTGGCGGGGTCCTCGAGGCCGAAGAAGCTCCTCATGCGACGCTTCCTGAGCTTACGACGAGCGACCCGCACGGCGATGCACGCGAGCCACGACTTGACTGCGTTCGGATCGCGCACCGATCGCAGCCCGCGAACCGCGGCCAGAAAGACTTCCTGGACGGTGTCGTCCACGTCGTCGTCCCGGCCAAGGAGGCGATGTGCGACGGCGGCCACATAGGAGGAGTAACGGCGGAAAAGGGTATCGAGATCGAGCGTCCGTGGATCCGGCTCCTCGAGCACAGGTGCCGAAAGCGGCGGGACGACGTGGAGTGCGGGGGGCTCTCGGGCCATTCCTTGCATCTGAGTGTGCACTGCCTCGTCGAATGGCTCATCTATCGGTGGTTTTGAGCCGAATTCCGGGGGGAACCGCCACTCGGGGCCGTGGGGAGCCCTACTCTGCCGTTGCCGCCCCCGTTCCCCTTGCAGCGCGTGGGGGGTTCGGTGACGGGACGAAGCCAACGCCGATCTGGCCGCTGAACCATCCGCCCTTCAGGTCGGATTGGCCGGCGTGGCCGGAGCCCAGCACGACGTAGCCAGCCTCGCCGGCAAGGTCCAGGACCAACTGTCTCGAAAAGCGGATGGTGACGGACGACGTCCCGAGCGGCCATCCCCAGGGTGCGACCGACGACGCAGTACCGCCGACCTCGGCCAGCCCCGCGCGAAGGCCTACCCCGAGACGCGCGGTGATGGGGCCACTGCGCGCCCACAGCAGGAGCGCTCCACCCACCGTCGCCGTGAACAGGTCGTAGTGGCTGTCGGGCTTTCCGACCGTGCCGCTCTCCACGAGCGCATCGGCGGACCAGCTCATGAAACGGAAGCGCTCCTCGCCGACGCGCAGGCCACCGCCCCACAGCAGCCCCGGCAGCTTGAAGAACTCCCGGCCGGAGACGACCGCCGTCACGCGCAGCATCCGATCGTTGGGTGATTCGAGGTCGTACCACCGTCGCTCGGTCGGCTCGTACGCGGTGGGCTTGTCGGGTCCCGCAGGGACGGCGGGCGTCTGGGATGCTCTGCTTTCGCTCGGCGCCACCGCTCGCGTGCGAACGCGGGTGATTGCCACGCTCGCGACACGTCGATCGAGCTCCCGCGGCGAGCCTCCCTCCGGCGGCACCGTCAGGGGCCGGCCCACCTGGAGCTCCGCCCAGCTCGCGAGGACGAGCTCCGTCGCGGCGATGGCTACGAGGCGCGAACGCGCGGGCGGATCCGACATCGACAGATTGAACGACCGCTGGACGGCCTTCCGGCTCAGGGGATCCTTCACGCGGATGATCACGCGTGGCCCCTCGCAGGTGACGCCGATCTCGAGGACGTTGGGGCCGCTCGACGCCGACGGCTGGCCCTGCAGCTCCGCCGTGGCGACGCGTCGGACCTCGGTCTCGTCGAGATCCGGACACTGCCCGAATTCGAGCCGCACAGGCAGCTCCGCCTCTGCCCGGGCGACCGTGGTCCCGAACAGCAGCGCGCACGAGAGGCTCACCGCAAAAGGCCTCGGCACGACAGCAGCATACGACGAGCGTGCGCGCTCATCCAAGCTCGTCGTAGTCTGCGGCGCATCCGATCGAGGCATTCTCGCGACGCCGGCGCGTGTCCCGGAGCACACGCGGCTGTGTGGGACGCGCCACTCGACGGCGCTGGTCGATCGACGTTACGGCCTTCTCTTTTCGTTGCGGCTCGGGCACGGCCGTTGCTGAATCGCTGGCTATTCGCCGACCAGCCGCCACGCCACGCTCCTCCGGAGGCCTGCTCTTGCACTACAGATTCTCTCGGACCCTGAGGCGCATCCTCGCCTGTTCCGTGTTCGGCATCGCCTGCGCCCCGGGTGAGCGGCCGCCCTCCGCGCCGCTCCGCGGCATGCTCGCGCTCGGCGCCGACCAGCGCCATGCGACGAGCGACGCGCCGTTCGCCGTCGTGTTTTCTGCGCCCCGGGGCAAAGCGACGAGCGCCGCGGAGATCTCCATAGTCTTCAATCGCCCTGTGCGCTCGCTCGAGGTCGCGGGCGAGGCTCCCGTGCCGCCCATCACCGTCACCCCACCCATCGACGGGAAATGGCTGTGGGTCGGCTCGCGGGGCCTGCGCTTCGTGCCTGCGTCAGAGCGGCTTCCCCCGGCGTCACACTATATGATCGAGGTTCCGGCGAGCGTGCATTCGCTCGACGGCAGCGCCCTCGCCGCGCCCTACCGCCTGGAGTTCGAGACGCCCAGGCCCGCGGTCGTGAGCACCTCGCCGTACGCGGGGGACACCGGGCTCGAGCCGAGCGCGCGCTTCGAGCTCGAGATGAACCAGCGCGTCGAGCCCGCCCGCTTCGAGCGCGCCGTGAACCTCTACGCCGAGAACGGCACGAAGCGCACCGGGCTCGCCTACGTTGCCACGCACCCCGATCCCCGGCTGCCGAAGAAGATCCTGGTCACGCCGCGCGCGCCGCTCCCGAAGGACAGCGCCATCGTCCTCGAAGTGACCAATTCACTGGTCGGAGATGAGGGGCCGCTCCCGAGCGGCGAGGCGAAGGCGTTTCGCTACCGCACCTACGGACCACTCCGCGTCGAACAGGTCTCGTGTGATACCGATTCACCGCACGGTCGCTGTGCGCCGGGAAGCTCGGTGGGCCTGACCCTTTCGAACCCCGTCAAGTGGAAGGCGCTGCGCGCCGCCGTCAGCATCGATCCCTCCGTCGCGCTGCACCTCGGCGAAGGAGAGGACGACGACGCGACGACCTACGTGAACCTGAGCGGTCTCTCCGCGGGCGCAACGTACAAGGTCGCCCTCGCCTCCGACCTCGCCGACAAGTACGGCCAGCTCCTCGGCAAGACGGAGGTGCGCACCGTCGCGATGGACGACTACTTTCCGGCCATCGACCTGGGTGTGACCGGCGACACGCTCGCCGCGAGCTCGGCCGTCCCCATCCAGATCGGTGCGGTGAACCACACGAGCTACGAGCTCCTCACCGCTGCCGTTCGCCCCGACGACGTCCCGGCCCTGCTGCGCAAGGCGGGGTCGGACGAACGGCTCGAGCGGCTCGGCAAGCTCCCCTACGTCTCCGTCCGACGTGTCTCGGCGCGCGGTCCGAAGAACCACGTCGTCAAGGAGACCGTGGTCCCGAAGACGGTGCTCGGAGCGGACCGCGGCGTGCTCGCCCTCGGCGTCCGCTACGCGCACGACTCTCACGACTACCACTCGTCCGAGCCGTTCCACCTGCTCAAGGTGACCGACCTCGCCGTGTCCGCGAAGCTGTCGGCGCACGGCTCCGTCGTGTGGGTGACGCGCCTCGCGACCGGAGAACCGGTCCCGAATGCGCAGGTCGACGTGGTGGGTTCGACGCCGAAGGCGGCGCACTTCGTGACCGACGCGATGGGGCTCGCGCGGATCCCCGAGGCGGCGTTCGCGCCGAACTTGACGCCGGAGGCCGACGACGAGCCGGTGTACGTGTTCGTGCGGAGCGGCAACGACTGGACCTTCGAGAACATCGACGATCACCTGCCAGAATGGCGTTTTCCGATCTGGCTCGATCTCAGCGGGAAGCAGCACACCTACGGCGTGCTCTTCACGGAGCGCGGCGTCTACCGGCCTGGCGACGTGGTGAAGCTCAAGGGCATCCTGAGGAACGAGACGCCGCGCGGCAACGCGACGCCGGTGGACCGCGACGTGACGCTGACGCTTCACTCGCCAGACGGCCAGGAAGTCTCGCGGACGAAGGTCAAGACCTCGCGCTTCGGCACGTTCTCCTCGGAGTTCACCGTTCCGCTGTCGGCCTCTCTCGGCGGCTTCGAGATCCGCGCGGAGCTCGGCGAGGGCGACGCCGGCTCCACAGGCTTCGAGGTCGCGGAGTACCAGCCCGCCGAGTTCAAGGTCGGCGTCGACAGCGCGCTCCCCACCTACGTGCATGGCGCGTCAGCGCGTTTCTCCGTGCGCGGCGACTACCTGTTCGGCGCGCCGATGTCGGGTGCGTCGCTCCACTACTCCGTCACCCGGGGGCAGGCATCCTTCACCGTCCCGGGCAGCGACGGGTTGGTGACCGACGCTTCCGCGTACTATGCCGACCTGAGCGAGCATGCCCTCGCTGCGGGGGAGATCGCTTCCGGTGACGCGAAGCTCGACGCCTCGGGCGTCTTTGCCGTCACGACGAAGCTCGAGCTGCCCGGCCAGCGTGGGCCGGAGGTCGTGCGGCTCGACGCCGAGGTGACCGACGCCTCGCGCAGGGCCGTCGCGGACGGCGCGTCTTGTATCGTGCACCCCGCGGAGCACTACGTCGGGCTCCGGGCGCCGGACGACCGGATCGTCACCGCCCCCGCGGATCTGACTACAGAGGTGGTCGCGCTCAGCCCGGACGGCAAGCACCTCGCCGGGAAGGCCGTGCACGTGGAGCTCCTCGAACGACGCTGGACGCTCGCGCGGCAGCAGCTCGGAAATGGCCGCTCGCACGCGGTGACGAAGGTCGTCGATCGCGTCGCGGGAGCCTGCGACGTCGTGACCGGCGCAGCAGCTACGAGGTGCACGCTCCACGTCGCGTCGAGCGGCTATCACGTCGTCGTCGCGCGCAGCAAGGACGCGCACGGCAGGGCAGCAGAGTCCGCTTACGGCATCTACGCGGCGGGTGACTCCGGCGGCGCTGGCTACGGAGACGACGACCGCGCGCGCATCGACCTGGTGGTCGGCAAGAAGCAGTACCAGGTCGGCGAAACGGCCACAATCCTGGTCAAGTCGCCGTTTGCGAAGGCCGAAGCGCTGGTCACCGTGGAGCGCGCCGGCGTCTACCACGCCGAGCGTATGATCCTGAAGGGCTCGTCGCCGACGGTGTCGGTGCCGATCACCGACGACCTCAGGCCGAACGCCTTCGTCTCCGTTCATCTCCTGCGTGCGGCGGGCGCGAAATCGACCGGCGATCCTCTCTACCGTATCGGCTACGCGGAGGTTTCCATCGATCCGTCGTCGCGCCGCCTCTCGGTCGACGTGAAGCCGAGCAAGACCGAGCTGTCGCCGGGTGAGGACGTCACCATCGATCTCGCGACGCGCGGTGTGGGCGGAAAGCCGGCGAAGGCGGAGCTGGCGGTCTATGCCGTCGACGAGGGGGTGCTCATGCTCACCGGCTACCACACGCCGGATCCGCTCCCCATCTTCACGGCGTCGCGCCCGCTCTCCGTCGCCACCCTGGAGACGCGCGAGTCGATGGCGAAGGTCTCGCTCGCCGATTTCGAGGCGTCGCTCGGCGCCGACAAGGGCGGCGCGGCCGGTGGCGGCGGCGGGGAGGGGGGAGCTCGCCGTGACTTCCGCCAGACCGCGTACTTCAACCCGTCGGTGGTGACCGACGACGCCGGCCGCGCCCGGGTCACCTTCAAGCTCCCCGACAGCCTGACCACGTACCGCGTGATGGCCGTCGCCGCGACGGAGGGCGATCAGTACGGCTTCGGCTCGGCGAACGTGGTCGCCAGCCGGCGCTTGATGGCGCGGCCTGCGTTGCCCCGCTTCGTGCGCGCCGGCGATCGCATGGACGCCGGGATCGTCGTGAGCACGAAGGGGCTGCCTGCAGCGAAGGTCACCGTGAAGGCCAGCGTCCGCGGGCTCCTGCTCGACGGCGAAGGCGAGCGTGCCGTGGACGTCCCCGAGGGCCGCTCCGTGGAGGTGCGCTTTCCGATGCATGCGGAGCAGGTCGGTGACGCCTCGCTACGCTTCGACGTCTCTGCCGGGAGCGACCGCGACGCGGTCACCGTGACGCGCGCCGTGAAGGCGCCCGGCGCGCTGGAGACGGTGGCCCTCTACGGCTCCACCGAATCCGCGGTCACCGAGAAGCTCGGCGACTACTCGACCATTCGACACGACACCGGCGGGCTCTCCCTGTCCCTCGCGCCGAGCGCGCTGGTCGGGCTGGACGGCGCCGCCGCGCAGCTCACCGAGTACGCGTACGAATGCACCGAGCAGCTCTCGAGCCGCGTGCTGCCGCTCCTTCCGCTGCGCGAGCTGTCGACGGCGTTCGGCTTCGCGCTCCCGCGGGACACGGACGCCGTCGTCGGGCGCGCCCTCGGCGCGATCCTCGCGCGCCAGCAGGGCGACGGTGGATTTGCGATGTGGCCGGAGTCCGCGCGGAGCAACCCCTGGGTGAGCGCGTACGCGACGTGGGTGCTCGACCAGGCAGCTGCACGCCGCGCCGTGATCCCGAAGAACGCGCGAGAGCGCGCCCACGAGTTCCTGCGCAGGCTCCTCTCGAAGCTCGAAGCGGACGTCGTGTCACTCTCCACGGCGGCCTTCGCGGTCGACGTGCTGGCGGAGGGGGGAGAGCCCGACGCGGGGTACATGACGCGCCTGTTCGAGGCGCGACGAACGCTCCCGCTGTTCGCGCGCGCCTACCTCTTGCACGCGCTCGCCGTCGGCAAGGGAGCGCCCGTGGCGGTAAGCACTCTCGCGGGCGAGCTCGCCTCGGAGCTCCGCATCTCGAACGACTCCGCGTTCGTCGCCGAGAACGTCGGCGACGAGTATGCAGTCCTCCTCGATTCGCCGGCCCGGAGTGACGCGCTCGTCCTCCGCGCCCTCCTCGCTGCCGAGCCGAAGCATCCGCTCGCCGCGGCGCTGGCCCGGGGGTTGCTCGCGCAGCGGCACGGCAGCACCTGGCGTACCACCCAGGAGACGGCGTACGCCCTGCTCGCGCTCGACGCCTATCGCCGCGCACAGGAGGCGGCCCCCGCGGACTTCCTGGCGAAGGCGTGGCTCGGAGGCGCTCTCGTGCGCTCGTCGCGTTTCGGCAAGTCGCTCGCCGCAGACCATTCCTTCGTGGAGCTCGCGAAGCTCTCGCCGGGCGGCGGAGCGATGGTGTTCGAGAAGCAGGGCGCGGGCACATTGTTCTACGAGGCGCGGCTCCGCTACGTGCGGCGGACGCTTCCGTCCACCCCTCTGGACGAAGGGTTCACCATCGAGAAAGCGATCCGCGCGTCCACCCCCGCCGGTCTCGATGCGGCCCTCCGGGTGATCCCCGAGGCAACTTCGCAGCGCTTTCACGCAGGGGATCTCGTGATCGCCGATCTGGTGATCGCCACGCCGAGCCCGCGCGACTACGTGGTCATCGACGATCCGCTCCCAGCCGGCTTCGAGGCGGTCGACGCCGGGCTCGCCACCACGGCAAGCTGGCTCGATCCGTCGGAGCCCGCGACCGCGGAGAGCGGTGACGAGTCGCAGGGCGATTGCGAGGGCTGCGAATCTGCCCGCGACGCGGCCGCGCACGGACACGCCTTCCAGAGCAGCTGGTACCGCCGTGAGGTGCGCGACGATCGCGTCCTCTTCTTCGTCGATCACATGCCCGCGGGCATGTATCACTACCGCTACCTCGCGCGGGCCACGACCGCCGGCACCTTCGTCCTGCCGCCCGCGAAAGTCGAGGAGATGTACACGCCGGAGACGCACGGCCGTACCGGCGCCGATACGGTGGTCGTCGAATGAGCGTGTCCCGGCTCCCTCGGTACGCCCGCTCCGCCGTCCGCTTCGCGCGACGGCGGCCGCTCCGCGCGGTCCTCGGCGCCATGGCGCTCGTGTCGCTGCCGTTTGCACTGCTGGTCGTGGCGGCCTTCTTCACGCCGCTGCCGCCCTCGCTTTCCCGGAGCGCGCCGGCGAGCGTCGTCGTCGCCGATCGCAGCGGCCAGGTGCTGCGCGAGGTCCGGACGGAGAATGGCGAGATCGTGACGCGCGCGCGCCTCGGCGAGCTGTCGCCTTCCGTGGTCCCGGCCCTCCTCGCGGCGGAGGACGCGCGCTTCTACGCGCATCCGGGCATCGATGTGCTCGCGGTGGGGCGCGCATTTTTCCAGGTGCTCCGCAACGGCCGCGTCGTCTCGGGCGCGAGCACCATCACGCAGCAGCTCGCGCGGACCTTGGTACCCCGGCCGCGCACGCTGCGCGGCAAGGTCCGGGAGATGGCGCTCGCGCTGCGAATCGAGGCGTCGCTCGACAAGCATCGCATCCTTTCGGAGTACCTCTCCCGCGTGCAGTTCGGGCCGGGGCTTCGCGGTATCGAGGCGGCTAGCCGCTACTACCTCGACAAGCCTTGCTCGAAGCTCGACCTCGCGGAGTCCGCCGAGCTCGTCGCGCTCGTGCGTGGCCCGTCGCTCTACGATCCGCGCCGCCGCGGGGAGCTCGTGAAGCGCCGCAGGGACCGTGTGCTCGAGCGCATGCGACGGCACGGTCTCGCTGCACCGGAGGAGATCGCGCGAGCGGAGGCCGAGCCGGTGCGCGTGCAGCCGCCTCTGGTCGACGGCGGCGCGCCGCACCTCGCGCTCGAGCTCGCGACGGGGACGCTCCCCGAACGTCTCGAGAAGGGCGCGTTCTCCCGCATCGTGACGACGATCGACGCCGGGCTCGAGCGCGAAGTGGAGACGCTCACGCGCCGCGCGCTCGCCGAGGTGGCGTCTCTGAACGTGAGCGCGCTCGCGGCCGTCGTCGTCGACAACGCGTCGGGTCAGGTCCTGGCCTACGTCGGCTCGCCGGACTATTTCTCTGCCGGTGCGGGCGGCGCCAACGACGGGGTGCGCGCTCTCCGGCAGCCCGGTTCGACGTTGAAGCCGTTCGTTTACGCCGCAGCGATGGAAGGGCTCGGCGTCACCGCCGCCACGCTCCTGCCCGACGTCGAGCTGACGTTCGAGACGGAGCAGGGCCCTTACACGCCGAAGAACTACGATGGCCGCACACACGGCCCTGTGCGGTTGCGGCAGGCCCTGGCGAGCTCGCTGAACATCCCAGCCGTGGACACCGCGGCGCGCGTCGGCCCTCCGCGCGTCCTCGAGCTGCTCCACCGGGTCGGCTTCGCATCCCTGGGCGCCTCGGCGGAGCGCTACGGCGCGGCGCTCGCGCTGGGCGATGGTGAGGTGCGGCTCGGCGAGCTCGCGGAGGCGTATGCGACGCTTGCGCGCGGCGGCGTGCATCTGCCGCTCACCGTCGTGCTGCGCGCGGAGCGGCCGAGCGGTGACGTCGTCGCTCCGGCCCGGGGCGCTCCGGCGCGCGTGCTCGACGGTCGCACGGCCGCGGTGCTCTCCGACGTGCTCTCCGACGACGCGGCCCGCTCGGCCGCGTTCGGACGCGGCAGCGCGCTCGAGCTGCCGTTCCCGGTGGCCGCGAAGACGGGCACGTCGAAGGGCTACCGGGACAACTGGGCAGTGGGCTTCACGCGCGAGGTGACGGTCGCAGTGTGGGCGGGCAACTTCGACGGTTCGCCGATGAGCGGCTCCTCGGGCATCACCGGTGCCGCGCCTCTCTTTCACGACGTGATGCTCGCCGCGATGCGCGGTCGTGAGCCCGCGCCACTGACGGATCGTGA
Source organism: uncultured Polyangiaceae bacterium (assembly GCA_964442485.1). Taxonomy (GTDB): domain Bacteria; phylum Myxococcota_A; class Polyangia; order Polyangiales; family Polyangiaceae; genus DASZVB01. The sequence continues at coordinate 10,759 of CAYUAW010000116.1, forward strand.
GGGCCTCGTCGATGTCGAGATCTGCGCTCTCAGCGGCGAGCTGCCGGGCGCCGGCTGTCCCCACCGTCTTCACGAGCTGTTCCGCCCCGAGCAAGCGCCGCGCACCGAGTGCACGATGCACGTGCGGAGGGACGTGGATCCGGAGGACGGGCTGCTTGCCGGGCCCCGGTGCAGCGAGCGCGAACGGCAAACGTTCGAGGTTTACCCGCCGCGCTACGCGGCATGGGCGAAGGCGGCGGGGCGCCCGCTCGCGCCGGAGCGCTACTCGCTGCGCTGCTCGTCGCAGTCGCCTGTGGAACGCGAAGACGTGAACGCGCGCAAAGCGTCAGTGGCTTCCGCGCTCTCGGAAGCGGGCCCCTCGGTTCGCTTTCCGAGCGATGGCGCTCGCTTCCTCGTCGATCCGGCGGGGCCAGCACGCCAGGAGATCGTCCTCGCCGCGCGGCCTTCGGCGGATCGTCGCGCCGTTCGCTTCGTGCTCGACGGACGGACGCTCGCGACCGTCGGTGCGCCCTTCGAGCTTCCGTGGCGGCTCGCACCCGGCCGACACCGATTCGAGGTCGAGACGGCGACGGGGATGCGCGCCCGGCCCGTGATGTTCGAGGTGTCCGACGCGCGCTGACGTGAAGGCAGGTGCGTCCGCGGTTCCGGGGCCTGCAACATTGCGTAATGTGTCGAACGCGCCCACGTTCGCTCGCGCCGGCTAGATCTCCAGGAGCGACAGCACGAAGGTCCGCTGCCGCGACTCGTCCCGAAGGACCGTGGAGATTGCATTCATGCCCGCCAGTATCCGGTCGTTGTTCGTTGCCCTGCTCGTCGCAGTTCCCGTCGCCGCCCAATCCGGCGGACCACCGCCGAAGGGCCGTCCGCCGCAGGAGGCCATCGATGCCTGTTCGAACAAGGCGGAAGGCGACACTTGTAGCGTCACTTTCGGCGACCGCACGATGGACGGCACGTGCCGCAAGGGGCCGAGCGGCGACAGCCCACTCGCCTGCGCGCCGAAGGGACCACCGCCTCCGCCCCCGGAGGCCTTCCAGGCATGTTCGAGCCTCGCCAAGGGCGATCCGTGCAAGGTCACCTTCGGCGGCCGCACCTTCGACGGCACCTGCGTCTCGGGCCCGGGCGGAACGGAACCGCTCGCGTGCATGCCGCCGCGACCCTGAGAGCTCCGAGCTGAATATCGACAAGTATAGTTGTCGGGACGGCGCCTGTGTTGGGCCCCCCCTGAATCTCCAGGGCTGCGGCGAGGCCGTTTCGGGACAATTTGTCACAGCCGCCAAGCGGTGGAGGCGGTAACATTTCACCCCCGACATGCCGGGAACGCTGCCCCCTCGCCGGACCGCGTCGCCAGTGCTCCTGGGGGCGGCATTCGGGCTTGCAGCGGTCATCGCGCTCTTCGCCGTCGCCGTGGCGGCCTACGTTTCGGCGACGGAGTGGGTCGATCACACGGTCAAGGTGGACGAAACGGTCGACGAATGGCTCGCCACGCTGCTCGAAGCCGAGACGGGCGTTCGTGGCTACCTGCTCGCCGGCACTCCGGCTTTTCTTTCACCTTACGAATCTGCACTGGAGAAGGAGCGCGGTCTCGCCGAGCGGGTGCGCGCGCTCGTGAGCGACAATCCCTCCGAGATCAGGAACGTCCAGAGCGCCGATGCAGAGGCACGCGCCGCGATGGACCGGCTGCGCGAGACCGTCGCACTCGTGCGAGCGGGCCGTCGCGACGAGGCCGTGGCCGCCTTCGAGGCTGGAGAAGGGAATCGCGATCTCATCGCCTTTCGCGGCGCCACCGGGCGAATCATAGACTCCGAGGCGGGGTTGCTCGTCGAGCGCCGAGCCACGGCCCGCACGCGGGCGTGGCTCTCGCTCCTCGCCGTCGTGGCGCTCACGCTGGTGTCGTACGCGCTCCTCGCCTATGCCTGGCGGCTGCAGGCGACGCGCGCCGACTTGCTCGACCGGCTCGCGCGCGAGGCCCGTGAGCGGCTCCAGACGCTCTCGAACATCGCAGTAGCGCTCTCGGAGGCGCGCACGCGCGCGCAGGTCGCGTCCATCGTCGTCGACCTCGGGATGCGCGCGGCGCGGGCGGACACGTGCACGCTCTACCTGCTGGACGAATCAGGCGCTGCGCTGGAGCTCGTCGGCGAGCGAGGCGTCTCGCCGGAGCTCGTTCCCAGCCTTCGCCGCATCTCCGACCGGGACGGCCCGCCAGCCACCTACGCGTCGTTCAAGTCCGGCGAGACACTCTGGGCCGAGAATGAGGCGGACTACGCCGCCATTCACCCCGGCATCTCGGCGATGCAGGCGCGCGGCCCTCGCGCGAAGGCCTTCTGGAGTGTGCCGCTGGTCGCCGAGGGGCACCCGGTGGGTCTCCTCGGGATGGGGTTCTACGCGCCGACTCGTTTCTCGCTCGACGAGCGGGCGTTCGTCACGACTCTCTCGCACCAGTGCGCGCAGGCGCTTCTGCGCGCGTCGCGCCTGGAACGCGAGGACGAGGCGAGAAGCTGGTTCACGACTACGCTGCGGAGCATCGGGGACGCCGTCATCGCCACCGACGCGGAGGGCAACGTGATCTTCATGAATCCGGTCGCGGAGCGCCTGACGGGCTACGCGGAGAGCGAGGCGGCCGGTCGCAAGCTGAAGGACGTCTTCGTGATTCTATCGGAGCAGACGCGGGCTCCGCTGGAGAGCCCCGTCGCGAAGGTGCTGCGCGAGGGTACCGTGGTCGGGCTCGCGAACCACACCCTGCTCCGCTCGCGCAACGGGGTGGAGATCCCCATCGACGACAGCGGCGCGCCCATAAAGAACGACACAGGACGGATCTCGGGCGTCGTGCTGGTGTTCCGCGACGGGACGCACGAACGTCGTGAGCGGATTCGTCGCGAATTCCTTGCAAGCGCGGGCGTCGCGCTGGTCTCGTCCCTCGACTATCAGAGCGTCCTCGCGACCGTGGCGCGCCTCGCGGTTCCGACGCTGGCCGACTACTGCACGGTGGACGTCCTGGAACCCGGCAGCTCGGTCCCCGTCCAGGCGGCGATCGCGCACGTCGATCCTGCGAAGGTCCGCTTCGGTCGCGAGATGGCGGAGCGTTATCCGCGCGACCCGAACGCGGAGCGAGGCGTGCTCGGCGTCATCCGCACCGGCAAGCCGGAGCTCTACGAACGAGTCCCCGAGGAGCTGCTCGAGCGCTCGGCGCGCGACGCGGAACACCTCCGGCTTGTCCGCGAGCTGAAGCTCGAGTCCGCGATGATCGTGCCGCTCCGCGGTCAGAAACGCATCTTCGGCGCGATGACGTTCGTCTACGCGGGGTCCGGCAGATACTACGGTGAGGACGATCTCTCCTTCGCCGAGGACTTCGCCCGACGCGCGGCCATGGCGATCGAGAACGCGCTGGCGGTGAAGGAGGTCGAGCAAGCGCGGGCGCACGAGCAAGCCCTGCGCAGCGAAGCGGAGATTGCGAGCCGCGCGAAGGACGAGTTCCTCGCCATGGTGAGCCACGAGCTTCGCACCCCGCTGACCGCCATCCTCGGGTGGGCTGTGATGCTTCGCGAGCGCGGTTCGGGCGCGGACGTCGCGCGCGGGCTCGCGGTGATCGAGCGAAACGCGCGCGCCCAGACGAAGCTCATCGAGGACGTCCTCGACGTCTCGCGCATCATCAGCGGCAAGCTCGCCCTCACCGTGGCGTCCACCGCCGTCGCGCAGGTGGTCGCGACGGCGATCGAGACAGTCACACCCGCGGCCCGCGCGAAGGACGTCACCATCACCGTCGACGTCCCGGATCCAGGGCCGAACATCATCGCGGACGCGGATCGCTTGCAGCAGATCGTCTGGAATCTGCTCTCCAACGCCGTGAAGTTCACCGCGAAAGGGGGGAACGTATCGGTGAATGTTCGCGCCGAGGGGTCGGAGGTGTGCGTCTCCGTCAGCGACACAGGGGAGGGGATTCGCGCCGATGCCCTGCCATTCGTGTTCGAGCCGTTCCGGCAAGCCGATTCGTCGACGACGCGGCGTCACGGTGGCCTCGGGCTCGGGCTCGCGATCGTCAAGCAGCTCGTCGCCGCGCACGGCGGCACGGTGCAGGCCGAGAGCGGCGGCGAGGGGAAGGGAGCGACGTTCACCGTGCGGCTTCCGGCGCGAGCCGCCATCCCTGCGATAGCTCGAGTGCCGCGAGCCGCCGACACCGCGGAGCCCGCACGGCCCGTCGACGGCGCGTCCCGGCTCGACGGGCTCCGCGTGCTGGTCGTCGACGACGAGGTGGACGCTCTCGAGCTCGTCGCGAGCGTCCTCGCCGAGCACGGCGCCGAGGTCCACTGCAGCAGCTCGGCGATGGAGGCAGTCGACGCCTTCGAGCGTGTCAGGCCCGACGTCGTGGTCAGCGACATCGGGATGCCGCAGATGGACGGCTATTCCCTCATCAAGAAGATCCGTTCCCTGTCGCCGGAAAAGGGCGGTCGGACCCCCGCGCTCGCGCTGACCGCGTACGCGCGCACCGAGGACGCTCAGCGGGCGTTCGCTGCCGGCTACCAGATGCACGTGACGAAGCCCGTCGAGCCCGGGCAGCTCGCCGCCGTCGTTGCCAACCTCGGCGGCCGCGGCCCGAGTTCGTAGCGGAGATGCCGCTCTATTCGCCGGTGATCTTGCGAACGAGCTCGAGCGCGTCATCCGCGCTCTCGGCGACGTACACCTTGCCCAGGCTCTCGAAGAATGCCCTCGCCTCTGGCGTCGGCGAGAGCAGTACGAGGGGGCGGTTCGACTTGAGAGCCAGGGCGGCCTCGGAAGCCGTGCCCGCGCCTCCGGCGCCGCAGGCGATGACCACGTCGCTCGACAGCACGTTGATGACGTTGCGACCATCCCCCATGCCGGTGAAGATCTCGATGTCGATGTCCGGGAGCGGCTCTTCTTCGGCCTCCGCTGGTGCCCGACGCGACGGTGAGACGCCGAGCGTGATGCTCGACGGTACGCGCTTCGCTCCACGGTTCGCGGCGGCCATGATCCCCACTCCGCGCCCGCCGGTCAGCAGCACGAAGCCCTCTCGGGCGA
>CAYUAW010000116.1:15889-18700 GCA_964442485.1 uncultured Polyangiaceae bacterium
CCCTTCGGCTGGAACATCTTGTACCAGCTCTGGCTCTGGGCGTTGAAGTCGAGGATCACGACGTCCGAACCCGGATCGCCATACGTCAGGATTCCGGCAACCTTGTTTGCCGGATTCTGATCCGTGCTCGGCAGGAGGAAGAGCCCGCCCGAGTACGAGATGAAGCTCGCGATGTAGTTCGACCGTGCCTGCGCGACGTGCGTCGTGTGGAGGCCACCGGCGCTCCAGCCCAGGGTGTGGATGTGCTTCACGTCGATCTTCGCCTGCTGGACCGCGCAAGCCACGATCTCGTCGGCGACGACGTCGTCCTCGAGGAACCAGTAGCCGTCGTCGGTCGTCGTGCAGCCCGAGCAAGCGGTCGTCGCCGGCGCCGCGACGACGCCGCCCGCCGCGGTGACCGCCGAGATGTTCGCCTGACCGAAACCCTGGAGCACCTCTCCGGGGTTCGACAGCGTGGCGTGCCAGTAGATGATGAGCGGGCCGCCAGGGTCTGGTTTGCTCTTCGCGCTGGGGTCGATGTAGATGGTGACGGGCACGTTGGTGCCGCTCGCGCGCGGGAAGTTCGCCACCGCCCCATTGCGGAGCATGGGGCAGTTCGCCGGAGCCATCGGCAGGACGGGGTTACCGTCCGCGACCTGGCCGCCGGATCCGCCGCCGCCAGCCGGGTTGCCCCCACCGCTGCCGCCGACGGCAATCATCCCACCGCCGCCGATCACGGCGCCGCCAGCCCCGACGGGAGCGATGCCGCCGGTGCCGAACTGAGCGACGCCGCCGCCGCCGAGCGTGCCGCCGGTGCCGAAAGCAGTGACCGAGGCGCCGGTCCCGGACGTGAACGCACCGCTGCCGCTGTTCCCGGTCCCGCTCGGCACGGTGGTGCCGCCATAGCCCGTCGGGGTCGTGACGGTCTCGCCACCCGCACCGACCGATCCACCCGCCCCCACGATCGAACCGCCCGCGCTGTTCAATCCGGACGGCGACCCGCCTGTGTCGTCGCTCGAGCTGCAAGCGATTGTCGCTGCCGCGGCAGCGACGAACAACAACCCCAGTTCCTTTTGCATGATGGGCCGCGCTCCTCGTCGGGCGGTTCATTGATTGAACCCGCCAACGAGTTAGCGGATTACCACTCACGAGCGGCAAAGACGATTGGACGAAAGCTGCACACAGACGAAGTCAGCGTTCGTGTGGCTCGAACGTCGATGTCCCTACACGGTATGTGCAAAATGAAATCGGTATCGAACAGCCGACTAGCTCTGGCGCTCACCTGTCATCCGCGGCGCTGTGAAGTGGCGCGTATGGGAAGGCTACCATCTGCGCTCCTCGTCACCGCACGATGCGCTCGCAGAAGGCGGCGATGCACGTGCCGCTTCCCTGGCAGCAATCCGAGTCCGTCCTGCACTTCTCGTCGAGCCGCGAGCAGCCGTGTTCGGAGGGCGGAACGCACAGGCCGTCGCGACAGAACCACGTGCAGCAATCGATGCCCGTCTGACACGTGCTGCCGCGATCGGTCACGTATGGCTCGAGCGAGATATAACTACCTCAAAGGATAATATAAAGGCGTCTCACCGGCCTCGGGTCGCGTGAGCCCTTACCGCGAGGACGTCACTCCGGCTCACCTCGACCCGCCGTGATGCGCGGACCCCCCGGCTTTTCGGTGACTTGCACCGCCACGCCGCGGACCTATAGGCATCCGCGACCCGGGCCCTCGGGGCCCTTGCGAGAAAGGACGCCCATGCCGCTCGACCACTACGTCACCCTAGGCCGCTCGGGCCTGCGCGTGTCGCCCCTCTGTCTCGGCGCCATGACTTTCGGAGAGGACTGGGGGTGGGGCTCCTCGGTGCAGGACTCGGAGGCGATCATGGATCGCTTCATTGCGCAGGGCGGCAACTTCATCGACACGGCGAACGCCTACACGAAGGGCCACTCGGAGAAGATCATCGGCGATCACATCGGCAAGATTCCCGAGAAGCGCGATCGCGTGGTCATCGCGACCAAGTTTTTCAGCAACCTGTACAACGGAGACCCGAACGGCGGCGGCGCGCACCGGAAGACGCTCATCGCGCAGTGCGAGCAGTCGCTCCGACGCTTGCGGACCAGCTATATCGATCTCTACTGGATGCACTCCTGGGACGCGACGACGCCCATCGAGGAGACGATGCGAGCGCTCGACGACCTCGTGCGTGACGGCAAGGTCCGCTACATCGGGTTCTCGGACACACCCGCATGGAAATGCGCGCAGGCCCAGACGCTCGCGCACCTCAGGGGGTGGTCGCCCCTCATCGCGTTGCAGATCGAATACTCGCTGCTTGAACGCACGGTGGAGGGCGAGCTCGTGCCGATGGCGCTCGAGCTCGGGCTCGGCGTCACGCCGTGGTCGCCCCTGAAGAGCGGCGTCCTGTCCGGAAAATACTCCCGCGAGGGTCACGGCAAGCACGAGCCCGGAAGGGGCGCGTGGGCTTCGCGCGCGCTGACGGAGACGACGTACGATCTCCTGGACGAGCTCAGGAAGATCGCGGCGGAGCTCGGCACCACCGTCTCGCGCGTCGCGATTGCGTGGGTGAACTCGCGTCCGGGAGTCACCTCGACGATCATCGGCGCGCGAACGCTCGCGCAGCTCGAGGACAACCTCGCCGCCGTCGACGTGAAGCTCGGAGCCACCCACGTCGAGCGCCTCGACGCGCTCACCAAACCGACCCTGAATTTCCCCGCCGACTTCATCGCCGGGGGCGCCTCCTTCTTTCACGGTGGCACCACGATCAACGGGCGGTCGGCGCCGCCGTGGTTCGCAGCCCCGAAGACGGATCAAGAGCGCTA
>CAYUAW010000117.1:0-7188 GCA_964442485.1 uncultured Polyangiaceae bacterium
CGTCTTCGCGAGCATCAGGAAGTCACGCAGGGCGGCCTTGTTCGGTCGCGTCTCGGCAAAATCCGGCGGCGCCACGAAGACGGCCGTCCTGGCCTCGAGCTCACCCGCCACCTCGAGGAGACCGACGAGCGCCGTCTCGATGACCTTGCCGGGCCGGAAGCCCTCCTGGGCTACTTCCCGTGGCCCCAGCACGGCAAACTGGAAATCCCCCGGCGCTTCACGCCGCCAGCGGCGGATAGTCCCCGGCCCTGGCACGGCGCGGTGCGTTTCCTGGATTTCTACAAACCCGTATTCTTTGAAATAGCGCGTGGCGGGCACGGCGAAGCCGGCACACCCGACCGTGATCATTGCAGGACGAACCGTAACACAGGCGGCCTCCCAGTGGTTCGAGTCCATCGAGGCGGTGGGAATTTCGAGTCCCCCGACGGGCGAGGGCTTCGAGATTCCCGCGCCATGGGCTCGTCTGATTCGAACACGGGCTGTCGTGACCCAGCGCTCCGCTGGGTTGCTCGCAGGACTCGGACTCGACGATTTCTGGTCACTTCACATTGGCTCCATCGCGGGTTCAGCAACACCCAGGGCCCGCAATGCAATCCCGCGACCTGCAGCGCGCGCCGCCGAACGGATTGCGTCCACGGCGGAAAGGCTCGAACCGAGTGAGTCTGCCGTCTGGGCGACGGTCTCCACCCGGCGAACGTCCCCCGTGTCGCAGACGTGGGGTCCGCCGTAGCGCTCCTCGAGCCAGCCGTGCGCCGTCACCCCGACCTGGGCGCCTCGCGCGAGCGCGGGCTGGCCCGGATTCATGGCGATACCCGCTGGGAGCTCGTCGACGCGGATCACCTCGATGACGAGCCTTGGAAATGGCGCGCTACCCAGGGCTCCCTCACGCGCGAGCTCGTCACGCGCGCCATTGAGCGATTCCGCCGCGGCTTCCGCGTGGGGCGTCGCGAACGGCGCGGCGACGACGGACAGGCGTACCTCGCTCGGTGAGCGGCTGAACGCGGAGCGATAACCGCACCCGCCGGCGAGCGCACACGCGCCGACGCCGGCCAGCACGGCACGAGCACGAGGGCCAAGTTTCACGGGAAACAACAGCATTTCCACATCGGAACGGCCGTCCTCTGTCGACCCGTTCAATGGGTCGACGGCGTTCAGTGATTGGGTGTGCAGCCTTCTTCAGCCGACGATCAAGTTCACGATCCGCCCCGGAACGTAGACGACCTTGCGAATCGCCTTCCCGGCGATGTGCTTCTGCACGTTGTCATCCGCAAGCGCGCCGCCACGCGCCTCGTCTTCGGTGGCCGTCGGACTGAGCGCGATCTTGCCGCGCACCTTGCCGTTCACCTGGACGGCGATCTCCACCACGTCATCGACACAGAACGACTCGTCGAAGCCCGGGAACGGCTCCGCAGCGAGGCTCGCGGTGTGACCGAGGACCGTGCCCCAGAGCTCTTCTGCGAGGTGCGGAGCGAAGGGACTCAGACACAACACGAGCTTCTCCGCCGCCTCGCGCGGGACCGCGGGCAGGGACTGCAGATGATTCGTGAGGATCATCATTGCGCTGATGGCGGTGTTGTAACGGAGCGCTTCGATGTCCTGCGTGACCTTCTTCACGGTGCGGTGCACGAGCTTCGCCGTCTCCGCGTCCATGGCGTCAGCGAGCGTCCGCGAGAGCACGGCCTGCACACGCTCGAGGAAGCGCCGCACGCCCTGGATCCCGCTGGTTTGCCAGGGCTTTACCGTCTCGAGCGGCCCCATGAACATCTCGTAGACGCGCAGGCTGTCGGCGCCGAACTCCTCGACGACCTGGTCGGGGTTGACGACATTCCCGCGCGACTTGCTCATCTTCTCGGAGACGGAGACGAGCTTCACGCCGTACTCCGGGTGACGCGCAACCTGTCCTTCCCAGCGGACGTCCGAGGGACCGAGCCAGCGCTCTTCCACCGGCTCCCCCGTCCCTGTGAGCACGTGCTTCCCGGTCTCCCGCTCGTGCTCGACGCTCGGGTCGTCCCCGTCGAGCGCACGCTTCACCTTGTCGTCGTCGTCGACGATGGCGTAGTAGCGAAACGCCTGTCCGAGCATCATGCCCTGGTGCACGAGCTTCTGGAACGGCTCGGGGTGTTTCACGACGCCGACGTCGAAGAGCACCTTGTGCCAGAAGCGCGCGTATAGGAGGTGCAACACCGCGTGCTCGGCGCCCCCGACGTAGAGGTCTACTGGCATCCAGTCGTCGTACGCCTTCTCCGAGAAAATGCGCTCCTGGTTGCCGGGGTCGAGGTAACGCAGGTAGTACCAGCACGAGCCGGCCCACTGCGGCATGGTGTTGGTTTCCCGCGCGTACCACCTGCCGTCGCGCTGGAAGAAGCGCCAGTCGAGCGCGCGCACGAGCGGACCCTGCGGATCGCCCGGGTGATAGTCGTCGAGCTCCGGCAGGAGCAGCGGAAGCTCGCTCTTCTCGCACGCGATGGGCTTGAGATAGTCGATCTCGTGCGGGTCGCCCTTGCGCGGATCTCCGTCGGTCGTCACGGGGAAGTAAATGGGGATGGGCTCTCCCCAGTAGCGCTGACGGCTGAAGAGCCAGTCGCGAAGCTTGTAGTTCACCTTCGCGCGGCCGATGCCGGACGTCACCAGGTGCTCGGTGATGCGGCGCTTCGCCTCTGCCGTCGGAAGCCCGTCGAACTGCTCCGAGCGCACCGCGATGCCGTCGACCGTGAAAGGAGCGGCGAGCTCCGCGTGTTCCTTGCCGTCGGGGCTCACCACCTCGACGATCGGCAGCTCGAAGGCCTTCGCGAATTCGAAGTCGCGTTCGTCGTGAGCAGGGACCGCCATGATCGCGCCCGTGCCGTAAGCGCCGAGCACGTAGTCCGCGGTGTAGATGGGGATCGTCTTGCCGGTGAGCGGGTTCGTCGCGAAAGCGCCGGTGAAGACGCCCGACTTCTGCTTGCCGAGGGCGGTTCGCTCCAGGTCGCTCTTGCGGGCGGCGGCGTCCGCATAGGCAAGCACCTCCGCGCGGCGCTCGGCGGACGCGAGCTCCCGCGTGAGCCGGTGATCGGGCGCGATGACCATGTAAGTGGAACCGAAGAGCGTGTCGGGACGCGTCGTGTAGACGGTCAGCGCGTCGGAGCGCCCGACCAGGGGAAAATCCACTTCGGCGCCGTCGCTCCGACCGATCCAGTCGAGCTGCTTCTGCCTCGTCTCGGGCCAGTCGAGCCCCGCAAGATCCGCCGCGAGCCGGTCGGCATAAGCGGTGATGCGGAGCTGCCACTGCCGGAGCGGCTGACGGATCACCGGGTGATCGCCGCGCTCGCTCCTGCCGTCGATGACCTCCTCGTTGGCGAGCACCGTCCCGAGCGCCGGGCACCAGTTGACCGGTATCTCGCCCTGGAAAGCGAGCCCGCGCTCGAAGAGCTCGAGGAAGATCCACTGGGTCCACCGGACGTATCCGGGGTCCGTCGTATTGAGCTCGCGCGACCAGTCGTAGGAGAAACCGAGCTGCTTGAGCTGGCGTCGAAAGGTGTCGATGTTCTTCTGTGTCGTGACCGCGGGGTGGGTCCCCGTGTTGATCGCGTGCTGCTCCGCGGGGAGCCCGAAGGCGTCCCAGCCCATGGGGTGCAGGACGTCGAACCCGCGCATGCGCTTGTAACGCGCGAAGATATCCGTCGCGATGTACCCGACCGGGTGCCCCACGTGCAGGCCCGAACCAGACGGATACGGGAACATATCGAGCACATACGCCTTCGGATGCCCGGGGCGGCGCACCGTCCGGAACGTGTCGTGCTCCTCCCAGTACTTCTGCCAGGTTCGTTCGATGGCCCGATGGTCGTAGGGCATTGCGATGTGCGTTCTTAGAGGCCCGCGACTGATCCCGCAACAGAATCCCCGCGGGCGGTGCCCGAGGGCCGCTCGTGATTTCCCGGACGCTCCGAACCCTGGCTGTCCCCGATTGTGCTCGGGGGCTACCCTTGACGCTTCGCGGCCTTCCTCTCGAGGCGCGCGCGGCGGCGCTCCACGGCCTCCGGAAGCTCGCCAGTGCCGCGGGCCAGCACCTCGAGAGCGCGCGCCGGCTCCTTCACGAAGTGCTCGTAGAGCTTCACGAGCTCGAAGCGTGCAGCCGCGTCATCGACGGCCCCCGCCAGCGCCTCGTAGTCTGCCAGGGCACGCTGTCGATCTCCTCTCGCCTTCGCGATCTCGCCGCGGATGCGGAGGCCCTCGACGCCCGCACCACGGCTGACCGCTGCGTCTGCAGCGACGACGGCGTGCTCGAACGCGCGCGCGCGCCTGTACGTCCGCGCGAGCCCCACCAGGTCGTCGTGATGGAGCGCGCCGAGCGGCTCGCCGTAGAGCCCGACCAGCGCCGCCATCGAAACCACGTCCCATGCGTTGTGCTCGATGACGGGACCGAGCACGCTCTCGTCACCTGTGCGCAGGAAATGGCCGTAGCGAGGAGCGACGTCGACGCCGTCGATGTCGGCGTCGCGCACGAACCCGAGGACCTCGCCTTCCACCGCGCGCAGGGTGCAGGAGCCGACGCGGGAACGGTGTAGACGTCGCGCCACGTGCAATAGATCGAGATGAGGCCGTGTGGGGGGCTCCGGTAGACGATTCATCACGTAGCGACCACACAGCGTGGGGATATCGAAGGCCTTGCCGTTGAAGGTGACGAGCGCGGACGCCGCTTCGATCCGCTCGGCGACGCACTCGAGCAGAGCCGCTTCCTCCGACGGGCGACGCAGCAGGAGCTGCTCGATGACGAGCTGTCCATCGTCGAACCACGCGAGCCCCACGAGAAATGCGATCGTGCCCGAACCGCCCAGGCCCGTGGTCTCCGTGTCCAGGTAAAGAGCGCGATCGGGCGCGACGAGCGCGAGCGCTGGATCGAGCGCGAGCAACGCCAGCGCTTCGGCGCTCGCGCCAAGCGCGGCGTCGACCGGCATTCGCCCGACGTGGTACGAGCTGCGGAGGCGCTCCAGACGACGAAAGACGGGGCCCGAGTTCGTCTCCTTTCGGAGGAACGGTAGCTCGACGATGTCGGGTTCGACGCGCTTCGGCCGTGGCCGCGGCTCGCGGCCGAGGATCCTCTCCATCTGCGCTCGCAGCGCCACCAGAGCATCCACGCGAGAGCCATTTTCCTGGGCCTCCGTGACCTGGAGCGCGGGCCGAACAGTGTCCCCCGACCCCTGCGGCGCGGGGGGCGGCTTGAGCCAACCGAGCTTCTGCTTGAAGTCCATCGGTCACTCCTCGAGGCGCACGGAAGCGACGATGCCGCTGCCAGCGGTGACGAGCACCCGGCGTCGTGCGAGGTCGAGCACCGGCCGGTGAAGAGCGGCCGTGGCGATGGGGATCTGCCGCACGGCCCCGCCCTTGCCGACGATGACGAGCGCTCCCGAGGCGCTGGCGACGTAGATGGCACCCGACGGCGCGACCACAGGCGGCGCCGTCGCTTCGGTCGCGATGCGCGCGCTGGACACCAGCGTGCCGTCCCCCGCAAGACGCGTGAGCACGCCGTCGCCTTCGACGGCCACGAAGCCGTCGTCGAGCGACTCCGCCCAGATGACCCCTGCGCGACGAAAGCGAACCTCGCCCCTGGGACCGACGCCGAGGAGCGCGCCGCCCGCGACGACGGTCATCGAGCCGTCGGACGTCGCCGTTACGATCGAGTCGCACGGGGCCTCGATGCGGAGGGCTCGCCGGCGCATCGCGCCTTCGAGCTCCAGCACTGTGCCGTCGACCGAGGCGACGACGGCGCGCTTGCCGAACATTCGCGGCCCCGCCGTGATCCGTGGACCGACGCCGGCGTGCCACAACGGGTTACCGTATTCCGCGTAGGCCCACACGTTCCCGTCGGTCCCCCCGAAGAGGACACCCGAGGGCGAGGCCAGCACGAGCTCGGTGCCGACGTGAGCCGGGGTCCGCGCCTGCCAGCCGAGAGCGCCGTTCGACTGAAACGAGCACAGACGCTGTGCGGTCGTCGCCACGTAGATGCGGCCGCTCTGATCGACCACCGGGGACCAGGCGATGGCGCCTTCCAGCGTGAAGCTCCACTGAACGCGCCCCCGCGTATCAAGGGAGACGACGTAGCCGTCGGCGGTGCCGAGGTACACGCTGCCATCGACACCGACCGCGGGCGGCGCGTGAATCGTGCCGCCCGCGTCGAAGCGCCACTCCAGGCCCATCGCACGGTCCGCGTCCGTGACCAGAGCCCTGGTCGCACGCACCGGGCCCGGAGGCACTCCTCCGGGCAGGCTGGTTCCCCAGGCTGGAGCGCCGCGCCCGGCGGCCGCCGGGGCGGCACACGCGACGACGAGCGAGGCCCCCCCGAAACACAGGGCGGCGCGACGACCGAAGCGATGAGAGAACATCGGTTCAGCTCACCGGATAACCCCGAATGGCCGGAGCGTGCAAGCTACGAAAACCCGCGCTCAACGTTAGCCGTCAAGAATTGAGCCTGAGAGATGCAGAGCGTCGTTTGGCGCCCTGTGGAAAGCCGCGCTGGGGCAGGATTCCCGGCGTGCCCATCCAGCTCTTCGGCCTCACCGGCGGTATCGGTTCTGGAAAAAGTGCTGCGGCCCGACGGTTCAGGGAGCGCGGACTGCCCGTTGTGGACGCCGATCTGCTGGCGAGGGAGGTCGTCGCCAAGGGGACGCCTGCGCTCGCCGAGATCGTGGAGCGCTTCGGCGTCGAGATCCTCGACGGAGAGGGCAACCTCGATCGCAAGAGGCTCGCCGCACGCGTCTTTAAGAACGAAGACGACCGGCGTGCGCTGAATACCATCACGCATCCGCGGGTCGGCTCGCTGCTCCACGAGCGTGCCCACGAGCTCGAGCGCCGGGGAGAGCCCCTCGCCTGCTACGAGGTGCCGCTGCTGTTCGAGGCGGGCCTCGACAGCGTGCTGCGACCCATCGTGGTGGTCGATGCACCCATCGAGGCGCGCGTCGAGCGCACCGTGAATCGCGACGGAGCCACCCCGGACGAGGTGCTCGCGCGCGTGCAGGCGCAGATGCCGCTCGAGCAGAAGGTGGCACGCGCGGACATCGTCATCGACAACAGCGGGAGCCCCGAGGAGCTCCGGGTGCAGGCAGACCACGCCCTCGACGCCGTCTGCGCGCGGCTCGGCGTCAACGCGTCGCTCTATCCGAAGCCGCGCTCGAACTGAGCGCCCCCTCGGCAGACCAGCCGCGACCAGGCCGA
>CAYUAW010000117.1:7288-18641 GCA_964442485.1 uncultured Polyangiaceae bacterium
TCGTTGATGCGGCAGCTGGGCATCATCCCGTGACGACGCGCTGTAACCGTCCGACTGACCCGTGACTACCCGCTCTCTGGAACCCGGCTACAGGACACGGCCCCTCAGGACGGCTCGGCGCGAATATTTGGCCATCGTTGGCAGCTGCTGCGGTGCGCTCCTTGCGTAACAGGAGCAGACCGGAGCGGGCGCCTCGGCGCGGAGCGGCGCGAGGCGTTGTAACATCGCGAATTGTTTACAATGGAAGAACGGTCCCCCTCGTCAGGCATTCCTCTGGTCGCGACCTGGCAGCGTGCCCCGACGCCGCCTCGCATGTGGAAAGAAACGCCGTGGTCCGAGCCGGGGAACCTCGGCGGGGGCTCGAACGTCCTCGATCCGGACCCGGGAAACGGAGTTAAACTCCTTCGGGGCCGAAGCATGGTCACGGACGAGGAATTGATGGAGCGGTACCAGGCCGGGGACCGTACCGCCTTCGTGGAGATTTTCCGCCGCTACGCCCCCCTCCTGCTGCGCGTGATGAGGCAGCAGCTCGGCCGCAACGAGGACGCCTCGGATCTGGTGCAGCAGACCTTCCTGCAGCTCCACCGTTCGAAGCAGGACTTCCGTCGCGGCGCTCTGCTCCGCCCATGGCTGCTCACCATCGCCATGAACCTGCGGCACCGGCATTTCCGCAAGCTCGGGCGCCATCCGGAGACGCAGCTCGATGTCCACATGATGGAGCAGCTGAATACCGGGCTGCGCGTGCGGGACGCGGCGGATGCGAGCTGCGACGTGCACTCGCTGCTCGCCGGATTGCCTGCAGACCAGCGTGACGTGATCGTGCTGCACTGGCTGGAGGGGCTCTCGTTCAACGAGGTCTCGCTGGTCGTCGGCGTGAGCCTCTCGGCGGTCAAGGTGCGCGCACACCGCGGGTACGTTGCAATCCGGAAAATCTTCGCGCAGGAGGCCGCCGCGGTCGCGTCCAAGATCCCGACCCTCAGCGGCAAGATCCCCACGAATGGAGCAAAGATTGGAACGCCCCAGCGGCAATGAGCCCGAGGCTCCTCCGTTGCCGCTTCCCGCGGATCTACGGCCGCCAGCCGAAGATCCCGACGTCGAGCGGTTGCTGGGCAACCTGGAGAAGCTGCTCGACGAGGAGCAAGGCTTCCGGAGCAAGGTGCGCTCGCTGCCCACCGCGACTCGTGGGCTCGTCGCGGGCGGCGCCGCCCTTTTTGCTGTCCTTTGCGTGTTCCTTCTGGTCCGGCGCGCGGACTTCGCTGCTGTCCGGCCGTGGCAGCTCGAGCTCGCGATCGGGAGCTACATGCTTCCGCTCGGCATCCTGATCTGGCGACTGCTGTTGCCACTTCACCGCGTGGAGACTCGTTCGGAGCATTTCGCCGCGCTCATCACTGCCTCGTTCGCGCTGCCCTTCCTCTGGGCAGTCGTCCCACCACGAGCCATCGCTCACGTCCTCCAGGCGGCCGACATCCGCCGCGATTGTCTGCTGCTCGGCCTCCTCGTGGGCGGCGCATTCATCGCGCTCCTCAGGCTGCTCGATCGCGCCGCCGACGGTGACCCGCGTAGCCTCGCCATGGGCGCGGCTGCGGGCGGCCTGCTCGCGAACCTCGCGCTCGTGATCCACTGCCCGCAGACGAGGTTCCTGCACCTCGCGCTGGGCCATGCCCCGATCGGGTTGCTCCTGCTCTGGGCGTATCGTCGCGCCGCGCGCTGGGGGGCTCCTCCCCGCGCCGCGCCTGAGCCCTGACCCTCCTCAGCCGCCCAGGCGCTGCGCCGCGGCGATGAGCGTGTTGTCGAGGAGCATAGCGACGGTCATGAGCCCGACGCCGCCCGGAACGGGAGTGATGACTCCGGCGACTTCCGACGCGGACACGAAGTCCACGTCGCCGCAGAGCTTCCCGTTCTCGTCGCGGTTCATTCCGACGTCGATCACGGCAGCGCCGGGCTTGATCCAGTCGCCCCGGATCATGCGCGCGCGCCCCACTGCGGCTATGAGCACGTCCGCCTCGCGGCACACGGCGGCGAGGTCCCTCGTGCGGGAGTGTGCGAGCGTCACGGTGGCGTTGTCGGCGAGGAGCAGCGCCGCGACGGGTTTGCCAACGATGTTGCTCCGACCGACGACCACCGCACGAGCGCCGTCGAGCTTCACGTTGCCCTCCCGAAGCAGCCGGATGCAGCCGCGGGGCGTGCACGGCACGAGGCCCTTCTGCCCCGACCACAGCGCGCCGACGTTCGCCGCGTGAAATCCGTCCACGTCCTTTGCCGGATCGATCGCGGCGAGCACCTTGCCGGCCGCGATGCCGCCCGGGAGCGGGAGCTGGACGAGGATGCCGTCCACGTCTTCGCGACGATTCAGGTCGTTGACGAGGTCGAGGAGCTGCGCTTCGCCCACCGACGCCGGCAGCCGCAGCACGTCACCCGCGAAACCCGCTTCCTTCGCGGCCTTCTCCTTGTTGCGGACGTAGACGGCGGACGCAGGGTCCTCGCCGGCGAGCACGACGAAGAGCCCGGGCTGCCGACCGTGACGCGCGAGAAAGCGCGCCGCGCCCGCGGCCGCCTCGGCTCGGACTTGCTCCGCGATTGCCTTTCCATTCAGGACCGTGGCTGCCACGCCGCACCCGCTACCAGACCCACGAGCGAGCAGAAAGAGGCACGCTCTGTTCTGCGCGAGTCTCGGATTCGTGAGCGCTCCGCGTCACCCCGGCCCGTCGGCCCCTGCGTCCCGCGACCCCTTGTCCGCGACGCCGGAGTCCACCGCCGGCCCCCCGTGATAGGCGGGATGAAGGCAGGGCGGATTCGAGCACGTCCCGCTCGCGTAGGGTGGATGGCTCTGGTCGTTGCCGCATGCCGAAAGGGCCGCTACGGCGGCTCCGATGGCGATCCCGAGGGCCGCCCGAAGCGTCACGCGAGCGCGACCCGCGCCGAGAACCGGCGGTGCGCGACGAACGCGGCGCCTATCAGCGCCACCCCGATGAGCTGCGAGGTGCTGAGCCCGATGAGGCCGCCCCGATCGTCGCTGCGGAAGATCTCGATGACGAAGCGCGCCACTGCGTAGAGCGCGACGAAGGTGAAGAACACCTGGCCATCGTACCGCTTTCTGCCCTGCACGTAGAAGAGACAGAACGCGGCGATGGCGAGCGCGGCGGCGGACTCGTAGATCTGCGTCGGGTGAACCGGGAGCGACCGCAGGAGCTTCGACGCAAGGAACCCGTGCTTGCTCTGCCACTCGCTGGCAGGGCTGTCCGAAGGGAAGACCAGACCGACGCCTTCGCGCGTCTCCTTGCCGAAGCAGCAGCCAGCGAGCAGGCACCCCATCCTGCCGAACCCCAGCCCGATGGGAATGGTGAGCCCGGCCATGTCGGCGCCCTTCCAGAACGGGAAGCGATCGTGACGCAGCAGGTACCACGCGGCCGCCGTCGCCCCGAGAAACCCCCCGTAATACGTGAGCCCGCCGTTCCAGAACTTCGCCCACGCGAAGCAGTCGGTCTCACGCGCCACGCACATGGCGCGAGCGGCGTCCCACACGCCGTTGTACTCGGGGTCCGCGCACTCGAGCTTCGAGAGCTGCAGATTCACCCGAGACGGATCCGTGCAGAGGTGCACGTAGTCCATGAAATAGCCGTCGGCGAACACGTGAAGGATCCGCGCGCCCGCCACGCCGGCGATGAGCATCGCGAGGCCCAGATCGACGAAGACGTCCGGATCCTGCCCGATCCGCTTCGACGTGATGGCCCCCGACACGGTCGCGAAGATGAACCCGACCAGGAGCAGCACGAAGTAGCTGGGAAACCCCTGATCGAGGAGCGTGAAGAGGCGCCCCTGCATCCGTCCGGCCCTAGCTCGTCGCGACCGGCGCTTCCGACGCGTGGGTCTTCGGCGGATGTCGCGAGGCGATCATGTCGATGGCCATCAGCGCGACGCCCGCGCAGATGCACATGTCCGCAACGTTGAAGGTCGGCCAGTGGTCGGTGACGTTCCACGTGGGAAATATCGTCGCGATGCCCTCGTTCATCTTCGTGATCCACTCCGCGCGGTAGTCGATGAAGTCGACCACGCTCGTGCGCACCACGCGATCGGTGAGATTGCCGAGCGCGCCGCCGAGCACGAGCGGCAACCCCCACTTCAGCGCGCGCTGCCCCGGGAGCAGGCGGCTGTACAGCGAGATGATGAAGACGACGGCCGCGAAGCTCACGCACAGGAAGAACGGCCGGCGGACGAGCTCGCTCGCGTTCTGCAGGAGACCCCAGGCGCCCCCGCGGTTGTATGCGAGGCTGAAGCTGAGGTGATTTTCGACCAGCTTGATGGCCGGATCCCGAGTGCGGGCGGTGAGGGTGATCTCGGCCCAGGCCTTCGTGGCGACGTCGGCCATCAGGGCCATGGCCGCGACGATCCCGAAGAAGACGTAGGAAGGGCGCCCTTCCCCGGGGCCCGGGGATGGCGAAGACGCCCCCCGGATGGGCTCCAGGGAATGAGACGCGGTGCCCGTGCCGGGTTCGGAGTCGTTCATGGACAACGCGGTTTGATACCCGCGATTTGACCCCTGGTCGAGGTTTACAACAGCCGAACATCCGTTTAGTATTCGACAGGTCGTGCCGGAAGCTCCCTGGTTCAAGCCCACCGGCGTCCGGGCCGTGGTCGACGCCTGGCTCGCGTCCGGCGTGGTGCGCCCCTGCCTGGCGGCCGAGCGTCTGATTCCGTCGCGCGCCGCCTCGGTCGCGCCGCTGCCGGCAGGGCTCTCGCCGTCCTTGCGGCACGCGCTCACTGGCAGGGGTGTCGGCGAGCTCTACACGCACCAGCTCGAGGCCGTCACCGCTGCGATGGATGGGCGCCACGTCGTCGTCGCCACCCCGACGGCCAGCGGCAAGAGCCTGTGCTTCCACGTCCCCGTCCTCGAAGCACTACAGGACGATCCGGGCGCGACCGCGCTCTACGTCTACCCGACGAAGGCCCTCAGCCGCGATCAGGAGCACGGGATCCACGCGCTCGTGCGAGAGGCGGGGCTCAATGTGCCGGCCACCGTCTACGACGGGGACACGCCGGGCGACGCACGCCGCGCCGCGCGGGAGCGCTGTCGTATCGTGCTCACGAATCCGGACATGCTCCACGCCGGGATCCTCCCGAATCACGCGCGCTGGGCGTCGTTGCTATCGGGCCTCCGCTACGTCGTCCTCGACGAGATGCACACGTACCGCGGCGTGTTCGGCTCGCACATGGCGCACGTCGTCGAGCGCCTGCGGCGCGTCGCCGCGTTCCACGGGGCCAAGCCGACGTTCATCGGCGCGACGGCGACCATCGGCAATCCACGCGAGCATGCAGCGCGGCTCTTCGGCGTCGACCCGGGGGAAATCACCCTCGTCGACCGCTCCGGCGCCCCGAGCGCGAGCCGTCAGGTCCTCCTCTACAATCCGCCCATCGTGAACGCCGAGCTCGGCGTTCGCGGGAGCGCGTTGAAGCACGGCGTTCGCCTCGCCGCAGACCTCGTGCGGGCCCGCGTCCCCACCATCGTGTTCGGGCAATCGCGCAACAGCGTGGAGACGATGCTGAAGTACATACGGGAGGAGTGCCGCGGCGCCGTCCCGGAGGACGCCATCATGGCGTATCGCGGCGGCTATCTGCCGGCGACCCGCCGGCGCATCGAGGAGGGGCTGCGCAACGGCGAGATCCTCTGCGTGGTCGCGACGAACGCCCTCGAGCTCGGGATCGACATCGGCGATCTCGACGCGGTGGTGTGTGTCGGTTATCCGGGCTCCATCGCCGCGACGTGGCAGCGCTTCGGTCGCGCCGGCCGTCGCGGCAGCCAGAGCATCGCGCTCATGGTCTGCTCGAGCGCGGCGCTCGATCAGTTTCTCGCGCGGGAGCCCGGGTACCTACTGTCCGCCGGTGTGGAGGAAGCGCGCATCGATCCATCCAACGTCGAGATCCTCGTCCAGCACCTGAAGTGCGCCGCGTTCGAGGCCCCCTTCGAGATCCGCGAGCCGGGTGCCGTCGCGGCACGCACGCCGGCGGAGGGCGAGCGCTACTCGACGCTCGGCGTGGAAGCGACACGCGACGCCCTCGAGTACCTGGCGACTCACGGGATCATCCACGCCTCCGGCGGGCGCTATCACTACATCGGCGATCCGTACCCGGCGTCGAACGTCTCGCTCCGGAGCGTCGGGTGGGACAACTTCGTCATCGTCGACCTCGACACGGACAAGTCCCTCGCGGAGCTGGATTTCCGTTCCGCGCACACCATGCTGCACGAGCAGGCCATCTATCAGCACGACGCCGAGCAGTACCAGGTCGAGAAGCTCGACTACGACGACCACAAAGCCTTCGTTCGCAAGGTCCTACCGGACTACTTCACGACGGCCCTCACTTACCGCACCGTCCAGGTCCTCGACGTCACCAAGGCAGGCGCGCTCGGTCGCGGCGCGACGCCCATCGGCTGGGGAGAAGTGAAGGTCGTCGAACGCGTAACCGGTTACAAGAAAGTGAAGTTTTTCACACACGAGAACGCCGGCTACGGGGACGTGAACCTTCCCGAGCTGCAGATGCACACCACGAGCTTCTGGCTCACCCTGCCGGAGGGAGAAGTCGAAGCGCTCGGCGCGCCCCGCGCGGAGGTCGTCGAGGCACTCCGCGGTGCGGGGGTCGCCCTGGAAGCCGTGGCCACGCTGGCGCTCATGTGCGAGCCGTCGGATATCGGGCGCACCCTCGGCGACGGTACCGGCGACGAGCACTCCGCGTCGCTGCCGGGGCGGGATCCACACAGCGGCCGCACCGGGGGCCTCGATCCGACGGTCTTCCTCTTCGACGCGATCCCCGGTGGTGTGGGCCTGGCCGAGCGCATCTTCGAACGCGCTGCGTCGCTCGTCGACTCGGCGCGGGAGCTCATCCGCGGCTGCCCCTGTGACCGAGGGTGCCCTGCCTGTATCGGTCCGGGGGAGGCGCGCGGCCGAAAGGAGCTCGCCCTCACCGTCCTCGGGCGGATAGCGGGCGCCGCACGGCTTACGTGTCTGCCTCGCGCCGCGGGCCTATAATCGGGGGCCGTGCCGAAGCGCCGCCCGATCCTCGCGTTTGCTCTGGCGCTCCCGTGGATCCTCCCCGTTGGCTGCTTCGCGATCGGCGAAGGAGTCTTGCAGCCGCTCGCGCGTGACCGGGACGCCGGTCCGCCGCCGATCCTGCACGCCGGCGACGCCGCCGCCCGCACCACGCTCGACGCGAGCCTGCTGGCGCCGCTGCCGCACTCCGTGACGAGCGTGGATCCCGCGCACGGGCCCTTCAGCGGCGGTCAGCACGCCATCGTTCACGGGACGGGCTTCACGAGCCAGGCGCGGGTCTGGTTCGGCGTGACGGAGGTCCCGAGCTCCGACGTCGTGCCCGTCGATCCCGGGCGCGTGCAGGTGTCCGTACCGGCGGGAGCAGCGGGTACCGTGGACGTCTCCGTGCAGAACGGCGACGACGACTCGACGCGAACGACGCTTCACGAGGGCTACGTGTACGACCCGTTCTACGTCGACCCGGACACGGGCCCCGTCTCCGGCGGCACGGTCGTCACGCTCCATGGCGACGTCACCGGATGGTCGATGTCCACGACGGTGCTCATCGACGGCGCACCGTGCAAGGTGACCGCCGTGCGCACGCCCGCGGGCGCACCGGAGGAGCTCGACTGCGAGACGCCGCCGGGCACCCCGGGGTCGAAGCGCGTGGAGGTCGTCACCGACTCGGGGCCGACGGATCTGCTCGACGGCTTCACCTACGGCGACAGCAACAACGGCTTCCGTGGCGGCCTCGCCGGCGCTCCGCTCGCGGGCAGGCTCCGCGTCGTCGCCATCAATTCCTACAGCGGGCAGGGGATCGCGACGGCGAAGCTCGTGCTCGGCACCGACACGAAATCCGCGAGGGCGGCCGACGAAAACGGCGTCATCGCGGTGGACGATCCCGGGCTCGGAAGCAAGGTGACGGTCACCGTCGCGGCGCATTGCTTCATGCCGACGACGTTCTTCGACGTCGCGGTCGACACCGTCACCGCGTACCTCGATCCGGTCCTGTCGCCGGATTGCCTGTCGAACGGCCACCTCACGCTGGTAGGGTCGGGCGGCGGCTCGCCGTCCGCCGGCGCGTCCATCCAGGGCGAGCTCGTGTGGCCGAACCCCATCGAGCTCAGGGTCGCTGCGTGGGACATCCCGGTGCCCCCGGAGGCGCTGTCCGACGCGGATCCGGACATCCGCCGCGTCGCGTACGTCTTCCCCCTGGCGTCGAGCATCACGTCACCCTTCCGGCTGCCGACCGCGAAGAACGGCGTGACGCCGACCGACGTGGGACGCATCGGTTACACATTTTCGACCACCGCAGTGGTCGGCAATGTGACGCTTTACGCCCTGGCCGGAATCGAGAACCGGAAGCTCTCGCCGCCCCTCTTCACCGCGTACACCATGGGCATCGTCAGCGGCGTCGCCACGCAGGCCGGCGCAACGGCGAAGGACGTGTACGTCCGCATGGACATCCCGCTCGATCACGCCATCTCGCTCGACGCGCGCGGCCCCAGCCCGACGCCGCGCGGCCCCGACCACATGGATGGACGTGTCGGGATCCGTTACGGCAACCAGGGCTACGTGACCTTGCCGATCGGCTCGGCCAGCACCCTCCTGCCCGCGACGTCGCCGCTCCGGTTCGTCGGGCTGCCGCCGCTGGTGAACGGCCTGGCCGGCGCCGAGTACGTCACGACGGCGACGGCCTCCACCGGCGAGAGCGGCTCGACGCCTCTTTCCGTCGTCGGCCTCTTCGGGACCACCAGCGACAGCACGGTGCACGTCGACGGCTTCATGGAGGTGCCGTTGCTCGACACGCCGAGCCAGAACTCGGCGTGGGACGGGCAGACGCTGTCGACCAGCTCCGCGCCCGGCGGTCCGGACGCGGACCTGACCCTGTTCGACATCGACACCGGCGGCGGGCTCTCGACGTGGACGGTGGTGATGCCGCGCGGCGTCTCCTCCGGTACGCTGCCGGACATCGCGACGCTCGGCGACGTCGGAGCGCCCGAAGGGCCCGTCACCGTGACCGTCTCTCGCGCGCGCATCGACGGCTTCGACTACGGTGCGCTCCGATACCGGCAGCTCGCGAGCCGAGGCTGGGACGCTTACTCGATCGATGTCTTCCAGGCTCACCGCTGATCGCGCCGCCCGGCGGCGGTCCGGCGCGCGGGTCGCGTCGCTCGTAGCCCTGCTCGCCGTGTCGTGCTCGTTCGCACGCGGGGACCGCTGGACGAAGACCTCGTCCGACGACGGAGGCGCGCCGCCCGTGCCGTGCCGCCTGGGCGACGAGCGGTGCGGCGACGGTGTCGAGCGCTGCGTGAACGGCCCGGCAGGCCCGACCTTCCAGACGAAGGACGACTGCAAGGGCCGCGGCCTCGTGTGCGCGCCCGGCATGTTCACCTGCGTGACTTGCGTGCCGAACCAGACGCGTTGCAACGGCACCGACGTCGAGCTTTGCGCGGAGGACGGCAGCGGGTTCGTGGCGGCGGCGACGTGCGACACCTCGCAGGGCGTGTCGTGCCGGAGCGGCGCCTGCGTGAACCTGTGCGGGCAGGCCGCCGAGCAGAAGAGCAACGTCGGCTGTGAGTACTGGGCGGCGGATCTGGACAACGCCGACATCGACGACACGGAGGACGCCGCCGCGCAACAGTACGCGATCGTCGTCAGCAACCCCGAGCCGGATCTCTCGGCGAAGGTCACCGTCGAGCAGGACGATTCGGCCCCCGGCGACGCGAACGCGCCGTACCAGGTCGCCGCCGTCACCGTTCCCCCGATGAGCCTGCAGGTCATCCGCCTGGGACCGCGCGAGGTGGACGGCTCGCCGCGCGGCAAGTTCAACGCCGGGACGGGCACCGCGATCACCCGCTCGGCCTTCCGCGTGAAGAGCACGGTGCCGATCATCCTCGTGCAGTTCAACCCGCTCGACAACGTGAACGTCTTCTCCAACGACGCCTCGCTCCTCAAGCCGGTGGAGGCGCTCGGTGGCGGGGGCTCGCTCGCGCCGGCCTACGTGGTGCTCGGGTGGCCAGAGACGATCGCCATCACAGACGACCCGAACACCAACTTCGACCCGACTAGCCCGCTCGACCTGCGGGCGTTCCTGACAATCGTCGGGACGCGGCCGGGCACTCACGTGCGCGTGCACACCCGCGCCGCCATCGTCCCTGGCAGCTCCATCGCGGCCACGCCGGAGGGCGGCACCGTGGACCTCTCGCTCGATCCGTTCGACGTCGTGAACCTGGAGACGGGCAGCTTCAAGGCCGATTTCACGGGCTCCATCGTGGAGGCGGACCAGCCCGTGGTCGTCTTCAGCGGCAGCGAGGCGAGCGACGCGCCCGCGTGGAACCGGCTCTCCGACAGGCAGTGCTGCGCCGATCACCTGGAGGAGCAGCTCGACCCCATCCGTACCACCGGAAAGCGCTTCATCGCGACGGTGTCGCCCAACCGCACCGACGCCGTCATCGCGGCGGGTGCAAAGACGCTCGGACACTTCGACGCCCCGGAGTTCTTCCGCATCGTCGCCACCACGGAAGCCGGCGCCGTCGTCCGGACCACGCTCGATGCGCCGCTCGACAAGATCACGCTGACGGCGATGGGCGACTTCGTCAGCATCACGGCGAAGGGAGATTTTCCGATAGAGAGCGACCAGCCCATCTCGGTGAGCAGCGTGTCGCCGAGTCAAGGCGCGTCGGGGGTCCCGTTCAGCCTTCCCGGGGGCGACCCGAGCTTCATCGTCGTCCCCCCGATCGAACAGTTCCGCTCCACCTACGTGTTCCTGACCCCCAGCGAGTACAACTTCGATTTCGTCCGTATCGTCGCGCCGCGGGGCGCGGAGGTGCTGCTCGACGGAGAGCGCGTCGATCGCCTCGCGAGCTGCAAGGCGAGCGGGGCTCCGACCTTCGATCCGACCGCCAAGGAGCCCGACTTCGAGGTGTACCGCTGCCAACTGAGCTTCCCCGTGATCGATACCTCCACGGGGGCGACGAGCGTCGTTTCACCCGGCACCCAGAACGACGGCGTTCACCAGATCGTAAGCTCGCAGCGCGTCGGCGTCATCGTGAACGGCTTCGACACCAACGTCGGCTACGGCTACGCCGCGGGCACCGAGCTTTCGGAAATCGTCACGCGATGAGGTGACGTCCCTGACTGGATTACCCGGCGCGGCGGGCCAGCGCGGCGCGCAGCGCAGACGCTTCCACCGGCTTGACAAGATAGCCGTCGAACCCGGCGCCCATCGCACGCTGGCGGTCCCCCTCCTGCCCGAAACCCGTGATCGCCACCAAGCGCGGCGCGTTCGCGCCTGCGTCCCGCTTCACGCGAGCCGCCACGTCGTAGCCCTC
>CAYUAW010000118.1:0-7522 GCA_964442485.1 uncultured Polyangiaceae bacterium
CCGTTCGCCGCACGATTTGATGCCGCACGAGCTCTGAGAGGCGAAGGGCGTGTGCCCGCCCTACCGACGACTCGCGCGCCGAGCAGACCGGCCAGGCGCTGCGACACCGTGCCGCAGGGTCAGCGTTTGTCCGCGATCGGATATGACGCCGTGCGCAGGGTGTTCGCTGCTTGCTTAATCGATCGCAATGGGGGAACGTACCCCCATCCGGGAGCAACGATTCCCGGGAAGTTCGTCCCCTGGTGCGCGGTTGACAGCCGATCTCGGTTCTTCCGTGACCCGCTTTGGGGTAGCGAATGCCTAGCCGGCGAACAGACATTAAGAAGATGCCCGCACCCACCGAGACAGTGAACGGGCGGCGAAGAGGAACGATTCGATGAACCTGACCGAGTGGCTCCAGCGCCTGATGACGAATTTCGGCGCGCAGTGGGTGATGTGGCTCCTCATCGGACTTAGCGTCGTGTCCGTCGCCATCATGCTGGAAAGAGCATGGTTCTACTGGTCGCTGCGCGACGACCTCGGACGGCTGGCGAACGATCTGCGCGACCTCCTGCGCAACGGTGACGTGGAGGGCGCGAAGAAGAAGATGGAAGCGTCGCCCAGCGCCGAGGCGGCGGTGGTCGTCGCAGGTCTTATCGAGAGCGACAACGGACGTCACGCCGCAGAGGAGGCAATGCAAGGGGCCGTCGCGCTCCAGCGCATGCGTCTGGAGCGGCGGCTCGCGTACCTCGGCACGCTCGGCAACAACGCGCCGTTCATCGGCCTGTTCGGCACCGTCATCGGCGTCGTGCAGGCCTTCGCGGCGCTCGGACGGCAGGATACCGCGACGGCCGCGGCGGAGGCCGCCGCGGGCATGGCGCCGCAGGAAGTCATGGCGGCGATCGCGGAGGCGCTCGTCGCGACGGCAGTCGGCCTCGCGGTGGCGATCCCGGCGGTCGCCACTTACAACTACTTCGTGAGGCAGATGAAGTCGACGCTCGCCAACGCGGAGGTGCTGACGCGGGTGCTCCTCGCTTACCTCGCCGCCGAGCGCGGCACGGCGAAGCCGCGCTCGGACGAGGCCGCCTGATGGCCGGCGGGGCGGCGTCCGACGACGACGACGGGCTGATCAGCGGCATCAACGTGACGCCGCTCGTCGACGTCATGCTCGTGCTCCTCGTCATCTTCATGGTCACCGCGAAGATCATCGTGCAGCAGGGCATGCCGATGGATCTGCCGAAGTCGGCGAGCGGCGAGAGCATGCAGACCATCTTCAGCGTAGATCTCTCGCTCGACGGCAAGGCGCGCGTCGACTCGAAGATGGTCGCCGACGACGACGGGATCCTGCCGCTCGCGCGCCAGGCGAAGGCCGGGAACAAGGACATTCGCGCGGTGATACGCGCGGACAAGAAGGTCGAGCACGGGCGCGTGATTCACGTGCTCGACCTGCTGCGGCAGGGCGGGATAGCGAAAATCGCGTTTGCAGTGTCGCCGACGGCGAAGGCCGACGTCGAGCCCCCAGCGAAGTAGGTATCGATGGTGAGTCACGCCGAAACCGTTCGGCGATCAACGGAGAGTGTCATCGCGAGCGACCCCCTCACACGGATGCTCGCGGCGGACGAACGTGGCGCGCTCAGGTTCCGTGTCAGCCTGGCGCTAACGATCGCGCTCTACGTTTCGCTCGGCGTGCGCGGCCTCGCGATGTCCTCGGGCCTCGGCAATTTCGCGGAGGGCGTGCTCCGCGTGCTCGCGGCGTCGCATCACACCGAGTACGAGATCGAGCCCCCTCCTCCACCGCCGCCCGAACCGGAGCAGCCCGAGCCGGAGCCCGAGGTTCCGAAGGAGGCACCCCCTCCGAAGGCGGCCGCAGCGCCCGCCACCCCTCCCGCGGCTGCCCAGGCAGGGCAGGTGATGACCGCCGATCCCGACCCGGACGAGCCCGTCGATCTGACGGGAGACGGATTCGTTCAAGGCACCGGCGACACCTTCGCCGGCGGCGTGACGACGTCGAGCGGAACCAGCAAGTCAGCGGTGCGCGACCTGAAGGCTGCCGGCTCGGCCGAGGCCGCACCCGCCGCGAAGGCCGGGCCCGGCACCGGTGGGGCCGACCTGTCGCGGAAGGCCGCGCTCCTCGGCGGCAGCTCCTGGGACCGCTGCGGGTTTCCGGCAGAGGCAGACATCGAGCAGATCAACAGCGCACGTGTGACGCTGGTCGTGACCATCGACTCCGATGGACACGCGACGAACGCGTCCGTCACGCAGGACCCGGGCTACGGTTTCGGCGCCCTGGCGAAGCGATGTGCCCTCCGCGAACGCTACTCCCCGGCGCTGAACAAGGCCGGGGAGCCGGTCACCGCCACGCAGACGATCAACATCAACTTTCGGAGGTGAGGCGGCCCCTGGCAGGATGCTAGAGTCCCGGTTGGTTTTCCCGAGCGTCCATGTCCGACACCGTCGAGCTGCTGAAGAAGGTCGATCTGTTTGCCGGGCTCAAGCTCGAGGGGATCACCCTCATCTCGAAGGTCGCGACGGAAGAGACGCACGCCGTCGGGACGAAGATCTTCCAGCACGGGGACGCGGGGGACAAGCTGTACCTGATCCTGGACGGTCGCGTGCGGATCAGCCGCGACGTGCCCGGCATGGGAGAGGAAGCGCTGGCGGTCCTCGGCCCGGGGCAGATCTTCGGGGAGATGGCGCTGCTCGACGAGTCCCCCCGGTCGGCGGACGCCCGCGTCCACGAGCATTGTCGGGTGCTGGCGATCCCGAAGGACGGCTTCGACGATCTCCTCTTCATGCACAAGGACCTCGCTTACGAGGTGCTGTGGAGCATGGTTCGCATGCTCGTCGGCAGGCTTCGCGAGACGACCGACAAGCTGACCTTCCTGTCAGTGACCGGGCGATTCTGAGGTGTCATCCGTCGCCCCTGGCCGCCCATACAGCTAGCAGCGACGGAACCAGCCTTTTTTGGCTGGAACGGCCCATGACGGACCTTCGCTGAACGCGGGTACCTGCGTCTTTTTTCCACAATTTGACTTCCGGACACCCGTTCAGTACGATTCGCGCACCGAACATGCAGGGTCTCACGAAGCGTCAAGAGCAAACGCTCGACTACATTCGCCAGTCCATCGAGCAGCGCGGGTACCCCCCCACCCTCCGCGAGATCGGCGAGTACATGGGCATCCGTTCGACGAACGGGGTGAACGATCACCTGCGGGCGCTCGAACGCAAGGGTTATTTGCGCCGTGAGGACATGAAGAGCCGCGCGCTCCGTGTCGTCGACCAGATTGACAAGTCCGCGCCGCCGCCGAAGCCCATGGACGAGAACCTCATCGACATCCGCATCGTCGGCCGAGTCGCTGCCGGTTTGCCCTTGATGGCAGAGGAAAACGTCATCGACACGGTCCGCATCGACCGCATGATGGTCCGCGGCGGGCGTGAGGTGTTCGGTCTACGAGTCACGGGCGACTCGATGATCGAGGCGGGCATCCTGAATGGCGACTATATTTTCGTGCGACGGCAGCCGTCGGCCGACAGGGGCGAAATCGTCGTCGCACTGATCGGCGACGAGGCCACCGTGAAGCACTATTACCCGGAAAAGGACTACATCCGGTTCCAGCCGGCCAATTCGCAGATGGCGCCGATCCTCGTCCGGGCTGCCGATTTCAAGCCGACGATGTTGCTCGGCGTCGTCGTCGGCGTCTTTCGCCGGCTCTGAACGTTTTCGGCGTGCTGCGTCACGCGCACCGCATCTCGCGCGGAAGGTTCCGAGCCGTCGGGTGGTGCGCGCCGAGCCGAGAAGGGGCGACGACCGCGCCCAACTCGCCGGACGAGCGCTCCAGGTAGGAATCCGTGCGCGTACCTGCTGTTGACGCCCAGTTCCGAGGGTTGATAGCGTCGACCAGCGGTTCCTGATGACCGAGCCAAAGTCGCCGAGTCCTCGTGCCGCGCAGCGCGTGTTGCTGGCTCCCGCCCCCGCCGATCGGGCCCATCGGGAAGCGTGCGTGGCAGGGCTCGAACCGTGGCATCGGCGGTGGTCGCTGCTCGTGGTCGCGCTGCTCCTCACCGGCTGCGGCAACACGATCTACGCGTTCAAGGCGAACTCGGCGGCGAACAAGGTGGAAGAAGCTCACGAGCTCGGCGCGGAGAAGCTCGCGCCCTATGAGTACTTCTACGCCAAGCAGCACCTCGAGAAGGCCGAGGAAGAAGCCGCCGAGGCCGACTACAGCGACGCCATCAACCTCGCCGAGGCGAGCGAGGACTACGCGGACAAGGCAATCCGGCTGACCAAGGCCGCACAGCGCGGGGCGGGCCGGTGACGCGTCCCTCGCGGCTGCTCGTCGCCACTTCCCTCTGCGCGCTGCTCGGGCACGGTTGCGCAGAAGCACCGAGGCTCCAGGGCAAGATCGAAGGTCTCGAGAAGATCGCCGAGCAAGCCGAGCGCAACGGCGCGATACGGTGCGCTCCGCGCGAGCTCGCGACGGCGAAGAGCAACCTGGAGTTCGCGAAGATCGAGCTCGCACAGGGTTCGCTGAGCCGGGCGAAGGAGCACGTCGCGCTCGCCGAGCCGAACGCGAACGCTGCGACGTTCCTGTCTCCACCGCAATACTGCGCGGAGCGGCAGTTCGTCGAGCCGGGCGATCGCGACGGCGACGGCTACCCCGACCCCGACGACAGCTGCCCCGACGAGCCGGAGAACTTCAACGGCTACAAGGACGAGGACGGCTGCCCCGACGATCCGGACACGGACGGCGACGGCGTTCCGGACTCCGCCGATCAGTGCGTGCTCGAGCCCGAGGACGCCGACAAGTACCTCGACGAGGACGGCTGCCCCGATCTCGACAACGACCTGGACGGCATCCCCGACACCACCGACAAGTGCCCGAACGACGCGGAGGATCCCGACGGGTATCAGGACGAGGACGGCTGCCCCGATCCCGACAACGACAAGGATACGGTTCCGGACGTGAAGGATCAGTGCCCCAACGAGGCAGGGTCCACCACGGAGGAACCGCTCGGCTGCCCGAAGGCGTCGCTGGTCGTCGTCACGGACTGCGAAGTGAAGATCACTCAGCAGATTCACTTCGAGTTCAACAAGGCGAAGATTCGCCCCGAGAGCTACCCGGTCCTCGACGCGGTCACCGACGCCCTGAAGAAGAACCCGGACATCCGCATCGAGGTCCAGGGCCACACCGACAACGTCGGCGGCTCCGTGTACAACAAGCACCTGAGCGAGCAGCGCTCGGCGTCGGTCAGGCAGTACCTGACCGCACACGGGGTCGAATCGACGCGGCTGACGTCGCATGGCTACGGCTTCGATCGTCCGCTCGTGGCGAACGACAGCGACCAGAATCGAGCGCTGAATAGACGTGTGCAGTTCGTGCGCACCGAAGGCGCGAAGGAAGGGTGCCCGCCGACGACGAGGTGATGCTGGCGGGACGCGGAGTAAGAGCCCGGCGCGGCTCTGCTGACAACGAAAGATTGTGTTGGAACCGGAGGACTCACGTGCACCGTCGATCTGCTTTTTGTCTGCTCCTCAGTGCGTTTCTTACGTTCGCCGCTGGAAGCGTTCGCGCAGCGCCGCGTGACGCTGCCGCAGCGCAGAAGATCGAAGAGGCGATCAACAAGTATTACCTCGCGACCGAGTTCGATAAGGCCGAGGCGCTGCTGAAGGGCATCCTGGAAGCGTGCGAGGACCGCTGCAGCCCCAGCGTGAAGGCGCGCGCGTGGATGTACATCGGCATCGTGCGCGGAAGCGGCCGGCAGGACATGGCCGGCACGAAGGAAGCGTTTGCGCAGGCCGTCGCCAGCGACCCGGGCGTGAAGCTCGACGACGCGCTCGCGACTCCGGCGGTCAAGCAAGCGTTCGACGCCGCGGGCGGCGCCGGCGGCGGAGGAGCCCCGGTCGCCGAGGCGCCCGCTTCCAAGACGAGCGGCGGCGGCAGCGCGGGCGGGGCAGGTGTGCCCGGCAACATGGAGTGCACGCCGAACGTCAAGCAGGTCGAGATGCAGCGCCCGATTCCGGTCGCGTGCACGACCGACGAACCGGCCGTGAAGGTGTCGCTCCGCTACAAGCCGTTCGGTGGGGACAACTGGGCCACCGTCAACATGACGAAGAAGGGCGAGTACTGGCAAGGAGCGATCCCCTGCTCGGACACCGGAGTCGCCGGCAAGCTGCGCTTCTACGTCCAGGCGAAGGACAAGGACGGAGAGGAGCTCGACAGCTTCGGCTCGAAGAAGCAGCCCGCGGACATCAAGATCGTCTCCAAGACGGACGAAGATCCGCCTGCGTATCCCGGGCAGCCCGCTCCCGCGAAGTGCATGGCCGCGGGCGAGTGCCCGGAGGAGATGGTGGGCACTCCCGCATGCCCCACCGGCGGTGCAAAGGGACGCGGCGGCAAGGGCTGGGGTTCGCCCTGCGACCAGTCGCAAGAGTGCGACGTCGGCCTGCTCTGTCAGCAGGGTGACAACGGTCGTACCTGCGAGAACGCGCCGAAGTGCGACTCGACGAGCGACTGCCCATCGGGCTCGGTGTGCACGAACGGAACCTGCGACATCACAGCGGAAGGCGGCGGCTCGAGCACTCCGGGCGCGTTCAAGAAGAACCTCTTCGGTCTGCACATCGCGCCGGATTTTGCGTACCTCAGCGGCACGAACGTTTGCGGGAGCGGAGACTTCAGCTGCTTCTTTGCGGGAAACACTCCCTACGTCCCCCTGCCCGGCCAGCCCGTGAAGGGTCAAGGCGGCAGCTTGAACGGCGGCCTCGCACCGGGCACGGTGCGCGTGCTCGCCTCGTACGAGCGGCTCTTCACCGGCAACATCGGCGGGGAGGCGCGCGTCGGGTTTGCGTTCAACGGCGGCCCGAAAGGAGCAAAGGGGCCCGCGTTCTTGCCGCTCCACCTCGAAGTGCGCGGCAAGTACTGGTTCGGGAAAGACGTGTTCACGCGCAAGGGCCTACGTCCGTACGTCGCGCTCGGCGGTGGTATGGCGCAGGTCGACGCGAAGCTAGCGGTGACGATCCAGGACACGAGTTATCCCAGGGGACAGCAGACGCCACAGCTCGACGCCTATCGCAAGCTCGGGCAAGGCTTCATCGGCGGCGGCGGCGGCGCGATGTACGCATTCGGCGTCAATCACGGGCTGGTCCTGAACCTGAACTTCATGATCATGCTCGGCGCCTCCGGCTTCGTTGTCGAGCCATCGGTGGGGTACCAGCTCGCGCTGTGAACCCCGCGCGCGCCTCCGACGTCTTCGAATTGCTGGAGGCCGCGGCGCGCGAGCACCCGGCTCACGTCGCTTCGCGAAGTCTTCGCGGCGGCACCTGGGAATGGACGACCTGGGAAGAGCTCCTTGGCGTCGCCCGCGCGCTGGCGTTGGCTCTCGTGGATCGCGGGATCGAAAGGGGCGCTTCCATCGCGCTCATGGCGTCGACGCGTGAGGAATGGACGGCCATGGACTTCGCGATCGTCGCGGCGGGCGGCGTCACCGTGCCCATCTATCCGACCGCCACCGCGGAGCAGGTCGAGCATCTTCTTCGAGACTCGGC
>CAYUAW010000118.1:7622-16819 GCA_964442485.1 uncultured Polyangiaceae bacterium
CGAGCCCCGACGATCTGGCGACTCTGGTCTACACCTCGGGCACCACGGGGCCGCCGCGCGGCGTGATGCTCACGCACCGGGCGCTGCTATCGGAGACGCTGGCGCTGCTCGACGCCTTCTCGCTCGCGCTGGACGACGAGCAGCTCCTGCTGCTCCCGCTCGCACACATCTTCGCGAAGATCCTGGTGCTCGTGCACGTGGCTTCGCGCACACGGCTGGCGTACGCCAGCGGACCGCATCGCTTCGCGCGCGACCTGGCAGAGATAGAGCCGACGTTCTTCGCCACCGTGCCGCGCTTCCTGGAGAAGGTTTACGCCGTGGCCAACGACTCGGCTCGAGCCGGTGGGCCGCTGAAGGCTGCGCTGTGGGACTGGGCCGTCGACGTCGGCAAGCAGAAGACGGACCGGCATGCGCGCGGGCTCGCCCCGAGAAGGCTCCTCTCGGCACAGGCACGCTACGCGGACAAGCTGGTGCTCGCTCGGGTGCGCGCGGCGTTCGGTAAACGCCTGCGTTTCGTGATCAGCGGCGCCGCGCCGCTCTCGCTCGAGCTCGCGGAATGGCTCCTGGCGTGCGGGGTCACCGTGCTGGAAGGGTACGGGTTGACGGAGATCGGCGGCGCATCGCACGTAAACCGTCCTGGTCGATTCCGACTCGGAACGGTCGGTCAACCCCTGCCCGGCTACGCCGCGAAGCTCGCGGCGGACGGCGAGGTGCTCCTCCGAGGGCCCTCGGCGATGAAGGGCTACCGCAGCAACACCGAGGCGACGGCCCTCGCGCTCGACGGCGACGGCTGGCTGCACACGGGCGACGTCGGAAAGATCGACGACGAAGGCTACCTCTCGATCGTCGATCGCAAGAAGGACGTCATCGTGACGGCCGGCGGCTCCAACGTGGCGCCCGGCAACATCGAGCGATTGCTGCTCGCCTCTCCGTGGCTCTCGCAGGCCGTCGTGATCGGCGACCTGCGACCCTACCTGGTGGCCCTCCTGACATTGGAGGAGGCCGTGTGCCGGAGATGGGCCGAAGAAAAGGGCCGGCCGAGCGAGCTCCACCGTCTCGCGCAGGATCTCGAGCTTCGCGCGCTGATCCAGCTCGACGTCGACCGAGCGAACAAGAGGCTCGCGAGCTTCGAGACCATCAAGCGCTTCGCAGTTCTGCCGCGGCGCTTTTCCACAGAACACGGCGAGCTCACGGACCTCGGAAAGCTTCGCCGCGCCGCGATCCGTGGGCTTTACGCCGACGTGGTCGAGACGCTCTACGCTTGACGTCCGACGTGGTAGGCGTTCGGAAGATGGCCGAGCCCGATCCGCTGGAGGAGCTCTCGCTGCTCACCGCCGCGCTCCGCGTCCACGCCGAGGTGTGCGCCCTCTCGGGCGCCGTCGGCCTCCCGCCCGCCGCCATCTCACCTGCACGGCCGGAGCGCGTCGCTGACGCGACACCCGGGCCGTCGCCACAGGCGCCGGCTCCGGCGAGCGCCGCCGCGCCGGCTCGAGCGGACGCTGTCGCGCCGGACCGCGCGGGTCCGACGCCGGCGGTCCCGCGAGCGACGGCGGCGAACGTGACTCAGCGGCTCACCGTCCTCGCCGAGGAGGTCGCTCGGTGCACGCGGTGCGGCCTGCACCGGGAGCGGACGCAGACCGTCTTCGCGCGCGGCACCGGCTCGAGCGGCGTCTGCTTCGTGGGGGAAGGCCCCGGCGCCGACGAGGACGCACAGGGCTTCCCCTTCGTTGGCAAGGCGGGGCAGCTCCTCGATCGCATGATCTCGGCGATGGGCTTCGACAGGGACGAAGTCTACGTGTGCAACATCGTGAAGTGCCGGCCGCCCAAGAACCGAAAGCCCGAACCGGACGAGATGGCCGCGTGCCGCCCGTACCTCGCCGAGCAGCTCGAGCTCGTGGAGCCGAAGGTCATCGTCGCGCTCGGCGCGACCGCCGTCGAGGGGCTCCTCGGCATCAGCGGCGGCATCACGCGGCTTCGCGGCACGTGGCGCCTCTACAACGGCCGCATCGCCGTCATGCCCACTTTCCACCCGGCGTACCTCCTTCGCACGCCGGAGGCGAAGCGCGACGTCTGGAACGACCTGAAGCAGGTGCTCAAGCACCTCGGCCGCCCGGTGCCGACCAAGGAGCCTGTCGGGCAAAGCCCGACGGACTCTTAGTCCCTGGTCCGCAGCCGGCCCTCGTAGTCGCGCTTGCCGATGGGCACGCCGCGCGAGCGCAGGATGTCGTAGGCGGTGACTGCGTGGAAATGGAAGTTGGGCAGCGAGAACGAGAGGATGAAGGTCTCCGCCATGAAGGCGAGCCGCCGCGGGCCGATCTGGAGATCGAGCTCCCTGCCCGCGCAGCCGTCGATCTCGTTGCGATCGAACGCCGCCAGCGCCGCCTGGCCCTGGGCGATGATCGCCCGCAGCGCGGCGAAGGGGACCCGCCCGACCAGGGCGGGCGGGGTGAATGCACCGGTCCTCAGGGCCTCCACGCCCCACACGGCGTGGTGCCAGGCGGCTTCGATCTGGAAGTGGAACGGCGCCATGTCTGCGAACAGGCGCGCCTCCACGAAGTCGTCGGGGTCGGCGCCCGTCTGCGCGCAATGCGCGGCGGCGCGGTCGAGGAAGCCTGCCACGGCGGTGATGGTCTGCAGGAAGGTCGGCACGCTGAGGTCGTAGAGTGAGGTCGCCATCGGCTGTTCCTTGCGAGAATCGGTCCCCGTGACCATCATCGCGCGAACTAGCCCTCACTCCTGTGCGGCGAGGAACCGCTCGGCTTCGAGCGCCGCCATGCAGCCGGTGCCCGCGGCCGTGACGGCCTGCCGGTACGTCCAGTCCGCGACGTCGCCCGCGGCGAACACGCCCGGAATGCTGGTCTGCGAAGTGCCCGGCTTCACCTTGATGTAGCCGTTGTCGTGGATGTCGAGCTGGCCCTTCACGAGGTCGGTCATCGGCGTGTGTCCGATGGCGACGAACATCGCGGCGCAGTCCACCGTGCGGAGGTCGCCGCGCTTCAGATCCTTCACACGCACGCCTGTGACCTTGTCGAGCGACGTGTCGAGCACCTCCACGACGGCGTGGCTGTACAGGATGCGGATCTTCGGGTTGTTCACGACCCGGTGCTGCATGGACTTCGAGGCGCGGAACTCGTCCCGGCGATGCACGAGCGTGACGCTCTTGCAGAGGCCGGAGAGATACGTCGCCTCCTCCATCGCGGTGTCCCCGCCGCCGATGACGACTACGTCCTCGTTGCGGAAGAGCGCGCCGTCGCATACCGCGCACGCGCTGACGCCCTTGTTCTTCAGCTTGTCCTCGCTCTCGAGCCCGACGTAGTTCGCCTTGGCGCCGGTCGCGATGATCACGGAGTCCGCGAGGTGCAGCACGTTCTCGTCCTCGCCGACCCACACCTTGAACGGGCGGCGCGACAGATCGACGCGCTGCACGTCCGCCGTGACGATCTCGGTGCCCTGGCGCTCCGCCTGCTCACGGAAGCGGACCATGAGCTCCTGCCCCGACACCTTCTCGGGAAAGCCGGGGTAGTTCTCGACGTCGCTGGTGAACATGAGCTGACCGCCGGGGATGAGCCCGCCTGCGTTGAACCCCTCGACGCAGAACGGCTGCAAGTTGGCTCGCGCCGCGTAGATTGCCGCAGTGAGCCCTGCTGGGCCCGATCCGATGATGATGACCTTGTGGTGCCGGGGTTCGCTCATGGCCGATTCTCTAGCACAGCCCCCGCCTCATTCCTTGATGGGGCTGGCCTTCAGGGCGGCCTTGCCCTCCTTGATGTAGACGCTGAACTTGACGCGTCGCACGCCGTGCCGCTCGACGATGGCATCCCGGTGCTTCTTCAGGGTGCTCTGGAACTTGTCGAAGGTGAACCCGTCGAGCGACTCGCCGCAGCGCTGCTTCGTCGCTGCAAATTCTTCGTACACGTTCAGCCATTCCGCGTTCTGAGAGTCGCCCCCCTGCGACGCGGGCGCGACGGCGACGGGCGCCGCTGCGGCAACGGCTGCCGGCGCGGGCGCGCGGGGCGGCTTGGCGGGAAGCTTGCGTGGCTCGGCCGATTCCTGAGCCGCGAAGGCCGGCTCGATCACGGGGGCCTGCCGTGGTGCCGAGGGGGGCTTGCCCGGCATCGGGCCCGGGGTGGGCTTCTGCGGCGCCGGCATGGCCGCGGGGGCCTGGGGCGGCGTGGGCTTCGGTTTCGGCGAAGAGTCGGTGTCTCCTGGGAAGCTGAAGGCGCTCATCTGCGGCTCGGCGGGGAGATCCCCGAGCACCTGCGTGAGATCCGCGGCGCGGCGCGTTCCACCGGTCTTCGCCGCAGCCACGTCGATGCCGTCGTTCACGTCGGACGCAATGGTCCGGTAGACACCGCGATACTTCGACGGCTGCATCGCGTCGGACTGACCTTTGGCGAGCTTCTGCACGTCGTCACGAAACAGCGCGAGCGGCTTGGAGTGCTCGAGCCACGACAGCGTGAGACCGACGCCCATCGCGAGGAGCGCGAGACCTACCACGATGACGATGGGCGCCCCCGACTTGTCCTTGTCGTCCGCGGCCGCGAAGAAGCCGAGCGGCGAGCGGACGGTCGCGACGTTCCGTCCGACGACGTAGCCCGCACCGAGGCTCCACGCCTCTCCGGGGAGCCGGCTGTACACGACGCCGAGGGACTCGTTGAGCACGCGTAGCGCGCTACGACCCTTCGTCTTGTAGTCAGGGTCGGAGTCGGCATCCTTCAGATCGTTGATGATCATGTCGAGCTGGCTCCGGTCGAAGCCCTCCGGTGCGCCCGACGCGATGCGCACGCCGCCCGAATAGAAGGCGACCGCCGCGCCCGTCCGATCGGACAGCTCGCGGGCAAACCGATCGTCGATGATGCGCGCGCCGATCACCGCGCCCGCGGGAGCCGACCCGAGGTCGTACTCGACGGGGCGCGCGACCACGCGATACACGCGGTCGAGCACCAAGGTCTCGTCGCGCACGAACCCGTGGAGCGCGTCGGCAACCACGGGGTAGCCGCCGAGCTCGAAGTCCTCCAGGCCGTTCGCCTGCTCGTAACCGGTGTGCGCCACGACGCGGCCGTACTGATCGACGAGAAAGATCGCGTCGAAGCTCTGGTCCTTCGGGAGCGTCGCAGCGACCTTGTTCAGCCCCTGCTGCACGGTCGCCCGCGCCTTCTCCGGGACCTTCGACTCGGAGGCGCTCGAATCGGCGAGGCCCTTCGGGATGCTCCCGTCGATCGCGAACTTGATGAGATGCGCCGAGCGCTCCCGTGCGTCGTTCTTCAGGTACCAGGAGACGAACTGGCTGTCGGCGGAGAGCCCCTCGGCCATCGCCTTCGCACCATGTCGGTTATACATGCTGTCGGCGAGGTACAGCACGAACACCAGCGCCCCGATCACCAGTCCGAGGAGCACGTACCAGAAACGAGAAAGCAGCATCAGGTCACCAATTCACGCTAGGGTCCCTTGAGGAACGACTTCGCAGACTATCGGGTTCGCATTCCAAGCCGCCGGCAGTCGCCCCCGCTAGTTCTTGTCGCCCTTGTCGGCCTTGTCGCCCTTCGGCTCATCGGCGACCTTCAACGGCGCTTTGGAAAGATCTACGTCGCCGTTGCCCACCTTGATGGGCACCTCGGGGCCCACCTTCTTGCCAGCAAAATACGCCTGCAGGCGGTAGTCGCCGGGGCCATCGACGGAGAGGGCGAACTCCCCTTTGAGCGACGGATACGTGACGCCGGCAACGTTCGGCTCGGCGATGACCCACATCCGCAGGCTCGGCGCCGCTTCGTCCCGGATCTCGACGGTCCCGGACGCGGGCGCGTTCCACGAGCGCACGCCACCTTTCACCGTGTCCGACGCGGGGAACGTCCCGTTGCCGACCGCGAAGAGCCGATGCGCGAAGGGATCCGTGTTCTGGAACTGGAGCTGCGTCCCCGGCGCGACGACGATGGTGACCGGCGTCGTCCGACCGCCCCCGACGCGGATGAGCACCGGCTTCTGGGCGGGCGCCTTTTCAGCGCCGAGGGCGACGACGCATAGCTCTTTCGGGATGTGCGGGTAGAGGCGCCGAAACTCGGCCCTCACGGTCGGGACGGGCTCCCGAAACGAATAGAGATGGCGTTCGGTGTCCTTGGCCTCTTCCCAGACGGGGTTCAGCAGATGCTGATAGCCGACCACGAGCCCGCGAACGTGCGCGGCACCCGCATCGACTGCGAACGAGAGCACACCGGCCGCCGCGACCGAGGCCGTGACGCATGCAAACATGCACCTGCGCCGCAAGGGCTGAAGCCCCGAAACTCTGAAGCTTTTCGCAGAGTCACCCATTTAAGAACGCACCCTACCCGACGGGCGGCGCGGGCGGAAGCCCCGGTTCGGGTGTGGGCACGGGGGACCCCCTCCCCTGCGCCGCACGGGAGTTAGCGGCTCCTTACCACACGAGACGTGAGTCGTTCGCCCAGCATGAACCCCTAGCATCGCTAGGTGGGTGACTTGCGCCGGCTTCAGGCTTCCCGGTGAAGAAATCCGGGCCTAGCTCATCGTTCGGTGCTCGTCTCCCTGGTTCAATGTCTTGTACGGGATTCATTCTGGTTAACTACGCGCCTCCGCAGAGGGAGCCTGACTCCAACCTATTTCTCCGGGATCGAAGCGTCAACCGACGCCGTGCGCGAAATGCGACCCGCTCCTTCAAGCTCGCGATCTCGAACCTGATTGCCCAGCGCGT
The DNA here is from genome assembly GCA_964442485.1 of uncultured Polyangiaceae bacterium. GTDB lineage: Bacteria > Myxococcota_A > Polyangia > Polyangiales > Polyangiaceae > DASZVB01. The sequence goes on from CAYUAW010000118.1 coordinate 14,326, forward strand.
CAGAATGGCGCCGCGAGTGGACCGAGCTCGACCGGGTTCTTGCGGAGCGCCCTCTCGCCGGCGGCCTACATCGGTGCCTGTCGCAGCGCGAAGGTCGCCCGCGCGGGATGCGGAACGCTGAAATCTGGGCCAGCGGGGCTCAAATAAGCGAGTTCTCCACGACATGACCTTTGGAGCGGTGTCGAGCGACCATTGGGCCGGCGAACGGCGACTCGAGAGCGCCGACGCCCGAGCGACGTTTTCGAACGAGGCGAACGCGGCGAGCCTGCTCTGGGTGGAGCTTTCGCCCCCCCGCCCCGCCGTGCGCGGCAGGCTGTGCCTCTACGTCGAGGGCGCCATCGAGCGAGCCCTCGACGCACGCGGCGCGCCGCCCCCCGCGAGGCTCTCGTCGGCGGCACGAGAAGACGTGATCGCCGACCAGATCCGGCGCGCGCTCGTGTCGGGAACGTCCGGAATCGCGCTCTGGTTCGCCTCGCTCGAGGCGATCGCGGGAACGGAGCTCTCGCTCGACACCGGCGACAGCGCGACCTTGCGCTGGTGGCTCGATGCCGGCGCCGAGCACCCCGTACGCATCGCCTTCGACGCATCCAACCTGAAGCTCGGCATCTACTCCGCGCCGCGGTCGCTCGATTCGCTGCTCGCCGAGGCGACGACGAGCACGGACGACGAGGGCACCGACGACGAGGTCCCGGTGAGCGAGCGCTACACCGCAGTCTTCGAGTCGGACCCGAGCGAGCTCGGCTGCACGTCCGAGGACCTCACCCAGGATAACCGGATGCTGACGGTGCCCGCGCGCCTGGACACCGCACTCGAGGCACCAGCCGCACCCACGCCGCCCGACGAGAACGTCGCAGACCTAGCGCCCGAGCTGCGGCACGACGACGCGTCGGGCGTCGAGCCACCTCCGCCCGATGTCGTCCCTGACCTCGTGCTGGCCCCACTGCCGACGGTGACGGCGTCCGCGGAGCAGGGCATGGCGGAGAGAGCGCGCGCGATGGCGGAAGACATCGCGGACGACAGCGAAACCGGCTGGCTCCGTCACGCCCTCATCGAGCTATCCACGCCGAAGCCCTCGCCAGCGCTGCGACCCGAAGCCGTCGCCGAGCCGCAACGAGGGCCGGAAGTCGCCCCGGAAGAGGCTGACGTCGTCATGCGCAGGCGAGAGCCCGCGGTCGGCCCGAGCGTCCAGCCGCTCGCGATCCGGATCGTGGAAGCGCCTCAGGCTGCCGCGGCAGCCGGCCAGCCCGAGGTCGCGATACATGCGGAGCCGGACGCGAGCGCGGCACCGGAGTGTCTTCCCACCGGGGACGAGGTCTCGGTCGCGGACGGCCCGCGGCTCGAGCTGAAGCTGGCGGAGGAAATTCCCGTTGCCGACGCCAAGGCGGACGTCGAGGCAGACGCCAAGCGCAAGCTCGAGATGTGCTGGCGTGAGCTGTCCGCGGCGACCGGCCCGAAGCCGCTCGGCGTGGTGGAGCGGCTGTTCTCGACCGCGTACATGCCGCTGCGCGCCGCGCTCGACCGGGGCGCGGACATGCCCGCGCTGCGCGAGACGGCGGACGACTGGTCGCAGAGCTTCGAGAAGAGCTACAAGGACGGCTTCGACGCGCTCCGCGTCCGCAACAAGCGACCGGCGATGGTCGTCGACGTGCCGGACATCGCGCTCCGCGTCGCCCGGTTGCACGGCGCGCGCTCGACGCAGCTCCTGCTGGTCGATTCCATGCGCTACGACCTGGGAGACATGGTCAATGATCGCATCCGGGCGATCGTCGGCCAGCGTGCGGCGTGTGCCGAGCGCGTCTTGCTCTGGGCGGCCCTGCCGACCAGCACCGCGACGCAGATCGAGCTCATCGGGCGCGGTCCGGCGGGTCTGCGCGAGCCCATCGCGACAACCAGCGAGGAGCTCATCGTCGGCCGCGGACGCAAGGCTCAGATGGTACGGCGGCTCAAGACGGGTCATCGCGAGCTGCTCAAGCTCGACATCGTGGCCGCCCGGCTCGCCGAGCCCCAGGGCGCCGATCCGACCCGCTTCGAGCTCATCGCCGACGAGGTCGCCCAGCGCATCGCCGCACACTTCGAGGGTCTCCAGCCGCGGACGCTCGTCATGATCTTCGGCGACCACGGCTTCACCGTCGAGCGCCACTCCGACGGCCGCACCTCGCTGAGCGAAGGGGGCGCCTCGCCCGAGGAAGTCATGGTCCCGGCGTTCGCGTGGCTGGTCGGCGCCGTGCATTAGACCGCGGAATCTTTCATTTCACCAGCCGTTGACCGCCTGGCGACCCTCGCGGTCTGAAGGACAGCGGGCGCTCGGGCTCGCCGAGATTTCCGTGGGTCGTGCCCTCTCACGCGGATCGTGATCTGCTCTTCCATGACCGGAAGGTCGTGGCAGTAGCCAGCGCGAGCGCCGGCTACTCGCGTCCGGAGGGCTTCTCTTGAATTGGGTGAGGGCCGGATTTCCCGAGCGTCCTTGCCACTGATCTGACGAGCGGTCTGGTCT
>CAYUAW010000118.1:16919-18579 GCA_964442485.1 uncultured Polyangiaceae bacterium
TCCAGGAAAAGGCGCGCTTTTTCTGGACGGGCTATAGTGCGCGGATGGCGATGGTCCATGGCGGCCGCCTGGTCGCACGCGCGCTCCGCCGGCAGGGAGTGACGCACGTCTTCACGCTGTGCGGCGGGCACATCCAGGCCATCTACGATGGCTGCATCGACGAGCACATCCGCGTCGTGGACACGCGCCACGAACAGACCGCGGGCCACGCGGCCGACGGCTACGCGCGGGTCACCGGGATCCCGGGCGTAGCGCTGGTCACCGCGGGCCCCGGCATCACCGACGTCGTCACGGCGCTCGCGAACGCCTACCGCGCCGGCGTCCCGATGGTGTGCATCGGCGGCGCCGGGCCGAAGGCGCTCTCCGACATGGGCTCGCTGCAGGACATGGACTCCGTGACCCTGATGCGGCCCATCTCGAAGTGGTCCGTGCAGGTGCCGGAGGTGGCGCGCATCGAAGAGTACGTCGACGCGGCGTTCCGCATCGCGCAGTCGAACGTGCCGGGCCCGGTGTACCTGGAGATGCCGCTGGATCTCCTGATGAGCACGGCGGAGACAGGTGGCCCCTCCACGCGGCCGATGGCGCCTCCGCGCCCGGCCGGCAACACGGACGCCATCTTCCGCGCCGCCGACGTGCTGCGGAAGGCCGAGCGGCCCTGCTTCCTCATCGGGGCGCAGCTCAGGTGGAGCGCGGACGCGAATGCCCTTCGCCGCTTCGCGGACTCCGTCCGGGCGCCGTACTTCCTGAACGGTATGGCGCGCGGCGCGTTGCCGCACGCCCATCCCTGCCTCTTCACGCGGTCGCGCCGCAAGGCGCTGGCGGAGAGCGACGCGATCTTCGTGTTCGGCACGCCGTTCGACTTCCGCGTCGACTACGGGCGCGCGCCGACCTGGAACCCGACCGCGAAGGTCGTGCAGGTCGACCTCGACGGCGCGGAGCTCGGGAGAAACCGCGCCGTGGACGTCGCCATCCACGGCGACAGCGGGCTCGTCCTCGATCAGCTCGCCGTCGCCATCGGCAGCAAGGAAGCCCCCGCGTTCCTCGCGTCGCTCCGGGCCGCAGAAGACGCCCAGCGCGCCAACATGCTCCGCGAGATGCAGAGCGACGGCGATCCGCCGAACCCGCTCCGCGTCTGCCACGAGATCGGCAAGCGGCTCGGGCCGCGCGACGTGGTCGTCGGCGACGGCGGGGACTTCGTCGCGACGGCGGCCTACGTGATACCCCTCGAGTGGCCGCAGCTCTGGATGGACCCTGGCCCCCTCGGCACGCTGGGCATCGGTCCCGGCTACGCGATGGCCGCGCAGCTCGCACGCCCCGACGCGCGCACCGTCATCGTCTACGGCGATGGCTCCTTCGGCCTCCACGCGATGGAGTTCGAGGCCATGGCGCGACAGAGGATCCCCGTCATAGCGGTGATCGGCAACGACGCCGCGTGGACCCAGATCCGCCGCGGCCAGGTGATGATGTACGGCGAGGAGCGCGCCGTCGCGACCGAGCTCGCGTACACCCGCTACGACCAGATCGTCGAGGCCGTCGGCGGCCACGGCTTCTGGGTGGACCGCGTCTCGCAGCTCGGGTCGGCGCTCGATGCGGCCTTCTCGTCGGACAGGCCGTGCTGCGTGAACGTGAAGATCGCCGGGAGCGATTTCAGGAAGGGCGC
>CAYUAW010000119.1:0-18449 GCA_964442485.1 uncultured Polyangiaceae bacterium
GAGCGGAGCGAGCGCGCCGAAGGCGGCGGGGGGAGCAGTTCGCCGTTGGCGAAGCGGCGGGGGGCTAAGGCCCCCCGTCATAAAGCACGCGCGATTCAGCCCATCGTCTTGTCGAACCAGTTCTCCTGGGTCATCGCGAACATCATGTCACCCGACAGCTTCAGCTTGCCGCTGAAGAAGGCCTGCTGTCCCGCGATCTGGCCGGTGATCACGCGAAGGAAGTCCGGCAGCGCGGCCGCGAGCGTGACGCGTGCCTTGTCCGGCGTCCCCTTCGTGAAGGTGCACTTACCGTCGTTGACGTTGACCTGATACGAGTACGCGTTCGTCGGCGTCTTGATGTCCCACTGGATCACCGCGGATTGCCCCTTCGCCTTGTCGGCGAGGAAGGCCTTCGTCATGCCCTCGAACACCTTCTGCAGCGCCGACTCGGCGCCCATGCTCTCGACCGTCGCGTTGATGTCCGCGTCGCTCTTCCCGTTGATGAGGTTCCCGAGCTCCTTCGGCGTGCTGATGTTGATGTCGGACATGGTCTCTCTCCTTGAAGCATTCTGGCCGTACGTCCAGAATTCGTAGGATAAGACTCGGCGGCGGTCAAGGGCCGGGAAAAAGCCCCCCTGATCCAGCCTTCAGACCGGTTCTCGGGAGGTGCAGTCCGAGAGAAACGCGCGTACCGCCGCCTCGAAGGCGTCGCTCGCATCCAGGTTCGACAGGTGCGCCGCCCCCGCGAGCACTTCGAGGCGGCTCCCGGGGATCGCCGCGTGGAGCGCCTGTGCATCGGCCACCGGCGTGGACACGTCGAGCTCACCGCCGATGATCAGCGTGGGTGCATTGATCGCGGCAAGCTCGGACGTGAGATCCGCCGTGGCGAGCGCATCGCAGCAGGCGACGTATCCTTCCTGGTCGGTGCCGGCGAGGACCGAGCGCGCCCGCTCGAACCGCGCAGGCTCCCGCACCGCGAAGGCAGGAGAGAACCAGCGCGACACGATCGTGTCGGTGAGCGCCGTCATACCGGACGCGCGAACGGCGAGGCGGCGCTCGGCCCAGTGCGCGCTCGTGCCGATCTTCGCCGCGGTGTTGGCCGCGACGAGGGACCTGATCCGCGTCGGGTGGCGGGCGGCGAGCGCGAGCCCGACGAGGCCGCCGAGCGACACGCCGCAATAGTGGAACCGAGCGATGCCCGCCGAGGCGACGATACGAAGGACATCGTCGGTCAGCTGCTCGAGCGAGTACGGCCCCGGCGGCACGGGCGACGCGCCATGCCCTCGAAGATCGAACCTGAGGACGCGGTAGGACCCCTTCAGTGCTCGGGTGAGCGAATCCCACAGCGTGCGATCCGCGCCGAGCGAGTGCCCGAGCACGAGCGTCGGCGCGCGCGTATCCCCCGTCGCTTCCCAGGCCAGATCGATGCGTGTCATCGGCGCCGCTGTTCGCGCTGCAGCCGATGCCGTTCGACGACGCGCCCCACGAGTCGATCGGCGTCCGAGGGGCTCGGCAGGACTGCTCCATCCAGGTTCGAGGACGCGCGCTCCGCGTCGAACTCGAGGCGCGACACGGCCTCGCGAGCGGCGGAGAGCGACGCGCCCGCGGTGTGGAACACGAGCGGCACGGCGAACCACTCCGCGTGCCAGCTCCCCGCCGCGCGCTCGAGCTCGTGCGAAGGCGCATGCAGGATGACGCTGCCCACGCCGCGACAGGCGCGCGCTGCTGCCACCGCACGAACGGCGAGCATCGCGTTCTTCTTGTGAGGCATGCTCGAGGATCCGCCCGCGGGGATCCGGATCTCCCCGACTTCTCCCTGCGAGAGTAACACGAGATCCGTCGCGATCTTCTCCGCCGCGCTCGCGGCGCGCTGGGCGAGCGCCACGCTCGACACGATGGGACGGCGATCGGTGTGCCACGGGATGGACGGCACCGCGAGGCCGAGCTGACGAGCGAACGCGACGACTGTATCCGTACCCTTGCCGCCGAACGTCGAGAGGTCGCCCACCGGCCCGCCGAGCTGTACGGGCAGGTGCGCAACGAGCGTCGCGACGTCGTCGTTGAGCTCCAGCACCGCGTCGAGCCAGCACGCAACTCGCCACGCGAAGCGAGTCGGCAGGGCCGGCTGCATCAGCGTCCGCCCCATGACCCAGTCGTGCGCGTACTTCTCGATGCAGGCGGCGAGCCCGTCGGCGAGCCCTTCCTGCAGATTCGCGATCTCGCCGAACGCGTCGCGGATCTGCAGCACCGCCGCCGTGTCGATGATGTCCTGCGACGTGGCGCCGAAGTGCAGGTTCTGCGCATCGCGCGCCGCGAGCAACGGACCGAGGTGCGCGAGCAGCGCCAGGATCGGCGTCCCGAGAGCCCAGCCCTCGTCGAGAAGCGACACTGGCTCGACCTTCAGGTTGGCACATGCGGCGTCGATGGCCGTCGCGGACTCGGCAGGGATGAGCCCGACGTCCCGAGCGGCGCGAGCCAGCGCCGCCTCCGCGTCGCAGAAGCGACGGACCCGCGCCCCCGCCGACCAGATCGCTGTCATCGCGGGCGTCGAGAACCCGGAATCGAAGTCAGGAAGCGTCGTCATCTAGAAATCGAAGAACACGGTCTCGTCCGCGCCCTGGAGCCGCACGTCGAAGCGGTACGTGGGCGGCGTGACGTCGGAAACGGTGCCGGCCACGAGCAGATGACGCCGCTCCTCGGGGACGCGCGCGAGCACGAAGTCCCCTGCATTCGCGGCCGCCTCGTCCGGGAAGTACAGGCGTGTGAAGAGCGGTCTCAGCATCCCTCGACCCTGGACGATGATACCGATGTGCGGCGCTTGCAAGGCTCCATCGGGGGACGGCACCCGGCCCGGTTTGACGGTGAAAAACGAGAACTCGAGCGTCGAAGGGTCGATCGAAGCGCGCCCGAAGCCGCGAAAACCGGGATCGTGTGGCGGCTCCCTTCGCGGATCCGCCGGGTGGTGAAAGCGGCCATGGGCGTCGGCTTGCCAGATCTCGACCAGCGCATCGTCGATGGGCTCGCGATCCGCGTCGTAAACGCGCCCGACGATGCGGACGCGACCCGGGTGCACCGGAGGGACGAGCTCGTTCTGCCCCGGGCCCGAGAGGCACATCGAGAAGTACGGACCGACGGTCTGCGACGGGGTGAGCTTCAACGCCACGAGCCCCCCTCCTCCCGCGGTGTCCGTTCCGACCCCGCGAGCACGATGTCGAAACGATACCCGAGCGCCCAGTTTGCACGCGTCGTTGCGTGATCGTACGCGGAGACGAGCCGCGGGCGCGCCTCCTTGGGGACGGCGTGAAAGATGGGATCCAGCTCGAGCAGTGGGTCGTCCGGAAAGTACATCTGCGTCACGAGCCGCGAGACGAGCCGGGGCCCCAGGATGGAGAAGTGGATGTGCGCAGGGCGCCACGCATTCGGGTGATTCCCCCAGGGATACGGACCAGGCTTTATCGTCGTGAAGCAGTACACGCCGTCGGCGTCGGTCCTGCACGCGCCGCGGCCCGTGAAGTTCGGGTCGCGCGGCGCCGGGAAGTCCCTCTCGCGGGCGTGAGCGTACCGACCGCTCGCGTCCGCCTGCCAGATCTCGATGAGCGTGTTCGGCACGGGCTCGCCGCCCTCGTCGAGGACGCGCCCCGTCACGATGGAGCGCTGCCCGAGCGCCGCGTTCCCCGTCCCCGCGTTGGTCGTCAGGTCCGCGTCCTCGACCACGAGCTCCGAGAAGCCGGGGCCAGGCCCGGTGAGCTCCGTCAGCGTGAGCGGCACCTGGAGCGGCGCGTGCGCCGGCGACCGTTTCACCGTCGAGCGATACGACGGAGAGAGATACGGTGGATGGCTGGACTCGCGGCGCGCTCCGTCGCGGCTCATCGCACGGCCCCGCGGATGGCCTTCGCCTTCGCGATCGCGCTGTTCGCCGCGGGCACGCCCGCGTAGACGGCTACGTGACGGAGCACCTGCTCGAGCTCCTCGTTCGTGACGCCGGTATTGACCGATGCCTTGAGATGCAGCTCGAGCTCTTCCGAGCGGAGTGCGGCGAGGATCGCGATGGTGACGAGGCTCCGCGTGCGCCGGTCGAGCCCGGGGTTCGCCCAGAGCTCGCCCCACACCGATTCGGTGATCCAGCGCTGAAAATCGCTATCGAGCGCCGTCGTCGCCGACACGGCTCGGTCCACGTGCTCGTCGCCCAGGACCTCGCGCCGTACACGCATTCCTTCTTCGTATCGATCCGACATGGTTCCTCCGGAGTCAGCGGCCGAGCCCGACGTAGTTCTCTGCGAACGCGGCCTGTGCGTTGAGCGAACCCCCGAGATACGAGAGCTCGGCGCGCTTGAGGCGCCGTGCGAAGGCGTCCTCGTCATCGTAGCGGTGCAGCAGATTCGTCATCCACCACGAGAAGCGCACGGCTTTCCAGACGCGCTCGAGGGCCGTAGCCGAGTAAGCGTCGAGCAGCGCCTCCGAATCGTCCGCGTAGAACGATACCAGGGCCCGCGCGAGGAGCTCGACGTCCGAGACGGCGAGATTGAGCCCCTTCGCGCCGGTCGGCGGAACGATGTGCGCGGCGTCTCCCGCGAGGAACAGCCTGCCGAACCGCATGGGCTCGGCGATGAAGCTCCGCAGCGGTGTGATCGATTTTTCGATCGACGGACCGGTGACGAGCCGCTCGGCGGCCGCGCGCGGCAAGCGCGCGCGTAGCTCGTCCCAGAAGAGGGCGTCGGACCACGCGGCGACCTGATCGTCGAGACTGCACTGCACGTAGTAACGCGACAGGCTCGGATTGCGCATCGAGCAGAGCGCGAAGCCGCGCTCGTGCCCGGAGTAGATGAGCTCGTGGCTGACCGGGGGCGTCTCGGAGAGAACACCGAGCCACCCGAAGGGATAGACGCGCTCGTAGGTGCGAAGCAACGCGGCGGGAAAGGTGGCTCTCGAGACGCCATGGTGTCCGTCACACCCCGCGACGAAATCGGCGCAAACGACCGCCGCCTCGCCGTTCCTCGTGTAAGTGACGCGCGGCGCGCTCCCGTCCGCGTCGTGAATCACGACGTCGGACACCTCGTCGAGCACGACGCCGCCGGCCTCGTCACGCGCCCGGAAGAGATCCTTCTGCAGCTCCGTCTGGCCGTAGATGGTGACGGACTTCCCGGTGCGCGCGCGGAAGTCGACACGGAAGCTCGCGTCGGAGCTCGCGAGCTCGACGCCCTCGTGCCCGAGGCCCTCCCGCGCGGCGCGTTCGCCGAGCCCTGCGGCCGTGAGCAGCTCGACGGTGCCGTGCTCGAGCACACCGGCCCGGATGCGTGACATCACGTGGCTCCGCGAGCGGAGCTCGAGCACGACGCTCTCCACGCCGGCGAGCCCGAGCAAGTGGGACAGGAGCAGGCCGGATGGGCCCGCCCCGAGGATCGCCACCTGCGTGCGAGAGGTCATGCGTTCGGTTCTGGCTTCGGCCCGCCGAGGAGGGCGCGGGCGTTCTCCTTCAGGATGAGGGAATGCACCTCGGGACGGAAGCCCGCGTTCCTGAAATCGTCGATCCAGCGGTCCGGCGTGATCAGGGGGAAATCCGAGCCGAAGAGCATCTTCTTCTTGAGCTGGGTGTTGGCGTACTGCACGAGCTCCGGCGCGAAGTACTTCGGGGACCAGCCGGAGAGGTCGATGTACACGTTCGGCTTGTGCAGGCACACCGAGAGCGCCTCGGACTGCCAGGGCCACGACGGGTGCGCGATGATGATCGGCATATCCGGAAAATCCGCCGCGACGTCGTCGAGGTGGATCGGGTTCGAGTACTTCAGCCGGAGCCCGCCGCCGCCGCGCATGCCCGTCCCGATGCCCGAGTGGCCACTGTGGAAGATCGCCGGGAGCCCCGCCTCGGCGATCGCCTCGTAGAGACGATACGCCATGCGGTCGTTCGGGAAGAATCCCTGCACCGTGGGGTGGAACTTGAAGCCGCGCACGCCGAAGCTCGCGATGAGCCGCTTCGCGTCCCGCGCACCGAGGCGTCCCTTGTGCGGATCGATGCTCGCGAAGGCGATCATCACATCGGGGTTCTCCGCGGCGGCTTCGGCGACCTCCTCGTTCGGGATGCGGCGGCGTCCCATCTCGAACTCCGCGTCGACGGGGAACATGACGAAGCCGACCTTGCGCTCGCGGTAGTAGGTCACGGTCTCCGCGATCGTCGGGCGCTTGCCCGACTTGAAGTACTTCGCCGCGGCGTCGTCGAACTCCTTGCCGTACTCGTCGGTCGGCTCACGGCACGACACCTCCGCGTGAGTGTGGACGTCGAAGGCGACGAGCTCGTCGAAGTTCATGGCGTTCATCGGGCGGTCCTCGGGCTCTCGGCTCGGGCAAGGGCGTCGCCGGGCGGCAGCGTCTCGACGACGACGATCACGGTTTCGTCGGGTGGGTGGGCGTGAATCGATTCGACCAGCGCGGTGCGCCGATCGAGGACGGCGCGCTGGTTCAGCGAGCCCTTGTCCGTGACCTCGCCGGCGTCGAGTGACGGCGGCACCGGGGTGACCACGGCGCGCGCCACGCGGCTGGCGCTGCCCGGGTTCCGCGCGGCCAGACCCGACAGCGCGTCGAGGAGACGACGCCGGACTTCCGGGTGACGGACGAGCTCCTCCGCCGAAATGTCCGCGGAGACACCGGCGATCTTCGCGCAGGCGGGCAGCGACGGGAAGAGGATGGCGCCGACGTACTCGCGGTCTATCCCGGTGAGGACCGCGTCCGCGACGAGCGGCGCGCAGGCGTCCAGCACCGCGGCACGCAGGGCACCGAAGCTCACCCAGGTGCCGCTGCTCAGCTTGAAGTCCTCGGCGATGCGGCCGTCGAAGCGCATGCCGGCGCTGGGGTTCGCGGCGTCCACGAAGGTGAGCGCGTCACCCGTCCGGTAGAAGCCTTCCTCGTCGAACGCGGCCGCGGTCGCCTCGCGCGCGCGGAAATAGCCGGGCGTGATGTTCGGACCACGGTAGCGCGCCTCGAATTTCTCGCCGACGCGCGCGAGCTTCAGCTCGAGCCCCGGGACCGGAACGCCGAGCAGGCCGGACCACGTCTCCTCCCAGTGCGCGAAGAGGGCCGACGGGCTCGACTCGGTGCAGCCGAGACCCGACGTCATGACGATGCGAGACCCCGTCTCCTCCACGGCGAGCCGCTGAAGGCCGTCCCACACTGGCTGCGCGAGGCCCGCGCCCGCGTAGAAGAGCAGCTTCAATCGCGAGAAGAAGGTACGCCGTAGCTCCCGGTCGTTCTCCAGGTACGGCAGGAGCTCGACGAACCCTCGCGGCACGTTGAAGTACACGTTCGTGGGGATCTCGCGGAGGTTCGCGACGGTCGTCGTGATGCCCTGCGACGTCGGCTTGCCGTCGTCGATGTACAGCGTCCCGCCGCTCTCCAGCACCAGCCCGAAGTTGTGATTGCCACCGAACGTGTGATTCCACGGCAGCCAGTCGACGAGCGTGAGCGGCTCCTCCTCCATGCAAGGAAAGCACTGCATGATCTGGCGCAGGTTGCTGCAGAGCATCCGGTGCGTGTTGATGACGCCCTTCGGCAGGCCGGTGGAGCCCGACGTGAACAGCACCTTCGCGACGGCGTCGGGTGACAGCTCGCGATGAGCAGCGGCCACGGCGGTGGTCGGAGCCGTCCCGAGCGCCGCGAAGGGCGTCGACGAGCGCTGCTCGAAGCCCCGGCCGCTCACGACCACCTCCACGTCGGCCGGGACTGTCGAGAGCACCGCGCGCTCGAAGGTCGGGCCGTCCGAGACCAGCACCAGCCCCGGCGACAGCAGCCCCATCACATGCCGCAGCTTGCCGTAGTCAGTGGAAAGGAGCGCGTACGCGGGCGAGATCGGGGAGTACGGGATCCCCACGTGCAGCGCCGCGAGCGCGAGCAGCGCGTGCTCGATGCCGTTCTCGGACAGCACCGCGACGGGACGCTCCACCGAGAGCCCGCGTTCGAGCAACGCCTCGGCGATCCGCTCCACCTCTCGCCACGCCTCTCCGTACGTCACGACGCGGAAGGGGCCCGCGCCCTCCCGCCGCGCGAGAAACGGCCGCTCGGGGCGCTGCTCCGCCCACTGCAGGAGCCGCGAGGTCAGCGCGCGCGGATACGCGGCGAGCGGGACGCGCGAACGAAGCACGACGGTGCCGTCGCGTCGAACGAGCTGCTCGACGTCGACGGGGCCGAAAGAGACGCGTCGAAACGGTGGCGCGGGGTCGCGATGTATCAATTCACTTGATACAGTGTCTCGCGGCCTGATAGCAGTGTCAATCATGCTGGATGACGCGGGCAGCGCGCCGCGCGTGAGCTATCTGGTGAAGTGGGTCGAGCGCGGCCTCAGGGTCCGCCTCGACGCGGCGCTCGCGACGCAGGGCGTCTCGACGCAGGAGTACACCGCCCTGAGCGTACTGTCGCGGCGCGACGGCCTCTCCTCGGCACAGCTCGCACGCCGCACGCTGGTGACCGCGCAGGCCATGAATCAGCTCGTGATCGCGATGGAGCGGCGAGGGCTCATCGTCCGAAAGGCCGACCCGGACCACAACAAGATCCAGCGCGCGAGCCTGACGCCCGCGGGGCGGAAGGTGGTCGCCGCGTGCGATCACGCGACGGCCCCGGTGGAAGCGCTGCTGCTCTCCGGGCTGTCCGCGCCGGAGGTGTCGCAGCTGCGCCGCGTGCTCTCCACGTGCGTGGAGGCCTTGCAGCCGGATTTCGACACCCGCAAGCGCGAGACGCCCGCGGCGTCGGCAGACTGAAGAAAGGAATCACCGATGAGCACGTACAAGCCCCCGCCCTTCCGAGCGGATCACGTGGGAAGCTTCCTGCGCCCGGCGTTTCTGCTCGAGGCACGAGCAAAGCGCGCGCAGGGCGAGCTCGGGGCCGCCGAGCTCCGCGCGGTGGAAGACCGCGCCATCTCCGACATCGTGCGCTTCCAGGAGGGCGTCGGCCTCCGGAGCATCACCGACGGCGAGTTCCGGCGGACGTACTTCCACATCGATTTCCTGGAGCAGCTCGAGGGCGTCTCCGCCGACGCGCCGGTCACCGTGAAGAAGCCGGACGGGACGGAGGAGCTGCTCCCCCCGGTCATCCGCGTCGTCGGGAAGGTGCGCCACCAGAAGGACATCCAGCTCGCGGACTTCAACTATCTGAAGAGCGTCACGTCGAAGACGCCGAAGGTGTCCATCCCCTCGCCCACGATGCTGCACTTCCGCGGCGGCCGGGCCGGCATCAGCGCTGCGCACTATCCGGAGCTCGAGCCGGAGTTCTACGAGGACGTCGCGCGCGCCTACGGCGACGAGCTCCGCTCGCTCGCGCGGGCCGGCGCGACGTACGTGCAGATGGACGACACGAACCTCGCCTACCTGTGCGACGACAAGATGCGCGAGGGCGCGCGAGCACGCGGCGACGACCCCGACGAGCTCCCCCACCGCTACGCTGCGTTCATCAACCGCGTCGTGGCGCAGAAGCCCGAGGGCATGACCCTCGCCGTCCATCTGTGTCGCGGCAACTTCAAGTCGACGTGGGCCGCTCAGGGCAGCTACGAACCAGTGGCGGAGGCGCTGCTCACCGAGATGAACGTCGACGCGTACTTCCTCGAGTACGACGACGCGCGCAGCGGAGACTTCCGCCCGCTCCGCTTCCTGCCGAAGGGCAAGACGGTCGTGCTCGGCCTCGTCACGACCAAGCTCGGCACGCTGGAGAGCAAAGATCACCTGAAGCGCCGCATCGAGGACGCCGCCCGCTACGCGCCGCTCGAGCAGCTCGCCCTGAGCCCGCAGTGCGGCTTCTCCAGCACCGTGCACGGCAACGACATCGCCGTCGAAGCGCAGCGCGAGAAGCTCCGGCTCGTCGTCGAGACGGCGCGCGAGGTGTGGGGAGAGGAATAACCGGATTCACAGAGCGTCTGGTAAAATCAAAGCTTGGCGAGCTTGGTGGCACCTGGCGTCTTGGCGGCTTCCGAAAGCACCTGGCATTCGCCCGAGCCCAGGCAGGCTCGGAAGAAGTTCGGACCAGTGGTGAGGCCGCGGCGGGGGGTTCGGTCTTTCGTCGTGCTCCCGGACGAACTAAAGCGGGTCGACCCTCTCCGGGGACCGTACCCATGAACCTCACGCCTCTCGATACGCCGAAGATGCCGTTCGCGGCGGGCGACGATCTGCCGACGATCATCGCCCTCATCGCTGCGGAGCGACCCGCGGACGTCGCTCTTATTTCCGGCGAGCGGCGCGTGACGTGGGCGGAGCTGGCCAGGGCCGTGGCGCGCGTCGCGGGGGCGCTCCTCACGAAGCCGCGGGCGCGCGGGGACCGCGTCGCGATCCTCGCCGCGAACTCCGTCGAGTACGTGGAGGCGTTCTTCGCGGTGCTGCACGCCGGCCTGTGCGCGGTGCCGCTGCCGACACTGGCGTCGGCAGAGACACTCGCATTGATGCTCGACGACTGCGGCGCGCGCGTTCTGTTCGCCTCTTCGGGCTACCGCGACGTCGCCGAGCAGGTCGTGCGCGGCCGGGACGTGGAGGGCATCGGCCTGGACTTCGAGAGCGCCGCATTCATCAACTACGGCGATTTCGCCAGCGCGAGCAGCGCCGCGGCGCCGGCCATCATCTCCGGCGGCGACGCCTTCGACATCATCTACAGCTCCGGGACGACGGGCGTGCCGAAGGGCATCGTGCACAGCCACGCGGCGCGGAAGGCGAGCTACGCCGGCTCGCGTGCGGCGTATTTCTCGAAGAACGACGTGAACGTGATCGCGACGCCGTTCTACTCGAACACGACGTGCGTCACCTGGTTCCTTGCCACGGCGACGGGCGGCACCAACGTCGTCATCGGGAAATTCTCCCCTGACGCCTTCCTCGGCGCGGTCGAAGCGCACCGCGCGACGCACGCGATGCTCGTGCCCGTGCAGTACGATCGCATCCTGGACTCGGAGCGCTTCGGGAAGAGCGATCTGTCGTCGCTCCGGTTCCTGTTCTCGACGAGCGCGCCGCTGCGTGCGGAGACGAAGCGCAAGGTACTCGACGGAACGCGCGCGGATCTCATCGAGATCTACGGGCTGACGGAGGGCGGCCCGGTGACGGTGCTCGACGCGCGCAAGCACCCGGACAAGCTCGCGAGCGTCGGCAAGCCGTCCCCCGCCGTCGACGTGCGCGTGGTGGACGAGGCCGGCAATCGTGTGCCGCCCGGTCAGGCCGGCGAGGTGATCGGTCGCTCGTCGAACATGATGGACGGATACCTGAACCGCGCGGACGACACGAACGACATGCTCTTCGTCGCCGACGGCGCGCTGTTCTTCAAGACCGGCGACCTCGGGCGCTTCGACGAGGACGGCTTCCTTTACCTGCTCGATCGGAAGAAGGACGTCATCATCTCGGGCGGCTTCAACATCTACGCGACGGATCTCGAGGCGGTGCTGCTGCGCCACTCCGACGTCGCCGAGGCCACCGTGATCGGCATCCCGAGCGCGCGCTGGGGCGAGACGCCGATCGCCCTCGTGGTGCTCCGCCCGGGAGCGACCGCGACGAGCGCGGAGCTTCTCGCGTTCTGCAACGAGCGCCTCGGGAAGATCCAGCGGCTCGCCGCGGTCGAGCTGCGCGACGAGCTGCCGAAGAACGCCATCGGCAAAATCTTGAAGCGAGAGCTGCGGGCGCCGTATTGGAGAGACCAGACCTAGGGCCGACCGATAGTGTAGCTCGACCTTCGCGTTTTGATTGACAGCGGGCGCTCGGGTTCGCCGAGATTTCCGTGGGTTGGGGTCTCTTTCGCGGATCGTGATCTGCCGTTCCGCAGCCGGAAGCTCGTGGCAGGAGCCGGCGCGAGCGCCGGCTCCTCGCGACCTGAGGGCTCTCCTGAAATCACGGTGACGTCCTCCGTCTCTTTCCGACACGAAAGACCGCAGCCATCGCCACTACCGACCTCGAGGCCCCTCCCAGGCCTCGCGGGCGAATGGCGAAAAGACCAACGGCTTCCAGTGATTCGAGGACCCTCGGGCGGGCCGCGCTCGCCGGCGCGGCCGCGCTTGCGTTCGCTTGCCAGGGGGAGATCGGCGCCCTGCACGGCGGTTCGGGCTCGGGGTCACTGGGAGCGGCGCCATCAGCGGGCGCGACGGGTGGAACAGGAACGCCGGGCTCGACTCCAGGTGTGACGGGACCCGGGGGAACATCGCCGGACGGCACCACGGCGGCGCCCGACGTGAACCGCGTCGCGATCCATCGTCTCAACAACACCGAGTACGACAACACCGTGCACGATCTGCTCGGTGTCGTGTCGACACCGGGTAAGTCGTTCATCGAGGACGAGAAGCTGTTCGGCTTCGACGACATCGCCAGCGCCTTCGGCATGACCGACGCGCAGTACGAGCAGTACTCCGACGCCGCCGACGCGCTCGTCACCGAGGCGTTCGCCGACGCCACGCTGCGCGCCCGCGTCGTCACCTGCGCCCCGAGCTCCGGCACCGACACCGCGTGCACGCGCAAGATCATCTCGGACTTCGGGCTCAAGGCGTGGCGCCGGCCGCTCGAGACGGCGGAGGTCGACCGCCTGACGACGCTCGCCACGGACGCTCTCGCGAGCGGCGCAGACTTCAACGGCAGCATCGCGCAGGTCGTCACGGCAATGCTCTCCTCGGTGCCGTTCCTCTATCGCGTCGAGATTGACGCGAACCCTGCCTCGACCGATGCGCACCCGGTGGGTCCGTACGAGATGGCGTCGCGGCTGTCGTACCTGTTCTGGAGCACGATGCCCGACACGGAGCTCCTCGGCGCGGCCGCGAAGGGCACCCTGAACGATCCGGGCGCGCTCTCCGCCGAGGTCGACCGGATGCTCGCCGACGCGCGGGCGAGCGCCTTCGTCTCGAGCTTCGCGGGGCAGTGGCTCGGCCTTCGCGATCTTGCGAGCCATCAGGTCGATCCCACAGTGTTCCCAGGCTGGAGCGAGCAGCTCAGGAGTTCGATGGTCGCCGAGGGGCTCGCCTACTTCCGTGAATTTCTGTCCGGTGGCCGCGGGATGAAGGACTTCTTCACCGCCGACGTGAACTTCGTCGATGCGCCGCTCGCTGCGCTCTACGGGATCAGCGCCGGCAGCGGCACGGGGCCGTCCCGCGTGACGAACACCAGCGACGCACGACGCGGCTTCGTGGGGCTCGCGAGCTTCCTCACGCTCACGTCTTACTCGTATCGCACCGCGCCCACGCTGCGCGGGAAGTGGGTGCTCGAGAACCTGCTGTGCCAGGACATCCCGCCTCCGCCGCCGAACGTGCCGAAGCTCGACTCGGCATCTGCCGATCCCTCCATGCTGCAATCGGAGAACGTGCGGCAGCGTCTCGAGGCGCATCGCGTCGATCCGGTGTGCGCCTCCTGCCACAAGGTGCTCGACCCCATCGGGCTCGGCCTGGAGAACTTCGACGCCATCGGGAAGTACCGCATGAACTACCCGAACGGCGACGCCATCGACGCCTCTGGCACGCTGCCCGATGGCACGCCGTTCGTGGGCCTGTCCCAGCTCACCGACGCCCTGTCGAGGGACACGCGCCTCCTCGACTGCGTGACCCGCAAGATGATGACGTACGCCCTGTCGCGCGAGATCGTCGCCTCCGACGCCTCGTACACCCAGAAGATCCAGTCGACGTGGACGTCCGACGGCCTCGGTCTCGCGTCGCTCGTGAAGCAGATCGTCCTGAGCGACCCCTTCCGTTCACGGCGAGGAGAAGCAGAGCAATGAGTGGCGGTGCCATCTCGCGCCGGACGGCGCTCCGCGGGCTCGGCGTCGCGCTCGCCCTCCCCTGGCTCGAGACGCTCGCGCCGCGCACGGCGCGTGCGCAGGCGGCGAGCGCCGTCAAGCGCTACGTGATGCTGTACTTCCCGAACGGCACGGCGGAGTTCTGGAAGCCGACCGGGGCCGGCGCGGGCAACGCATGGACGCTCTCGCCGATCCTCGAGCCGCTCGCGCCCGTGAAGCAGTACGTCAGCGTGCTCAGCAACGTGTCGAACTACGCGCCCTTCGGCGGCCACGTCGAGCCCAGCCACTCGAACTGCGCAGCGTCGACCTGGACGTGCGTGAAGCCGAGCGGCAGCGGCAGCGCGAACAACGGCATCTCCGTCGACCAGGTGATCGCGAACCACATCGGAACGTCGAATCCCCTGCCCTCCATCCAGGTGGGGCTCTCGACTCTCGATTCCTCGACGGACGGCCTGCCCGGGCAGCACTCGCGCAGCATGTCGTGGAAGAGCGCGACCGAGCCCCTGTACAAGACGGTTAACCCGCAAGCCGTCTTCGACCGGCTCGTCGCCGGCATCCCGACTCCCGCAGGCGCGACGCAGGATCCGGCGGCAGCACGGCGGCGCGCGCTCAAGAAGAGCGCCCTCGACTACGTGCTGGAGAACGCGAGCGGGCTGCAGAAGAAACTCAGCGTGAGCGACCGCGCGCGGCTCGATCAGTTCCTCACATCGACGCGCGACCTGGAGAAGCGCGTCGCGGATCCGGCGATGTCGTCGACGGCAGTGGCGTGCACGCCGATCGCGCGACCGACGGCCGTGTACAGCGTCGGCAACGTGCCGCAGGGGTACAGCCGCGAGGCACACGCGCAGCTCATGATGGACCTCGTGACGATGGCGGTGAAGTGCGACATCACGCGCGTCGTGAGCTTCATGCTGGACGATGCTCGCAGTGACTTCGTCTACGACTTCATCACGGAGCGCAAGTTCACCGACACGGGCTCGACCCCGGGCACGGCCAAGGTCGCCGGGTATCACGGGCTACAGCACGCAGGCGATCGCAACAACGGCTTCGCGACCATCGGCTGGTGGAACGCGCAGAAGGCGTCCGAGCTCGCGTCCCGGCTCCTCGCCATCGAGGAGGGCGCCGCCGGCAACGCGCTCGACAACACCGTCATCACGTTCGCGAGCGGCATGCACGGGGGCAATCATGATGCGCAGAACCTGCCCATCGCGCTCATCGGCGGCGGCGGCAAGACCGCGCAGGGCACCGTGCTGAAGACGAACCAGCACTTCGATTTCGCGAACGAGACACGCATAGCGGACGTCCATCTCACTCTGATCCAGAAGGTGTTCGGGGGTTCGGACGCGTCGTTCGGAGCGAGCTCGGGGATCATCCCCGAGCTTTTGACGTGAGCCTGCCGGGAGCCACGGAGAAGCGAATGCAACGACGACTCGCCACTGATCGACGACTTTCAGCCGCGTTCCTCGCGGCGGCAGCCCTCTGCCTGCACTGCGGTTCGAGTGACGACGGTGCTCCCTCACCCGACGGCGGCGCGCTCGGCAGCGGCGGGGGCGGCGGGTCGTCGGGCTCTGCCGGCACGGCATCGGGGTCCGGCGGCGCGACGAGCACGGGCGGCGGCACGAACACCGCCGGCGCGAACAACGGCGGCAACGGCAACGGCTCCGGGAGCGGCGGCGCGGGCAACTACGGTGCGGGCGGCGCCAGCAACGGCGGGGCGACGAGCGCAGGCGGCGCAAACAACGGCGGCAACGGCAACGGTGGCACGAGGAGCGCAGGCGGCGCAAACAACGGCGGCAACGGCAATGGCGGCTCGGCCGGCAGCGGCGGCGCGAGCAACGGCGGAGCGCCCAACCTGCCCGGCTGGACGCTGGTGTGGAGCGACGAGTTCAACGGCGCGAAGGGGACGGCGGTCGACTCCACCAAGTGGAACATGGTGAACAAGGGCGACGGCTTCGGCAACAACGAGCTCGAGTTCTACACGAACCGCACCGACAACGCGGCGATGGACGGCAACGGCTCGCTCGTGATCACGGCCAAGAAGGAGTCGTACATGGGCAAGGACTACACGTCCGCGCGCCTCGAGAGCAGCGGCAAGTTCGAGCATGCGTACGGGCGCTTCGAGTCGCGCATCAAGATCCCGAAGGGCCAGGGGATCTGGCCGGCGTTCTGGATGGTCGGCAACGACATCGGCACCGCGGGGTGGCCCACCTGCGGCGAGATCGACATCATGGAGAACATCGGCAAGGAACCGTCGATCGTGCACGGCAGCCTGCACGGTCCTGGCTACTCCGGTGCCAATCCGCTCGGCGCGGCGTACACCCTGCCGAACGGAGGGAAATTCGCGGACGACTTCCACATTTTCGCCATCGAGTGGGAGACGAACGTGATCCGCTTCTACGTCGACGATCACCTCTACGAAACGCGCACGCCCACCGACGTGCCCGCAGGCAAGAAGTGGGTCTACGATCACCCCTTCTCCCTCCTCTTGAACGTCGCCGTCGGCGGCCAGTGGCCGGGGTCACCCGACGGAACGACCATGTTTCCGCAAACGATGACGGTGGACTACGTCCGCGTCTACGGGAAGTAGGGCGCGACCGAGGTCCGGATGGTACGGTTTCGATAACGTGCAGAGACGCCGATCACGATGACGGAACACGGCTCCATGCTCTCGAGCCCGGATCTCTCCGAGGCCCTGAACGAAGCCGCAGCGGTGCGACTGACGTTCCGTCAGGTGTACGATACGTATTTCGCGTTCGTGTGGCGGGCCGCAGCGAACCGGGGCGTGCCCGCGGCGGCGATGGACGACGTCGTTCAAGAGGTCTTCCTCGTCGTGCACAGGAAGCTCCCGGAGTTCGAGGGGCGTTCGACGCTGCGCACCTGGCTCTCCGGCATCGTGCGGCGCGTCGTCGCCGACCACGTGAAGAAGCGCGGCAACCAGGCGACCGGCCAGGAGACGCTCGACGACCACGCATTCGAGAGCGCGGAGAACCCCGCCGAGGACCTCGAGCGGCGCGCGGCGGCGGAGCTCGTGGAATCGCTGCTCGAGAAGATGAGCTTTCCGCACCGCGAGGTGTTCGTCCTCTACGAGCTCGAGCAGCTCACCACGCGCGAGATAGCCGAGCTCACACGCACCAACGAGAACACCGTGCAGACGAGGTTGAAGGCTGCACGCAAGGCTTTTCAGCGGGGGCTCGAGCGCTATCGCGCCGCAGCCCGGAGGGAAACATGACGGAACTCGACGCGGACGCGCGAAATATCCTGGAGCTCGCCCGGCAAGCGCGCACGCCGACCTCCGCGGACAAGGCGCGTGTGGGACGACTGCTCGGAAGTGCCCTGCTGCTCAGCGGGAGCACCGCGCACGCCACGAGCAGCGGAGCAGCCACGAAGGTGGTCGGAACTGCCCTGGCCGCGAAGTGGGCAGGCGTCGTGCTTCTGGCATTCGTGGGCGCCGCTGGCGTCGTCGGCTGGCGCGCGTGGCACGCGCCGCACCGGAGCGCCGTGCAGGAGGCGCCGGCAGCCGTCGCGACGGACCCCGCGACTCCAGAGAATCCCGCGCAGGGCAACGGAGTCGTGGCGCGGCGTTCGGCGCACGAAACAGAGACGTCCGTCCCTGCTGCTGAGCTCGCTGCGCCGCGGGCGGTCTCGCCGGGCGCCCGAGCGACCGGCGTCCACGCCACACTTTCCGAAGAGCTGGATCTGCTTCACGACGCGCAGGCGAAATGGCGTGCCGGCAATGCCACATCGGCCCTCGCCCTGCTCGCGGAACATCGCCAGCGCTTCCCGCGCTCGCAGGTCGCGCCCGAGCGCGACGCGCTGACGGTGCTCTGCCTGTGCGCGACGCATCGGACGGCTGAGGCCAGGAAGCTCGCGCGTCGTTTCCTGCAAGGCGCGCCGCATTCGCCACTGAGAGCGTCCATCGAGGACAGCTGTGCGGGCGGGGGATAGGGCCTTCGCCGGCTGATTCGACGTGCCTCGTCATCTGCGCTTTTCGCTCGCAACAGCCCTGAATGCCTTCTCCACCTCGCGACGCGCACGGTGAAGCCTGGAGTAACCGGTCTGCAGGGGGCAGCCGACCACCGCGGCGATCTCCTTCATCGACAGCTCCTCGATCTCGTGCAGAACGAAGAAGATCCGATCGCTCTCATCGACCTGCTCGAGAGCGCGATGGAGCCACTCCCGTGCGCGCTTGCGTTCGAGCTCGTCCTCCTGGTCCGCCATGACGGATCTCTGGTGCGTCTCCGGTTCGGGGACCTCACGAAGTCGTCGAGTACGCCGCCTGTATTGCGAAGCAGCCCGCAAGCAGATCCCATAGATCCATGTTCGCAGCGATGACTTTCCTGCGTCGTACTCGGGGAGCCTGCGATGGACGACGAGGAACACTTCCTGGCAAACGTCCGGCACGTCTGCCGCTGTCACGCCGAGATGCCGGAGCACCCTCCACATGAGCGGTGCCGTTTGCTGGAAGATCTCGGGGAAGCTTGCCGTCGACACCGACCCCGTACTTGCAACGCTGACCCGTCGAGCGACTGCTCCACGGACATCCTGGATAGCGACCGTCAATGACGTCCTCCGTCACGATGGGGCCCGCGCGATTCGTTGGCGATAGCATACAGACTTCGTTGGTGCGCGCCATCGGAACTCGTGCCTCTTTCGAGTGCGATCCGCGTTTCATCGAGCTCATCGATGAGCTCGGTCGACTGCGACTCGTCGACCGAAGGTCGTTTTCGACATAAACGCGGCGGATGTCAGCAATCGAC